>CANHJG010000008.1 GCA_947461205.1 Opitutia bacterium
ACGAACGTCACGCCGGCCTTGTCGCCGGCGACCTCGGCCATGGCGGCGGCGTAGAGTGCGAGGTTCCGGTTGTTGGCGGCGGGGACGGCGAATTCGGTGCCGGGGAGTTGCTCGTTGGCGATCGGGGAGAAGAGGACGAGGCGGGGCGGAGCGATGCCGTTGTACGTCTTGGTGCGGACGTTGTTCACGTAGGCTTCGAGATCCTGTTTGAATTTTGGCAGGCCTGCGGGGCCGGCGAAGGATTCGTTGTAGCCGAGAAACACGAAGACGACGCTGGGCTGGACCTTGGCGAGCCACTCGTCGGGCGTGCCGAAATCTTTGGAGCGAGCGCGGGTGACGACCTCGTCGCCGGCGGCGGAGAGGTTGCGGAAGGAGAGGTTGTGCTGGGGGAACTGGGCGGTGATGAGCGTCTCGAGGTGATTATGATGCTGCATGCGATCGGCGAGGGTGTTGCCGACGATGGCGATGCGCTCGCCGGGGTTGAGGGTGATGGGGGTGTTGAGGGAGCTGAGCGCCGAGGGCTGAGCGCTGGGTGCAGGAGCCGGAGCGGCGGCGGATTTTTTTTGCTGGGGATTGGGCGGGGGCGTCGGGGCGGGGGGCGGGGTGCCGCCGGCGGGGACGGTTTGGCCGAGGGCGTAGACGGCGGGGGTGAGTGGGTAGCGGTAGCCCTTGAAGCCGTATTTGCGCGGCGTGTAGGGATCGACGAGGGCGACATCGGCCTTGGCGGGGATGGGGAGGCCGACGCTCCAGAAGGCGGCGTTGACCACGAGGCGGCGGAGGGATTCGTTTTCGAGGTCGGTCGCGGCGCCCATGGTCGTGGTGAAGACTTTGTTTTCCTTGCCGCTCGCATGTTTGAACGTGCGGGTCCAGGCGATGGGCATCGCGGGGGAATTGAGGGGCTGCTCCTGTTTGTCGGTGGCGCGCTTCTTGAGCGTTTCGGCGGGGGCGTCGGCGGGGTTCATACCCTTGAGCACAAGACCGCGGAGGAGAATCTTGGCGTCGGCGGGCGGGTAGGCCTCGTAGACATCGCTGTCACCGAAGACGTCGGTCACGCCGCGGAGGAGAGCGTCGGCGGCGGCCGAGGGTTCCGTGACGCCGCGGGTGGCCTCGGCCTTGTGTTTGCCCCAGTGGGAGACCCACGTCTCGCCGAGGACCTGTTTGCCGAAGCCGCCGGGCCACGGGGCTTTTGCGTTCCACGAGTATTTTGCCCACGGGCTGTCGGAGGGAAAGTTGAAGGGATGGGTGGAGGTGCGGAGGGCGATGAGCGGGACGCCGCGTTCGAAGGCGGAGACGAAGCGCTGCATGTCGGCATCGGGCCAGTTGCGGAAACGCAGGCCGAGGACGATCGCGTCGGCGGAATCGAGGGCGACGGAATCGGCGAGGGATTTTTGGTTATCGGGGTTGATCGTGCCGTCGGGGTCGAGGGCGAAGAGGACGGTGCATTTGAAGCCGTGGCGCTGGCTGAGGATTTTCGCGAGCATCGGCATGGCTTCCTCGCTGCGGTATTCTTCGTCGCCCGAGAGGAGGACGACGTGTTTGCCCACGGCTTTGACGCTGGTCGGCGGCGTGAAGACGAGGCTCGTGGGCGCGGCGGCGCGGAGGAACGGGGCGGAGACGAGGGCGAGAAGCAGGAGGGCGCGGAGGAACATGGGGCGGGGGGGGAGGAGAAAAAGGAGGGCGGGTCTGGGACCCGCCCTGGAAGAAACGAAGCAAACAAACGGGCGTCGGCAACCGACGCCCCGACGCACATTAGACTTTCTTGACCTTGGTCCACCGGCCCGATTTTGCGGATTTGAGGACGGCGTCGGTGACGTAGTCGGTGGCGAGACCGTCGCGGAAGGTCGGGGCAGCGGGTTGGCCGGACTCGATACCGGCGAGGAAGTCGGCGACCTGGTGGGTGAAGGTGTGTTCGAACCCGATCTGCACGCCGGGAATCCACCAGTTTTTCATGTACGGTTGGTCGCCGTCGCTGACGTGGATCGAGCGCCAGCCGCGCACGACGCTGGCGTCGCGGTGGTCGAACCACTGGAGGCGGTGGAGATCGTGGAGGTCCCAGAAGATCGAGGCGTGTTCGCCGTTGATTTCGAAGGTGTAGAGGGCCTTGTGGCCGCGGGCGTAGCGGGTGGCCTCGAAGGTTGCGAGGGAGCCGTTGCTGAAGCGGGCGAGGAACGCGGAGGCGTCGTCGATGCCGACTTTTTGTTTTTTGCCGGTGAGCGCGTGTTTGCGCTCCTTGACGAAGGTCTCGGTCATGCCGGTGACGGTGTCGATGGAGCCGTTGAGCCACATTGCGGTGTCGATGCAGTGGGCGAGGAGGTCGCCGGTGACGCCGCTGCCGGCGACGGAGGCGTCGAGGCGCCAGGTGCCGGGGCCGCCCTGGGGGACGTCGGCGTTGATGGTCCAGTCCTGCAGGAATTTGGCGCGGTAGTGGAAGATTTTTCCGAGCTTACCCTCGTCGATGAGCATTTTGGCGAGGGTGACGGCGGGGGCGCGGCGGTAGTTATACCAGACCATGTTGGGCACCTTGGCCTTTTCGACGGCGGCGACCATTTTGAGGGATTCGGCGGGATTCATGCCGAGGGGTTTTTCGCACATGACGAGCTTGCCGGCTTTGGCGGCGGCGATGGCGATTTCCGCGTGGACGTTGTTGGTGGCGGCGATGTCGATGAGGTCGATGTCGGGGCGGGCGATGAGGGCGCGCCAGTCGGTCTCGACGGATTCGTAACCCCAGTTGGCGGCGAAGGCGGCGGCTTTCACGCCGTCGCGGCCGCAGATGGCCTTGAGGACGGGTTTATGTTCAAGGGAGAAGAACTGGCTGACTTGGCGGAACGCGTTGGTGTGGGCGCGGCCCATGAGGCCGTAACCGATCATGCCGATGTTGAGTGGTTTCATGGGAGAGGAAGTGAAAGGGAAAGGGGAAGTGAAAGAGGGTGGAGCTGAAGAGGGACGGAATTTTTTAACCGCGGACTACGCGGATGGCGCGGATAGCCCGAGGTGGTCGGGAATCGATCCGCGATATCCGCGTAATCCGCGGTGAAACGGTTTGGGAATTAGCCGACCCAGCCGTGGTTGGTGCGGACCTCGATCATGGCGGAGAGGATGTCGTTCCAGGTTTGCTGCTTCATGAGGACCTCGTTGGAGAACATGCAGCCGTCCCAGCAGATGTGTTTCATCTTTTTCGTGACCTTGCCCTTGCCGTCGCGGAGCCAGTAGCCGGAGTCGCGCGGGAGGTTGAGCTTGCCCTTGGGATCGGTGGCGAGGCAGTGGCGGCCGGTCTTTTCGTGGTCGCCGGAGCCGAAGACGGTGCCGTCGTTTTGGGCGACGTGGAAATCGATGGTCCACGGGCGGAGGGCGTTGGTGAGTTTCACCATCGCCTTGTGGAATTCGGCGGGTTCGTAGTGGTAATTCTTTGGGACGATGCGGTGCGCTTCGGCGTTGGCGCCGAGGGTGTAGAGGTGGGTATGGGACATGTCGGCCTGGAAGCCGACGACGTTGGGCAGACCGACGGCCTCGAGGAGGTTCACCATGTGCTTCCACGAGTGCATGCCGCCCCAGCAAATTTCGCCTTCGGCGGCGAGGCGCTCACCGTTGGCTTTAGCGATCTTGCCGCATTCGCGGAAGGTCTGGGCGATGAGTTTGGTGGTGCCCTTCGGGTCTTTGTCCCACGCGGTGACGGGGGTGGCGCTGTCGATGCGGACGACGCCGTAGGGGCGCACGCCGAGCTCGCGGAGCTTTTTGGCGATGCGGATGGCCTTGCGGACGTGGGTGACGAAGTTGGCGCGGGCTTTTTCGTCGCCGCCGGCGGAAGCGTCGAACCAGACGGGGGCGACGACAGAGCCGACGACGAGGCCCTTCGATTTTACCTTGTCGGCGAGGGCCTTGATGCCGTCGTCGGAAATATCGATGTCGGTGTGCGGGTTGTAGAGGAAGAGGTCGATGCCGTCGAATTTCACGCCGCCGACGTCGGCCTTGGCGGTGAGATCGAGCATGGTGTCGAGGGCGATGAACGGCTCGGCGCCGGGGGAGCCTTTGCCGACGAGACCGGGCCAGGCGGCGTTGTGGAGTTTGGGGAAGTTATTGGCGGGCATGGTTTGGGGGAGTTGAGGGTGGAGAGATGAGCGGGCGGAACGGAGAGGAACGGACGAAAATCTTTCTCTTTCGTCTTTCTCTTAATCTTTCTCTCGGTCGGAGGGCGCGACTAGGCCTCCTGACGAAAGAGAAAGATAAAGAGGAAAGAGAAAGAGACGGCGGGGCTCAGAACTTATTGTTGCGGTAGGCGCCCATTTTGGGGGCGTTCGGATTAACTTCGGGGCCGAAGTAGCGGAGGCAGACCAAGGGCTCGGTGCTGCTGGTGTTTTCGAAGGTGACGCCGGCCTTGGCGCCGTCTTCGGTGCAGAAATACTCGTCTTCGGTGAGCTCGTGGAAACGGATGAGCTTCGGGCTGACGAGGGGCTGGCCGTTGATCTTGCCGGAGCCCTGCACGCAGATGAGGCCGTAGGCGCCGGTGTCCTTGACGGTGCACTTGGTGCCGGGATCGAGGGTGAGTTCCTTGGCGGTGAAGAGCTGTTCGCCGTCGACCTTGCCGTAGACGATCCAGCGGTCGACGTAGCCCTCGCTGCGGGTGTCGGCGACGGGGACGGGCTCAAGGTAGTGGTTGTCCTTGAAATTTGGATCCACGTTCTTTTCCCAGTCGAGCTGGTCGACGATGAAGTCGATGTCCTTGTGCTTGGACTTGGGCATGTCTTTCACGAGGAGGGACCACGGGACTTCGCGGCCCTCGACGAGGTTTTGGTACATGCCGAAGACGTCGGAGCCCCATTGGGGCTCGTAGGTGCAGAGGGAGCCGGGGGCGTGGAGAATGCACGGGTCGATCAGCCAGCCGGAGCCGACTTTAAGGCGGTAGGCTTTGGAGAGATCGAGAATGCCGTTGTCGCCCTTGTTCCAGTTGCGGATGCACTGTTTGACCTGGTCCTTGGTGGTGCCGGGCTCGAAGCCCATGAAGGTGTAGGGGAAATTGTTGCCGACGGGGTTGTGCTGGGGCGGGAAGTAGTAGGACTCGGGTTTACCTTCCTGGCCGACGAGTTTCGCCTGCGCGGCGCTCTGGTGCATGTGGTGGGGGATGGGCCCCATGTTATCGAAGAATTTCGAGTAGACGGGCCATTTGCCGTATTTCTTCCAGATGGATTTGCCGACGAGGGTCGCGCCGCAGTCTTCGACGGCTTGGGCGAGGGTGAGGCGTTTGTTGCCGATGACGGCGTAGCTGAGGCCCTCGTCGTGGGCGCGGCCCTCGTTGGCGGTGACGGTGGTGGAGGCGAACCAGCGTTCGTCGATGCCGCCGCGGTTCAGGCCGTAGGCGTAGGTGTCATCGGGGTGGAGCTTGATGCGGAGGCCGGGCTGGAGGAAGGAGCGCGGCACCCAGGCGGGGGCGAGGCGGAGGAGACCGCCGGTGGCGGAGAGCTCGGCCTCGACGAGGCTTTGCGTGGATTTTTTGACGATCTTGAGATCGAGGACGGAGGGAATAGCCATGGGAGGGAGGGAAGGTGAAAGTGAAAGTGAAAGTGAAAGGGAGAGTGAAAATGAAACGGGGGCGGGCGCGGGGACGAAAAAGAACGAGGAACGATGAAGCGGCGGCTTATTTTGCGCGCTGCTGGATGAAGGCGAAGACGCCACGTTTGTTGCCGACGGCGACATCGGGGAGGCCGTCGCCGTTGAGGTCGGCGACGACGAACTGCGTGCCGACGCCGGAATCGTTGTCGATGAGGTGGGGCGTGTAAGTGACGGCTTTTGTCACCGGGTCGCGGTTGAGTTTGAACCAGTAGAGGACGGCGGGGGCGGTGGGCTCGGGGTCGCCTTTGGAGCCGTGGGCCCAGTGGCGTTTGCCGGTGACGACGTCGAGGAGGCCGTCGCCATCGATGTCGGCGAGGATCAGGGCGTGGGGTTGGGAGAACTGGACGTCGCCGAGTTTCTCGGCCGGATCGCGGCTGGTGATCGCGTGCTCTTTCCAGGTGGGCTCGGTGGAGCCGGCGGCGGGCGGGAGTTGTTCGAACCAGCTGAGGCCGTATTTGTGGGCTTCGATGCTGGTGATCACGTCGGCCTTGCCGTCGCCGTTGACGTCGTAGGCATACATTTGGGCGCCGCCCTTGCCGAAGTCGGTGGCGTGAAATTTCCAGAGCGGGTCGCCGGCGAGGGATGCGGGCTGTTCCCACCAGCCGGTGGCGGTGAGGAGATCGGCGCGGCCGTCGCCGTTGAGGTCACCGGCGCCGATGCCGTGGGTGTAGCGCTGCCAGGTGCCCTCGGGCGAGATGGCGTGGAAGGTCCACGGGGCTTCGGGTTTGCCGGGTTGGCGCGTGGCGTAACCGATTTTCTTGTAGGCTGAAAAGATCAGGACTTCGGGCTGGCCGGCGATGAGTTTGACCAAGTGCGGCGATTCGGTGCCGACGTAGGGATGGATCAGAAACTTGGTCCAGTCGCCGCCGGCGGTGCCGGGATTTTTCGCCCACATGGCGGGGCGGCCGGGCCAGCCGACTTGGATCGAGTCCGGGAGGCCGTCGCCATCGATGTCCGCGGCGTCGGCGATGAAGGCATCGGAGTAGCTTTCCTTGTCGTAGGCGTGGGGGGCGCGCATCTCGGTGCGTTTGGTGAAGGCGGGGCCTTGGAACCAGAGGGGGCCGACGATGAGGTCCATCTTACCGTCCTTGTTGACGTCGGCGGCGGAGATGCTTTCGGCGAAGAATTTCCCGTCGAGGATCTGCTTGGTGAAGGTGATCGTCGGAGCTGCGGTGGCGGTGGTCGCACAGGCCAGCGCGATCGCTGAAGCGACGGTGGCCAAGAGGGAGCGGGGGAGCGAGGCCGAGGTCATACGGGGAGGGGGTTGGGGCAGCTTCAACCGGCTCCGTATTGGAAGCAGGCGAGGGTGCGGAGGGTGATCCTAGACGAGGAACGCCGGAAGCGCTAGAAGGGCGACGGCGAGTTTTTGTCGAATTGCGGCCCGGGGTGATGGGGTGGGTGGGCGTGAGCGAGGGGGCGCACGGGAAAGGCGTCGGCGGCGCGCGTGGGCCCGGTCAGATTTGAGCCTCAAGCAGACGCAGGAAAGCGTCCCCAGGTGGAGTCGGCCGGGCTGGTGACGCTGGGGAGCCTGATCGAGAACGACGGCGCGATCGAGCGGGGGCAATCGGCGGTTGGAACCCGCCGCTCCTTCGAACGGTGGTTGGCCTTAAACGCCCGCGATCGTCGCGCGAGTGAGGGACGCGCCGGCGGCTACGCGGCGGGCTTAGGGAGCAACTCAATCGGCGCGAGGTGGAGCGCGTTGATTGTCACAAAGGAACCGTCGTCGTGGTCGACGTTGATGCGGCGGGAAAAATGCTGGACGGTGCAGGGGTCGGGGGTCGCCACTTCGCGGCGGGAGCGATTGGAGCGCACGAGCACGAAGGGCTCGAATGGACGCTCGGCGAGGCGTTGCAAAACCTTGGCGACAATGACGGGGGCTGGGTTGAGGTCCGGCATGGCGGACGTGGGGTAAGAGGACCGATGGATCGGGGTGGGGCCAGGCGGGAGAAATCTACGGAGAGCGATTGGCCGTAAAAGGCATGGGTAGGCGCAAGAAAGCAGAGAGGTGGATGGCGGGGCGCGGAGGGTTCGGGGACGCGGGCAGATAAAATCGGCGGTTGGAAACCGCCGTTCCGTGGGGCGGGCAGCTCGTGGGCGACGCGCTAGCTCTGGCAGCGGGTGCGGTAGGCGCGGGGGGTTTCGCTCATGATGCGGCGGAACTCCTTCGTGAAATGGCTCTGGTCGGCAAAACCGAATTCGTTGGCGACCTCGGCGAGGGATTTTTTGGAAAACACGAGGGCGCTGCAGCTCATGCGCACGCGGATCTGGCGCACGTAGTCGTGGGGCGAGCTGTGGTAGGTGGCGCGGAACTGGCGTTCGAAGGCGCGCACCGAAAGACCGCAGGCCTTGGCGAGGTCGCGGTTGGTGATGGACTCGCTGAAGTTCTGGCTGACGAAACGGATGGCGGCGCTCAGCGGGGAGTCGGCGGGCGTGCCGGGCTTTTGTTCGTTGAGTGGGCGGGTGACACCCGCGGTCCCGACGACGCGGCCCTGGCCGTCGTGGACGGGAATTTTCGACGTGACGCACCAGCGGGCGGTGTGGTCGAAGCGGCCGACGAGTTCGACCCGCGAGATGATGCGTTCCCCGGCGAGGACGCGCTCGTCGTCGATGCGGTATTGGTTGGCGAGAGCGAGGCCGCAGAGATCGTAGTCGGTGCGGCCGATGACGTCGGCGCGGGACTGGAGGCCGAAGTTGAGGTAGAAGGCGATATTGACCCACTGGTAATGGCCGGCCTCGTCCTTGAGCCAGAGCAGGGAGTCGGCGACGAAATCGAAGAGTTCGATCACCTCGGGTGCCACGGCGCCGATACGGCTGAGAGTGGCCAGAGTGTGAGGGTCGCTGTTCATGATGAAAACAGCCCGAAAACCAACCGTCGGGGCGGCCGGACGCAACCCTTTGTTCCCCGGGCGGGGAGCGGCGTTCAGGGTGGTGGGGCGACGGGCCGGGGGGGCGCGTGCGGGTCGCCGACAAGTTCGACGGCGCCGCCGGTGACGGCGTATTTCATCACGTCGGGCGGGGAGAGGTGTTCGATGGGGCGAATGCGGTCGCGTTTCACGAGGAAGAGTTGCCCGGCGACGTTGTAGGCCTGCGGGGTGTAGACGGCGACGTAGTTGGCGCCGAGTTTGAAGCCGCTGAGATTTTCGTCGGTGAGAAAGCCGACGAGCCACACGTCCTCGGCGTGTACGTTGACGAGGACGGCGTGGGTGAAGCGGCGTTTGTTACCGGCGAAGGCGGCGAGGAAATCGCGGGCCGACGTGTAGATGAAACTGATACCGGGCACCTGCTCCAGCCAGCCGTTGACGTAGAGAATGACGCGCCGCGAGGCCGGGAATAAACTGATCCAGCCGACGACAAGAACGAGCGTGAGCACAAGGAGCAGGCCCAGGCCGGGAGATTGGACGAAGGGGCGAAAGACGGTGTCGATGTGGGTGAACAGCCAGTAGACGACGGTCATCGTCACCGTCACGGGCAAGAGCACAATCAGGCCGCGGAGGAAAAAGCGGGCGAAGAGCTGGCGGGCCCGTCCGCCGGCGGAAGCGGCGGGAGGCTCCATGGGCGGCAACGAACCCAGCTCCGGAGGCGGAGGACGGGGATTCATCGGATGCGGCGCTGCAAGGGGTCGACCGGGATCGCGGGCATGGAGCGCTGACCGCGAAACGACCCGGTGGTTCGCGACGGAACGTCCGCCCGACGGGCATGCCGTGCAGGCTGACGCCCTACGAGGCCGTGGCAACGCGGCGGCGGAGTTGGCCGCAGGCGGCGTCGATGTCGGGGCCGCGGGAGCGCCGGAAGTGCGCGACGAGTTTATGCTCGCGGAGGATGGCCGCGAAGGCGTCGGCGGTGTCGTCGGAGGAGGGTTCGTAGGCGACACCGCGCAGGCTCAGGCCGGTGGGGTTGTAGCGCAGGAGGTTCACGTGCATGCGGCGCGTGCCGAGGACGGCGGCGAGGGTGCGGGCGTGGTCGGGCGTGTCGTTCACGCCGCGGAGGAGACAATACTGGATGGTGACGGGGCGGCCGCGGCTGGCCTGAAAGCGGTCGGCGGCGGCGAGGATGTCGGCGATCGGGAAACGTTTGCCCATCGGAAGGAGTTGGGCGCGGGTGGCGTCGTCGGGGGCGTGGAGCGAGACGGCGAGGTGGACGTTGAGACCGGCGGCGGTGAGCGCGTCGATGCCGGGAACGAGGCCGACGGTGGAGACGGTGATTTGGCGCCAGCCGAGGGCGCCGAGGCGGTTATCGGCGAGGCGGTCGATGGCGGCGAGGACGTGGTCGAGGTTGAGCATGGGTTCGCCCATGCCCATGAAGACGACGGTCTGGAGTTTGCGGCCGACGGCGAGGGCCTCGCGGCGGAGCGCGAGGAACTGCTCGACGATTTCGCCGGCGGTGAGGTTGCGCTCGAAGCCGGTCTTGGTGGTGGCGCAGAAATCGCAGCCCATGGCGCAGCCGACTTGGGAGGAGAGGCAGCCGGCGGCACGGTCGGGGCGGAAATCGGGCATGAGCACGGACTCGACCGTGCGGCCGTCGGAGAGCCGGAGGAGGAGTTTGGTGGTGCCGTCGGCGGCGACCTGGCGGGCGGCGAGGGTGGAGGGGACCGGTGCGGAGGAGCGGAGAGCGGAGAGCGGAGCGGGCGGCGGGCGGAAGGCGGGAGGGGAGAGCGTGCGGAGCTTTTCGGCGAGGCCGGCGGGGAGGCGGAGATGGTGGGCGGGCGCGACGGCGGAGTCCGGGGTCGTGGAGTCGGGCGCGGCACCGCCGGTCGCGTAAAAGGCGCGGAGCACGCGGGCGGCATGGGCGGGTTTGTAGCCCCAGACCGCGAGCTGGTGCTCAAGGTCGGCGAGACTGAAGTGGGCGAGGGCGGCGTGCACGCGGTGGAGTTACGCAGGGCGGTGGGGGAATGCCAAGCGCGCCGAGCTTGGCTCCGCGGCGGGAGTTTGGGGAGGGTCGGCGCATGAAAAACATCGGCGGACAGGTAATTTTTTTCGTGGTGGGCGCGTAGTTGCTGGCGCCGGGCCGGGCGGCCGAGGCGGGGCTCACGGCGCGCGAGTGGACGGTAGACGGCCTCGTGCGGAAGGCGCTCGTGCGGGTGCCGGCGAACGCGGCGGGGATGGCGGCGCCAGTGGTGTTCGCGTTTCACGGGCAGGGGGGGGACAGGACGCAGGCGGCGCGCTCGTTCGGGGTGCACCCGCGGTGGCCGGAGGCGATCGTGGTTTAACTGCAGCGGTTGCCCACGAGGGGGGATGACCGATCCGCAAGGGAAACTGGCGGGCTGGCAGCAGGCGCCGGGCGACTACGGGGACCGCGACCTCCTGTTTTTCGACGCGGTATGCGCGACGTTGAAGGCGGAGTCCCACGTCGATGGGCGGCAGGTGTTCGCGATGGGGCATTCGAACGGCGGGCAGTTCACCGATCTACGGTGGGCGATGCGCGGGGACGTGTTCGCGGCGATGGCGCCGTCGGCGGCGGCGCCGGGTTTGGCCTGGTCCGAACCGTTGCGGCCGAAGCCGGCGCTGCACGTGGCGGGCACGAACGACGAGTGGGTGAAGTTCCCGGTGCAGGAGCGGGCGATGCAGGTGGTGCGCCGGTTGAACGGCTGCGCCGCGGTGGGGACAGCGTGGGCGCAGGCGGGGCGGATCACGGGCACGTTGGATCCGTCCGAGACGGGCACGCCGTTTGTGTCCCTGATCTATCCGGGGACGCACCGCTACCCGGCGGAGGCGCCGGCGCTGATCGTGAACTTTTTCAGGAGCAGACGGCGGGGAAGTGAGGGGGGGCGGACCGGGATGCGTACGGCGGGAGGAGGGGCGTTTTCCCGGCGCCCGGTTTGGGCCTGGCGGCGGTTGGAAACCGCCGCTCCGTTCGATCCACGAAAACACGCTTCCCTCGCGGGGCGGGAGCGACCAACGTCGGCGGCGATGAAACCCCGCAACCTTGTTCTCGCGTTCTCACTTTATCTCGCGGCCGCCCTAGGCGGTGCCGCGGCCGAGCCGAAGCTCGTGCCCTTGTTCAACGGGAAGGATCTAAGCGGCTTCAAGACTGAGGGAGCGGCCGAATTCTGGCGCATCGAAAACGGCGTGCTCATTTGCGAAAACAACGCGGCGAAGAAGGAGCATTACCTTTGGACGCAAAAGGAGTACGGCGACTTCGTGTTGGAGTTCGACGCACGCTGGAAGGCCACGACGGACCGGGGAGTCGACACGGGGATCGAGATGCGGAAGCCGAAAATCCAGTTGCAGCTCGGCGTCTCCGGCAGCCTGCGAGTGGACATGACGGGATCGTTCTACACGGGCGGCAAGCCGGCGTATCCCGAGATTGGGCAGGCGAAAGAGGCGAAGAAACTCATGAAGCCCGAAGGCGAATGGAACACGTTCCGCGTGCAGGCGAAGGGCAACACGTTCACATGCTGGATCAATGGCACGAAGGCGTCGGAATACACCGATGCGAAGTTCTCCGGCGCGGCGCCCCTCGGTCTGCAACTGCACGGCGGGGTCGTGATGAAGGCCGAGTATCGGAATGTGAAGATCGCGGAACTGTGAGGGGCACTTCCTGATTTTTTGGGCTGACCGGCATCCGCGAAAGTGGATGCCGGTTTTTTTGCGCTGGGCGTTGGGCGGCGTGGGCCGGATCCGACCTACTTCATGATACTATAGAGATTCGCGCTGTCGTCAGTCCAGAGGGCGGCTTGGCGGCTGTTTTTCTTGGGCTCGTCGGTCGCGGCGTAGATGTCGGATTTGGCGAGGAAGGCCTTGTTCTTCGTGAGCAGCATCCACGTCGTGTCATAGTAATACCAGCTCTCGGTGTAGTCGTCTGAGACGCACGCGGTACTGAGGCCGAATTCGGCGGCGAGGCGTTCGACGACGGGCTGGAGGTCGAGGTAGCGGTTGGAAATGTGCACCGCGATGACGCCGTTGGGCTTGAGGTGCTGCAGGTAGATGGCGAAGGCCTCCTTGGTCAGGAGGTGGACCGGGATCGCATCGCTGCTGAACGCGTCGAGCGCGAGGAGGTCGAGATTTTGCGGTTGGTTCTTCGCGAGCTCGTGCTCCATTTCGAGCCGGGCGTCGCCCATGACGACGTCGAGTTTGGCCGGGCATTGCTCGAGGTAGGTGAAGGGGCTGCGGGCGAGTTTTTCGACGGCGGGGTTGATTTCGTAGAGGCGGACGTAGTCGCCGGATTTGCCGTAGACGGCGAGCGAGCCGGTGCCGAGGCCGACGACGGCGTAGCGTTTGTTCTGCTGCTGGGGCAGGTGGGCGAAGGCGAGGCCGATGCCGCTGTTGGGTCCGTAGTAGGAGGTGGCGACGAAGCTGCGGTCCGTGCCGACGAACTGGAGGCCGTGGGTGGTCGCGCCGTGCATGAGGAGGCGATAGTGCTCGTCGGGGTTCTCGGGCGAGTAGTCGAAGACTTTGAGGGTGCCGTAGAAGTTACGGGAGGAACGGATCACGGAGGTGGATTCCTTGCTGCGCATTTGCTCGACGAGTTGGTAGCCGAGGCCGCCGGCGAGGAGGACGACGACGAGACCGAGGGAGAGACGCCATTCGGCGACGATGCGGCGGCGCGTCAGATCGAGGGCGCAGGCGAGGAAGACGGCGAGGGCGGCGGCGATTTTCCAGGCGTGGTTCTGGTAGAACGTCATCAACTCTGGGCCGACGCCGGCGCTGCCGTCGAAGGTGGCTTCGAGGGCGGGGATGGCGACGGTGGCAAGCATGGCGCCGGCGGCGGCGCCGAGGACGAGGGTGCGGCTGCGGTGGCGGAAGCAGACGAGGGCGAAGACGAAGGCGAGGACGGCGAGGCCGACCTGGAGTTCGCGGTATTCGTTGAAGACCGCGGGGGCCACGACGGCGACGAGGAGGCCGCCGAGGGCGCCGCCGGCGGAGATGAAGAGGAAGTAGGAGGTGAGGTAGCGGGGCGCGGGCTTCAGTTGGTAGAGTTCGCCGTGGCAGATCATGCACACGACGAAGAGCGTGCCGGTGTAGCCGGCGATCTGGAGTTTCATCGGCGCATCGCTGCCGGCGTCGAGGAGGCGGACGAGGCAGGCGATGCCGACGATGAGGAGGGCGGAAAACACGCCGCGGTGGTACCAGCGGGCGTGGTCGAAGCAGACCACGAAGGTCAGCAGGTACAGGGCGAGCGGCAGCACCCAGAGAAACGGAATGACGGCGACCTCCTGGCAGAGCTTGTTGGTGATCGCGAGGAGGAGGACGGAGGCAAGGGCGGGGAGGGCGATCCAGAGGAGTTTGTCGGAGAGCGGAGCGCTGGGCGTGGCGGGTTGAGCGTGGGGTGACGGATCGGCGGCCGGGGCGGATGCGGGCCGGTGTTGCCAGACGCGGAGGGCGCAGAAACCGCAGAGGAGGACGAAGAGGCCGAGGCCGACGGACCACATCACGGCCTGCTCCTGGCGGGAGAACCGGACCTCGAAGAACACCGGGTAGCTGAGGAGCGCGAGGAGCGAGCCGATGTTGGACAGGGCGTAGAGGCGGTAGGGTGAGATACCGGGGTTGGTGACACTGAACCACTGTTGCATGAGCGGTCCGGTGGCGGAGAGGACGAAGTACGGTAGGCCGATCGTGACGGTGAGGAGGAGGAGAATCTGCCACGTGGGATCGCCGGTGACGTGGGATTTCCAGCTATCGTTGGGGGTGATCGGCAGGAGCGCGAGGGAGAGCAGGAGGAGGCCGAAGTGGAGCGCGGCCTGACCGCGGGGCTTCAGGAGGGAGGAGGAAACGTGCGCGTAGGCATAGCCGCCGAGGAGGAGGGTTTGGAAAAACAGGAGGCATGTCGTCCAGACGCCGGGGCTGCCGCCGAACCAGGGGAGGATGTATTTGCCGATGAGCGGCTGGACTTGGAAGAGGAGGAAAGCACCGGTGAAAATGCTGAGGGCGAAGGGGAGCATGGAGGAGGATAGGGGGAGGCTCGGCGAGGGCGCGTGATTTCGTTAGGGAGGCGCCCGCGACGGAGCGAGACCCAAAACGCAGGAACTCCGTCAGACGCGCGGGCCGGGCGGTTGGTTCGCGGAAAATGCGCGGACGGCTGCCCGGAGGACGGCGGCTACGGGGCCTTTTTGTTCTTTCGGGCCTGCTGCTTGGTGGCTTTGTCACCGAAATCTTCGGCGCCGGCGCCGGCGCGGCCGCCGATGTCGGCGTGATTGCGGGTGGGGAGCTGTTGGGCGAGTTCGGCTTTTTTCGCCGCGAAGGCCGGGTCCTTGGCGAGGTTCTTCCACTCGTTGGGGTCGGCGATTTCGTTGTAGAGTTCTTCGTCGCCGTTTTCGTAGCGGATGTAGCGCCAGCCTTCGACACGCACGGCGTGGTTCTTGAAGCGGTAGGTCGTGATGGCGGGTTGGGTCCAGGCGGATTTCGGGTCGGCGAGGAGACCGCGGATGCTGGAGCCCTCGACGTGTTTCGGCGTGGGGAGGCCGCAGAGATCCATGAGCGTCGGGTAAATGGTCATGAAGTCGATCGGGCGTTCGCAGACCGTGCCGGGCTTGGTCACGCCGGGCGCGATCCAGATGACGGGAGCCCGGGTGGCTTCCTCCCAGAGGGCGAATTTGCGCCAGTGGTCTTTCTCGCCGAGATGCCAGCCGTGGTCGCCCCAGAGGACGACGATGGTGTTTTCGCGGTAGGCGGACTGATCGAGCGCGTCGAGGAGGCGGCCGATGTTCATGTCGGTGTAGGCGATGGACGCGAGGTAGGCTTGGACGGCTTCCTTCCAGCGGCCGGACTGGACAATGGCGGCGTGGTCGCCGGCGGGCTTGGCCATTTTCACGCCGGCGGGCGGGACGTCGTCGAGGTCGTTGGCGAGATAGGGCGGGAGAATGATCTGGTCGGCGGGAAACAGGTCGTAGTATTTTTGGGGGACGTTCCAGGGCATGTGCGGCTTGTGGAGACCGACGGCGAGGAAGAAAGGTTTGTCGTGCTTGCGGGCAAGTTGGGCGATGCCGTAGTCGGTGATCTGGTAGTCCGGCAGGGCGGTGTCGTCGTTGATCAGCGGCTGAAACTTGATGCCGCCGACGCCGTCGTCTTTGGCCTGGGGCGAGGCTTTCTGTTTGCCGGCGCCTCTGCCTTCGTTGGCGAGATAGTCGTCCCACTCGCTGCGGCGGACGTAGGCTTCGTGGTAGATTTTTCCCGCGCCGCCGACCCAATAGCCGGCATTGCGAAAGGCGGTGGTCAGCGGGAGTTCGGCGGGGATGACGGTGCGCCAGTCGTTGTTGTTTTCGTAGACGCCGGTGGTGAAGGGCCGGAGGCCGGACATCAGGGCGGCGCGTGAGGGGTTGCAGACGGGGGCGGCGCAGTAGGCACGGGTGAAGAGGGTGCCCAGCTTCGCGAGGCGGTCCATGTTGGGCGTGCGCGTCTGCGGATTTTTTTGCATCAAGCCGACCCAGTCGCGCAGATCGTCGATCGCGATGAAGAGGACGTTGGGTTTGGCCGGGGCCGCGGGAGCGGCGGCGCGGGTCAGGTGGGCGGCGGCGAGCAGGGCCGCGACGGCGAAGCACAGGCGGAAGGGGCGCATGGAGGGGGGGAAGTAAAGGGGGACGGTGCCAGCGAAGGTTGCGCGGCGTCAATCGTCGCAACGCCGCTTCACGCTCGCGGTCGTGGAAAAAAATGGCTTCCTGCGCGGGATGCGAAATTTTTTCGTCGCGGCGATGGTCGGTTGGCTCGGTCTAGTGGCGCTGCCCGGGACAGCGGCGGAGCTGGGGCGGGTGAGCGCCCTCAAGATCACGATCCTATCGACGATGCTGGCGGACGGGAACGAACTGGGGGAGTGGGGCTTTGCCGCGCTGGTGGAGGCGGACGGGCACCGCCTGCTGTTCGACACCGGGGAACACACCGACGTGGTGTGGAAGAATGCGCAGTCGCTCGGGATCGATCTCAGCACGGTGCCGGAGGTGGTGCTGAGCCATTCGCATTCGGATCATGTGGGCGGGTTCCTGACGCTGCGGCGGGCGGTGGCGGCGAAGACCCCGGCGGCGCTCGCGCGGACGCACGTGGGAACGGGGATGTTTTACCCGCGCACGTCCGGGGTGCCGCGCGTGGAGGGCAACCCGATGATCGCGATCAAACCGGAGTATGAGCGGACTGGCGGCACCTTTGTCACGCATGCGCAGCCGGTGCAGCTGTATCCGGGAGTCTGGCTCACCGGGCCGGTGCCGCGGAAATTTCCGGAGCGCAACTGGAGTGGGCAGGGTCGGGTGACCACTCCGGCGGGGGCCGGCGAAGACAACCTGCCCGAGGACCTGGCGCTGGTGTGCGACACGGCGCAGGGCCTCGTCGTGCTGACGGGCTGCGGGCATGCGGGCGTGGTGAATACCATCGACTATGCGCGGACGGTGGTCCGGTCGGCGCGCGTGCATGCGTTGGTGGGCGGCTTGCACCTGTTCGCGGCCAACGAAGCGACGCTGACGTGGACGGCGGAGCGATTGCGGGGCATCGGCGTCGATGCGCTGATCGGGGCGCATTGCACGGGGATCGAGGTGGTTTACCGGATGCGCGCCGAGCTCGGGCTCGACCGGGCGCACGCGGTCGTGGGGGCGGTAGGCGCGGCGTTCGAGCTGGGTCGAGGCATCGATCCGCGCCGGATTGCGCGGTGAACGGACGACGCTGCTGGCGGGTGGACGAGGCGATTATCTGCATTTACGCATGCGGTCCCCAGCAATCGCAGGACGATGAAATTCGCGCCACCCCGCTTCCCGCGGGTGGGCTCTTTCGTTGCGCTGGGCGTGTCGCTCGCGGCGGGCTTTGCCGCGGATGCGGCCAGCGCGGTGGCGCGGCAGTTTGGGGTGACGGACTATGGCGCGGTGGCGGCCGGGAAGACGCCCAACCCGGTTGCGATCCGGACGGCCAGCGACCGGGCCGGGTCGTCCGGGCGGGGAATTGGGGCGATCCCGGCGGCTCGATTTTTTTGAAACGCGGCGTCGAACGCTGGTTGGCGGAGGGCGCGGTGCTGCGCGGTTCGATGAACATCGCGGATTACCCGAAGCGCGAGGCGCGGATCGGGGGGCATTTTGCGCCGTGGCGGATGGCGCGGGTCAACGCGCAGGGGCTCACGCGGGTGCGCAGCGGCGGCGAGGGCTCGATCAACGGCAACGGCGTGCCGGAGTGGCCGGCGGTCCGGGATCGACGGACGAACAATCCGAAGTGCCCCCATCGCGAGGTCGAGCGGCCGCGCCTGCGGTTCATCGACCGCTGCCGGCATGGGCGGGTCGAGGGGCTCGCGCTACCGGATGCGGGCGGGGGGGATCTCCCGGTCTGCCTCTGGCGCGACGCGCGCATCGCCGGTCGGCGGATCACGCTGACGGCCGGCGGGGCGGTCAGGGCGGCGATGCTTCGGAGGGGAAGACGTCCGCCAACACCCCGCGAAGTTCGGACGGGAAAATGGGCTTGGGCAGAACGCGGTCGACGCCGAGTTTCAGATAGGCCGCGCCGATGGCCGGACTGAGTTCGGAGCTGAACACGATGATCTTGCCGGTAAACGGCACGGCGCCGAGGGCGGTGACGAGTTCCAGACCGTTCATTCTCGGCATATGGTGGTCGGTGATCAACAGATCGAGGGAGTCCGGCGCCGCCGTGATTTTTTCGAGGGCAAGCGCGCCGTCGGCGACACACTCGATGGTGTGGCCGTCGCGCGTCAGGGCCACGCGCGCGACCTCACGCAGGTCGCGCAAGTCCTCCGCATAGAGAATACGAAGGGCTCTTCCTCGGCGGGTTGGTTCGTTGCGCGGCGGCATAGGCGTGGGAGGAGACGGCAGCATGGTGCCACGATTGACCGGGAATTACACGCTCGGAGCTGCGAAAAATACGCGAATAAAGCTCAAAACCACCGCACGTGAACCGCTCATTACCGCTCATGAGGAAGTTTGAGTCCGTTTCCGCCCGACCGGCTGGCTCACCCGATCGGTGAATCGGGAATTCATGGACGATCAGATTCTGCTCTCTGGCTGAGCGCGGCTGGGCGAAGCTGAGGGGTCCACAAACGGCTGAAACCGGGCTAAAGGGCGACCGACGGGGGAGGGTCGCTGGAAGGAGTTCATCTGACCCGGTCGGGGACACCCAGAAAGGTCCGGAGCAGACACGATCGTTTACTCCAGACCGCGGCGACGGAGCAGCGGTTTGATGTCGGGCTCGGCGCCGGTGAAGTTGCGGAAGAGTGTCATCGCTTCGTCGCTGCCGCCGCGGGAGAGCAGGGTCGCGCGGAAGTGGTCGCCGTTCTGGCGGGTGAGGCCGCCGTGGGCAGTGATCCAGTCGACGCTGTGCGCGTCGAGGACTTCGCTCCAGAGGTAGGAGTAATAGCCCGCGGAATAGCCGCCGGCGAAGGCGTGGGAAAAATAGGTGCTGCGGTAGCGCGGGGGCACGGGCGGGAAGTCGATGCCGGATTTTTTCAGCGCGGCGGCTTCGAAGGCGAGCACGCCTTCTGGGCCGGGCACTTCGTCGGGCGTGAGCTGGTGCCACGCCTGGTCCAGCAGGGCGGCGGCGAGGTATTCGGTGGTCTTGAACCCCTGGTTGAACTTCGCGGCGGCGGCGACCTTCGCGAGCAACTCCGGCGGCAGCGGGGCGCCGGTCTGATAGTGTTTGGCGTAGTGCGTGAGCACCGCGGGCCAAGTGGCCCACATTTCGTTTACCTGCGAGGGATACTCGACGAAGTCGCGCGGGACGCTGGTGCCGGCGAAGCGGGGATACTTCACCGCGGAGAACATGCCGTGCAAGGCGTGGCCGAATTCGTGGAACAGCGTGTTGACCTCGTCATGGGTGAGGAGCGTGGGCTCGCCGGCGGGCGGGTGCGGGATGTTGAGGTGGTTGCCGATGACGGGCTTGGTGCCGCGGAGGCCGGACTGGAGCACGTAGGCGTTGGCCCAGGCGCCGCCCCTTTTGGTCGGGCGCGCGTAGAAGTCGCCGAGGAAGAGTGCGAGGGGCGAGCCGTCGGCGTTGAAGACCTCGAAGGTGAGCATGTCGGGGTGGTAGCCTTTGAGATCGGGGCGTTCCTGGAACGTGATCCCGTAGAGTTTTGTGGCGGCGTAGAACACGCCGTCGACCAGCACGCGGCGCAGTTCGTAGTAGGGCCGGAGCTGGGACTCGTCGAAGGCGTAGCGGGCCTGCCGGACTTTTTCGGCGTACAGGTCCCAGTCGCACGCGGCGACGGTGAAGCCGCCTTTTTCGCGGTCGACGATGGCCTGCATGTCGGCGGCCTCCTTGCGGGCGTTGGCCACGGCGGGCGCGGCGAGCTGGGCGAGGAGGCGGTTGACCGTGTCGACGGTGCGGGCGGTCTGTTCTTCCAACTGGAGGGCGGCGTGGGTGGCGTAGCCGAGGAGCTGGGCGCGTTCGGCGCGGAGGCGGGCGAGGGCGGCGACGGTGGCGCGAGTGTCGAATTCGCCGCCGCGGCTGCCGCGGGCGAGCGAGGCCTGCATGAGGCGTTCGCGCACGGCGCGGTTGGTCAGCAGCGTGAGCGGGGGCTGGCCGCTGGTATTGGTGAGGCCGAGGGCGAACTGGCCGTCGCGGCCGGCGGTTTTCGCGGCGGCGGCGGCCGCGGCGATGGCGGCATCCGGGAGGCCGGCCAGTTCTTCGCGGGTGGCGACAAAGACGAGGGAGGCGTTGATTTCGTTGAGGACGCGCTGGCTGAATTCGGTGGAGAGTTTGGCGAGCTCGGCGTTGAGGGCGCGGAGCTTGGTCTTGTCGGCGTCGCCGAGTTTGGCGCCGCCGCGGATGAAATCTTTGTAGTAGCGGTCGAGCAGGCGGTCGGATTCGGGGTCGAGGCCGAGGGAGGCGCGGGACGTATGTAGGGTTTGTATACGGGCGAAGAGCGCCGGGTTGAGGCGGATGGCGTCGCGGTGGGCGGCGAACTTACCCGCCATCTCGCGCTCGAGTTTTTGGAGCGTGGGATTGGTGTCGGCGCCGGTGAGGATGCCAAACACGCCGGTGGCCCGCTTCAAGGTTTCGCCGGAACGTTCGAGGGCGATCACGGTGTTTTCCAGGGTCGGCGCGGCGGGGCTGGCCGTGAGGGCGGCGATTTCCTGCAGTTCCTCAGCCATGCCCTGAGCGAAGGCGGGGGCGAAGTGCTCGTTCTTGATCTGGGCGAACGGCGGCAGGTGGTAGGGCAGGGTGCTCTCGGTGAGGAGCGGGTTGGTCGGAGTGGCGGGCTGGGCGTGCATGCGGACGGAAAGGGCGAGGCCGAGGGCGGTGAGGAGCAGGGCCCGGCGGACCGGGGGCCGGACGACGGGGGCAGGGGTGAACGGGAGCATGCGCCCAACCGTGGGGCGCGGGCGCGCGCTGGCAAGTCATCTGGCTTCGACCGCGAAGGGAGTTGGGCGTTGCGCCCGGACGCCGGTCGCGTAGGAAAAACGGATGGACCAATTTTTGCGGGCGCTGCGGTGGATCGGGTGGGCGGGGTGCTGCGGCTGGCTGGTGGCCGGCGCGGCCGAGCCGGATCCGTGGCTTTGGCTCGAGGAGATCGACGCCCCCCCAGCACTCGACTGGGTGAAGGCGCATAACGAGGCGACCGAGCGGACGCTGACGGCGACCCCGGACTACGCGGCGCTTTACCGCGACGCGCTGGCCGTGCTCGACGCGGCGTCGCGGGTCCCCGACGTCGTGCAACGCGGCGGTTACCTCTACAATCTCTGGCAGGATCGCGATCATCCGCGCGGTCTCTACCGGCGCACGACGCCCGCCGAATTCCGGCGGGCGGAGCCGAAGTGGGAAACGGTCCTCGATGTCGACGCGTTGGCGAAAACCGAGGGTCGGCCGTGGGCGTTTGGCGGCGCGGTCTGGTTGCCGCCGGAGAACCGGCGCTGCCTGATCCGTCTGGCGCCCGGCGGTGGCGATGCGGTGGAGGTGCGCGAGTTCGACGCGGTGCAGAAAGCCTTTGTGGCGGACGGATTTTTCCTGCCGAAGGCGAAGTCGCGCGTCACGTGGCGCGATGCGGACACGCTGTATGTGGCGACGGATTTCGGGGCTGGTTCGCTCACGAAATCGGGTTATCCGCGCAGCGTGAAGCGATGGACGCGCGGCACGCCGCTGGCGGCGGCGGCGGGGTTGCACACGGGCGCCGAAGGCTCGGTTTCGACCGAGGCGCGGCGGGTGCGGGCCCCGGAAGGCGACGTCGATCTGGTGAGCGAGGGGCTGACCTTTTGGACGCAGCAGCACTATCAAATTGTGGGCGGGGCCCTGCGGCCGCTCGCGCTGCCGCCGACGGCGCGGATCGTGGGCGGGTTTCGCGGGCGGCTGGTGCTGTGGTTGAAGGAGGACTGGCGGACGGGTGGCGTGCGGTATCCGAGCGGGGCGGTGCTGGTGGCCGACGCCGCGGCGTTGCGCGGCGAGGCAGGGCGCATCGACCAGGTGGTCGAGCCCACCGCGCACGCGGTGGTGAAGGGGGTCCAGCCGACGCCCGCGGGAATTTTGGTCGCGGCGCTGGATGACGTGCGCGGGCGGCTCCTGCGTTTCACGCCCGCGGCGGCGGGCGCCGCCGGTTGGACGCGGACGACGGTGGCGTTTCCGGACAACGGGTCGATCGACATCAAGACGACGGACGACGAGAGCGGCGACGCGGTGGTCGAATTCCAGTCGTTTCTCACCCCGCCGTCGCTCCACGCGGTGGCGGCGGGTAGCGACGAGCCGGTGCTGTTGAGGTCGCAGGCGCCGGCCTTCGACGGCGGGCGGTTTGAGGTGGCGCAATATTGGACGGCGTCGGCGGACGGGACGCGGGTGCCGTATTTCGTCGTGATGCCGAAGGGGCTGAAACGCGACGGCACGGCGCCGACGTGGATGTTTTCGTACGGCGGTTTCGAGAACGCGCTGACGCCCTCCTATTCGGGGTCCTACGAGAAACTGAGCGGCGCGTATGGGAAGCTGTGGTTGGAGCGCGGCGGGGTCTTTGTGCTCGCGAACATCCGGGGTGGCGGCGAGTTCGGCCCGGCCTGGCACACGTCGGTTCTGAAGGAAAACCACTTCAAGTGCTTCGAGGATTTCGAGGCGGTGGCGCGCGATCTGGCGGCGCGGAAAATCACGTCGGCGGCGCATCTCGGGATCGAGGGGCGCAGCAACGGCGGGTTGCTGGTGGCGGCGACGATGCTGCGCCATCCGGAGCTTTACGGGGCGGTGGTGTGCGGCAATCCGCTGGTCGATATGCGCCGGTACCACCGGCTGCTCGCAGGGGCGAGCTGGGTGGCTGAATACGGCGACCCGGACGTGCCGGAGCAGTGGACGTTTCTGGCGAGCTATTCGCCCTATCAGCGCGTGCAGGCGGGCGCGAAGCTGCCGCCGGTGATGTTCTACACCTCGACGCGCGACGACCGCGTGCATCCCGGCCACGCGCGAAAAATGGCGGCCAAGATGGAATCGCTCGGCCACGCGGTGGAGTATTACGAGAACACCGAGGGCGGACACCACGGCAGCGTGACGAACGCGCAGCTCGCGACGCGGCTGGCGCGGACGTATGCGTTTCTGTGGGCAAAGCTGCGGTGACGGGGGAGCGCCGGGCGCCGGGGACGCAGGGCGGCCGGCGTTTAGATGCGGCGCGGGGGCGAGCAAAGCGCGGGGAGCGGAAGCGAGGTTGTCGTTGCGGTGCGGCGGAGGACGTGACTCGTTGGTTTCAGCGCGGGAGATTTCCGCGGGCCGCGCTTCTTCCTTTTTATGACTTCACGCCTTCTCCTTCTTTTGGCGACGATGGCCGTCGCTGTTTCCACGTGGGCCGCCGAGCCGAAACCGTTCGCGCTCTGGCCAGGGAAAGCGCCGGGCGAGACGAAGGATCTTCCGCCCGAGGGCGACACGACGAAGCCGGCGGATCGCCCGGTCGCGGGCAAAGCGGTGGTGCGGCTGGGCAATGTGGCGAATCCGACGCTGACGGTTTACTCGCCTGCGGCGGAGAAAAACACGGGTGCGGCGGTACTCGTGTGCCCGGGGGGCGGCTACAACATCCTCGCGTGGGATCTCGAGGGCACGGAAATCTGCGCATGGCTGAACTCACTTGGCGTGACGGGCGTGCTCGTGAAATATCGCGTGCCGCGGCGGGCGGGGTTGGAGAAGCACGCGGCGCCGTTGCAGGACGCGCAGCGGGCCCTGGGACTCGTGCGGCAGCGCGCGGCCGAACTGGGCGTCGACCCGCAGCGCATCGGGGTGTTGGGCTTCTCGGCGGGTGGTCACCTCGCTGCGGTGTTGAGCAACCAGCACGCGACGCGCACCTACGAGGCGGTGGATGCGGCGGATGCCGTCAGCTGCCGGCCGGATTTTTCCGTGCTGATTTATCCCGCGTATCTGACGATCAAGGAAAAGGGCGACGCGGTCGCCCCGGAGTTGCCGGTGAGTGGGACCGTGACGCCGCCGACCTTTCTCGCCATGGCGGAGGACGATCCGATCCGGGTGGAGACGGCGCTTTTTTATTACGCCGCGCTGAAGAACGCGAAGGTACCGGCGGAGATGCACCTCTATCCCAAGGGTGGCCACGGCTACGGTCTGCGGCGGACGGCGGATGACGTGACGACGTGGCCGGATCGAGTCGGCGATTGGTTGAAGGCCTCGGGGTGGCTGAAGCCGAGAGCGCCGTGAGGCCGTGGGCGCGCACGGTTGCTCGCAGCTTGCGGACCTGGGCTGGTGCGACCACGGTTGGTTTTCCGATCTTATGAACCGATTTGGCACTCCTGACGACGACCACCAGCCGGTGCTGTGGCTGGCGGGCTATGCGATTTACGCGGCGCACCTCATCGCGCTGGTGTTTGCGGCCTCGGTGGTCGTCACGACGCTGGCGATGTTTTTCAACAGCGGGCTGCTGCTCGCGTGGCTGCCGTTCAACAGCGAACTCGTGCTGGCCGGACAGGTGTGGCGGGTGCTGACGTATGGGTTGGTGAATCCGCCGAGTCTGCAGCTCGTGTTCGATCTGCTGTTTATCGCGTGGTTCGGCCGAGAAGTGGAGAAGTTCATGGGCCGCCGGAAATTTTTGTGGCTCTATGCGGGCGTCTACCTCGTGACGCCCCTGTTGTTCACGCTGATCGGCCTGTGGGTGCCGATGCAGCGGGCGGGCGAGATCGGGGCGTTTGCGCTCTTCATCGCGTTCGCGACGCTCTATCCCAACGCGGTGATGATGTTCGACGTGCTCGCCAAATGGGCGGCGCTGATTCTGGTCGGGATCTTCACCTTGATGGCGCTGGCCTCCCGCGATTCGGCCGGGCTGATCGCGCTCTGGGGGACGTGCGGATGGGCCTACGCGTATGTGCGGCACGAGCAGGGGGCCTTTGCGCTGCCGAGCTTCCGGTTTTGGCCACGCAAACCGAACCTCCGGGTGCTGCCGGATCTGCCGGCGAAACCGGCGGCCCGCCGCGCGGCCGCGCCGACCGCTACGATGGCGGAGATCGACGGGTTGCTGGACAAGATCGCGCGGTCGGGTCTGGCGAGTCTGAGCGCGAAAGAGCGCACGGCACTGAACGAGGCGCGCGCAGATATGCTGAAGAAGAGCGCGGGGCGTTGACGCGGCGAGCGACGGGTGGGTCGCGCCCGGGGCGTGCCGCGCGCGGGCCGGGCGGGCGCATCCCCGGGGCCTGCCCGCCTGCCCACCGGTCCGGTGAAGGACCGCGGCGAAGGCTTCGCCGACGTTTACTTTCGACGGGCGGCGGTTACGCTTCGGTGATCGGCGTTGGACGAGTCGCGCTCCGCCCGCCAGGCCCCGTGCCCCGCGCCCGACGAATTGCCCAGTCAAACATCGAAACCACCGGAGGCGTTATGCCAGCCATAAAATTGAAGGCGTTCTTGGACGGTCACGGGGTGCGCTACGTGAGCATCCAGCATTCGGTCGCGTTGACGGCGTCGGAAGTCGCGGAATCGGTCCAGGTGAAAGGGCGCGATTTTGCGAAAACGGTGATCGTGAAGATGGGCTCGGTCATGGCGATGGTGGTGCTGCCGGCGAGCCGCCGGATTGTACTGTACGACCTGAGGGAAATGCTCGGTAGCGTCGAATTGCGGCTGGCGACGGAGGCGGAATTCCAGGGGGCGTTTCCCGACTGCGAGCTCGGCGCCATGCCGCCGTTCGGCAATCTTTACGGCCTGCCCGTCTACGTCGAAGCGAGCCTGGCGGACGAAGCGGAGATCGCCTTCAACGCCGGCACGCACAGCGAAGTCATCCAGATGGCTTACGAGGATTTCGCCGGACTGGTGAAACCGGTGGTGCGGGATTTCGTGACGAAGTAAGGGAGACGGGGCGCCGGCGCGCGGTGCGCCACCGACGGCGGCGGCGCGCGGGCGCGCGTCGGCGCGGCAAGGCTCGTTGGCGGGGAACCGACCACGGAGCCCGGCGGATCGGCGCCCGAGCGAAGCCGAGCGAGCGAGGCACGCGGGCGGCAAGGAGCGGGGCGGTCGGCCTCGGCGTGGTTCGGGCGGGCGCGTGCGCCGGTCTGAAAATGATTTCCGGCGTTTCAGGCGCCCCCGCCCATCCGGGGCTCAGGCCGGATCGTAGTCCAGCCACGGGCCGAGCCACTTCTCGGTTTCGGCGACGGTCTGGCCTTTGCGGGCGGCGTAGTCGGCGACCTGGTCTTTGGCGAGTTTGCCGACGCCGAAATATTTTGAGTCGGGATGGTTGAAATACCAGCCGCTGACGGAGGAGGCCGGGGACATCGCGCAGCTTTCCGTGAGCGTGATGCCGGTGGCGGCTTCGACGCCGAGGAGGCTGAAGAGGATCGGTTTCTCGGTGTGGTCGGGGCACGCGGGATAACCCGGGGCGGGGCGGACGCCGCGGTATTTTTCGCGGATGAGATCCTCCATCGGCAGGTTTTCCGTCTTGCCGTAGCCGCAGCACTCCCGGGCGCGATGGTGCATCATTTCGGCGAGCGCCTCGGCGAGGCGGTCGCCGAGGGCCTGCGCCATGATCGCGTTGTAGTCGTCGTGCTGCGCGCGGAACTCGGCGGCGAAGGCTTCGACGCCATGCCCAGCGGTCACGGCAAAGCCGCCGCAGTAATCGATGAGGCCGCTGTCGCGCGGGGCGAGATAATCGGCGAGGCAGTGGTTGAACTGGTCGGCGGGCTTGTCGAGCTGCTGGCGAAGCTGGTGGAAGCGCGTGCGCACGGCGGTGCGGGACTCGTCGGAGTAGATCTCGATGTCGTCGCCGACGGCGTTGCAGGGCCAGAAGCCGATGATGGCTTTGGCGGTGAAACGTTTTTCCGCGACGATCTGGGCGAGGAGTTTCTGCGCGTCGGCGAAGAGCTTCTTCGCTTCGCCGCCCACGACGGCGTCGTCGAGAATTTGCGGGAAGCGGCCGTGGAGTTCCCAGGCGCTGAAGAACGGGGACCAGTCGATGTAGCGGACGATGTCGGCCAGGTGCAGCGGTGCGGGGTGGAAAGTGGGATGCTCGGACGGGGCGGTGGAGTAGACGCGCGTGCCGAGGAAGTCGGGGCGGGGAATGTCGACGGTGGCCCAGTCGTAGTGCTGCTTGCGGTCGCGGGCCTGCTGGAGGGTGAGGAGCGGGCGCTTGTTGCGGCGGGCGGCGAATTCCTCGCGCTGGCGTTCCTGTTTCGCGGTGTTGTCGGCGATGAAGGCCGGTTTTTGATCGGGGGAAAGGAGCGAGCTGACGACGTTGACGACGCGGGAGGCGTCGAGGACGTGGACGACGCCGTGCGGGTATTCGGGGGCGACCTTGACGGCGGAGTGGGCGGGACTGGTCGTCGCGCCGCCGATGAGGAGCGGGATGGTGAACCCGCCGCGTTTCATTTCCTTCGCGACATGGACCATCTCGTCGAGCGATGGCGTGATGAGGCCGGAGAGGCCGATGAGGTCGACGTCGAGCTCTTTGGCTTTCGCCAGAATTTTGTCGCAGGAGACCATGACGCCGAGGTCGGTTACCTCGTAGTTGTTACAGGCGAGGACGACGCCGACGATGTTCTTGCCGATGTCGTGGACGTCACCCTTGACGGTGGCGATGAGGAATTTGCCCTGGGCGCGGGTGGCTTCGCCAGCGGCGGTGGCGCGGGCTTTTTCGGCCTCCATGAACGGCGTGAGGTAGGCGACGGAACGCTTCATCACGCGCGCGGATTTCACGACCTGGGGGAGAAACATTTTGCCAGCGCCGAAGAGGTCGCCGACGACGCGCATGCCGTCCATGAGCGGGCCCTCGATGATCTCGAGCGGGCGGGAATATTTTTGGCGGCACTCCTCGGTGTCGAGGTCGACGAACTGGTCGATGCCTTTGACGAGGGCGTGGGAGAGCCGGGCTTCGACCGGGGCGTTGCGCCAGGCGAGGTCTTCCTTGAGCTCGGTTTTGGAGGCACCGCCCTGGGCGGCTTTGAGGTCGTCGGCGAGTTTGACGAGGCGGTCGGTGGAGTCGGGGCGGCGGTTGAGGAGGACGTCCTCGACGTAGGTGCGGAGGGTGGGCTCGATCTCGTCGTAGTTGCCGAGCATGCCGGCGTTGACGATGCCCATGTCCATGCCCTCGCGGATGGCGTGGTAGAGGAAGGCGGTGTGGATGGCCTCGCGCACGGGGTTGTTGCCGCGGAAGGAAAAGGAGACGTTGGAGACGCCGCCGGAGACTTTTGCGCCGGGGAGGGTGGTCTTGATGATCCGCGTGGCCTCGAAGAAATCGACCGCGTAGTTGTTGTGCTCCTCGATGCCGGTGGCGACGGTGAGAATGTTCGGATCGAAAATGATGTCCTCAGGCGGAAAGCCGAGGGTGTCCACGAGGAGGCGATACGCGCGCGTGCAGATGCGGACCTTTTCGTCCCGGGTGGTGGCCTGGCCCTGCTCGTCGAAGGCCATGACGACGGCGGCGGCGCCGTAGCGCATGATGAGTTTCGCGCGGCGGAGGAATTCGGCCTCGCCGTCCTTGAGGGAGATGGAGTTGACGATGCCCTTGCCCTGAAGGCACTGGAGGCCGGCCTCGAGGACAGTCCATTTCGAGGAGTCCACCATCACGGGCACGCGGCAAATGTCGGGCTCGGCGGCGATGAGGTTGAGGAACTTCACCATCGTGGTCTCACCCTCGATGAGGGCCTCGTCGACATTGATGTCGATGATGTTGGCGCCGCTCTCGACCTGCTGTTTGGCGATGGCGAGGCAGGCGTCCCAGTCGCCGGCTTTGAGGGCCTTAGCGAATTTCGGGGAGCCGGTGATATTGGTGCGCTCGCCGATGACGAGGAAGCTGGAGGCGGATTGAGTCACGGGAAAAGGGGCGCGTTCAGGCGACGAGCAGGGGTTCGAGGCCGCTGAGACGCAGGGCGCGCGTTGGGCGGGGGATCGGGCGCGCCGGGAAAGGGCGCACGGCTTTCGCGATGGCGGCGATGTGCGGCGGCGTGGACCCGCAGCAGCCGCCGACCAGGTTGACGAAGCCGCAGGCGGCGAATTCACCGAGGACGGCGGCCATCTCGGCGGGGGTTTCGTCGTAGCCGCCAAAGGCGTTGGGCAGGCCGGCATTCGGGTAGCAGGTGACGTAGCACTCGGCGATCTTGGCGAGTTCCTCGACGTAGGGGCGCATGGCTTTGCCGCCGAGTGCGCAATTGATGCCGACGGAGAACGGTTTCGCGTGGCGGATGCTGTGGTAAAACGCGCCGATCGTTTGACCGGAGAGCGTGCGGCCCGAGGCGTCGGTGATGGTGACGGAAATCATCACGGGCACGCGGGCGGCGGCGCCGCGTTCGTCGAAAATGCTCTCGATGGCGAACAGGGCGGCTTTGGAGTTGAGGGTGTCGAAAATGGTTTCGACGAGGAGCGCGTCGACCCCGGCGTCGAGGAGGGCGCGGACTTGTTCGGTATAGGCGTTGACGACCTGGTCCCAGGTGACGGCGCGGTAGTCGGGACGGTTGACGTCGGGCGACATCGAGAGCGTGCGGTTGAGCGGGCCGATGGCGCCGGCGACGAAACAGCGGCGTCCCGGGGTGGCGGCCTCAGCGGCGAGCGCGGCGCGGCGGGCGCAGGCGACGGCGGCGAGGTTCAGGTCGGGGACGATGCTCTCGAGCTTGTAGTCGGCCTGACCAATGGAGGTAGAGCTGAAGGTGTTGGTCTCGACGAGATCGGCGCCGGCGGCGAAATAGTCCGCGTGGATTTTTTCGATGAGGTCGGGGCGGGTGAGGCAGAGGAGGTCATTGTTGCCCTTCAGGTCGTGCGGAAAAGCGGCGAAGCGCGCGCCGCGGAAGTCGGCCTCTTCGAGCGGATAGGTCTGGATCATCGAACCCATCGCGCCGTCGAGGATGGCGATGCGCTCGGCGAAGAGGGCGCGAAACGCGGCCGCGCGCGCGGCGGTGGCGGCGGGAACTGCGGCGGGGGTGGCTGGCGTGGACATGGAGCGCAATGCTAGGCTGTGGCGGTGGCATTGCAAGCCAACGTATCGATGCATCGATATGCGTTGATGTGAGTGAAAAAGGGGGCGGGCGGACGGCGCAATGGGGTGCGCGGGCGGGAGTCGCGCGAAAACGGCGGCCGCGGTAAGACGGGAATTAGGCTCGCGCGGAGGAACAAAGTGAAAAGTCTGCCGTCGACTGGCGTTCTTTGGAATTTTTCGGGAAGCAGGGAAGGCCGTGAAAACCGGCCACAGTTGCGCTGCGGTATCGCATCACAAACCCACACCGGGCCGTCCGTCAGTCGGTCCGGGCAAAGTCAATCGGGCCTGCGCCCCGGTGAAGGCGAGGGGGGAGGAACAGTCGCGTCCCACGGGTCCACCGGACCCGGTGGCGACGCGACGGCACATGCGGAGTCCGAAAACCTATTCCGGAAAAACTCACGCGTCCGTCGCGATTGCGCGCGACGGGGCACGAAATCTTCATCGCAAAAATGAAGCGTGAGAGTGGTCACGGCTGCGCCGGTTTCCGGCGGGGTGCGCCTGCTCTTGCTCCACCCGGAAAGCAGCCACCCATGAAATCCTCCCTCCTGCCGGCGCGATTCCCGCGTCGGTTTTGTTCCGTCGGGGCCGCCCTCACGGCCCTCGCCGGGTCGCCCGCGGCTGCGCGCGCCCAGACGGCACCGGCGGTCGCCCAACTCGATCCGGTGGTCACGACCGCTACGCGCACCCCGGCGGCGCCGCAGACGATCGGCGCGGTGGTCGACGTGATTTCCGCCGCGGATCTCGCGCGGCGGCAGGTCACTTCGCTCGGATCGGCCCTCGGCCTCATCGCGGGCGCCCCGCATTTTGCCACCGGGGCAGGCGGGGCGGTCAACTCGCTGTTTCTGCGCGGGGCGAATTCAAACCAGACGCTGTTTCTCGTCGACGGGCTGCGGCTCAACGACCCCAACACGGACTATCAGGTCTTTCTCGGCGGCGCGTGCGTGAGTTCCTGCGACAGTCTGGAAGTCGGGCACGGGCCGCAGAGCACGCTCTACGGCGGCGAGGCGGTCGGCGGCGTGGTGTCGTTGCGGGCGCGGCGGGGCACGGGGGCGCCGACCGCCCGGGTGGCGGCCGAGGCGGGGAGTTTTGGGACGGTGCAGGGTTCGATCGCCGCGCAGGGGGCGGTCGGCGTGAACGGCTACTCGTTGGCGACGAACGGCGGCCACACGGACAACGACCGGGCGAACAACCGGTTTGATTCCGCGACGACGACGCTGCGGCTCGACCGCACGCTCAACGGGCGCGTGGCGGTGGGCGGCACGGTCCGCTGGTTTCACGGCGTGTATGGCGATCCCGGTGACCGTCACACAAACGATCCCGACAACACGACGCGCGAGGAAAACGTGCTCGCGACGGCGTTTGCCGACGTGACGTTCGCGGAGGCGTGGACGGCGCGCGCCGTACTCGGTGGGCAGGACCGGCGGTTCGTCGCGGAGAGCCCGCGGGCGGGCCGGGCGACGGCGTTTACGGTGGTGAAGAACCGTCGGGCCGTGCTCGACACGCAGACGACCTACACCGGGGCGGAGCGGCAGCGGATCACGGCCGGCGTGACGGCGGAGTCGAACCACACGCGCAACACGGGCTTCGGCGACATCAACAAGAAGCAGGGGTTGCTCGCGGTGTTTGTGCAGGACGAGATTTCGCCGGTGGAGGACGTGTATCTCACAGCGGGGCTGCGCGACGACGACTTCGACACGTTTGGCCGGGCGACGACGGGCCGGGCGACGGCGGCGTGGCTCGTGGCGAAGCGGGCGGTGAAGGTGCGCGGGAGCTACGGCACGGCGTTTCGTTCGCCGAGCTTCCTGGATTTGTATGGGCAAAGCGCATTCTACGTCGGGAATCCCCGCCTGCGGCCCGAGCGGGCGCGGGGCTGGGACGCGGGGGCGGACTGGTATCTGGCGGCCAAGCGCGGGACGCTGAGCGCGACGTGGTTCGAGACGGATTTCACAAACCTGATCGCGAGCACGGCGAATTTTCGCAGTGTGGAAAACATCCTGCGGGCGCGCACGCGCGGCGCGGAGCTGGCGGCGCAGACGACTTGGCTCGGCGGCATCGAGGTGCGCGCGAGCTACACGTATCTCGAAGCGCAGAACCGGACGGCGAACGTGCGGCTGCTGCGCCGGCCGCGGCAGAGTGGGAGTGTGGATGCCTGGCGCGATTTCGGCGGAGGGGTGAGTGCGGGTGCCGGGGTGGCGTTTGCGGCGCACCGCCGCGACGTGGATGCGAAGACGTTTCGGCAAATCGACGGCGAGGACTACACGGTCACGCGCGTCTACGGCGCGTGGCAGGCCACGGCGCGGCTCGCGCTGAAAGTGCGGATCGAAAATCTCCTCAACGAGCACTATGAAGAAGTGAACGGCTACCCGGCGCTGGGGTTCGGCGCGTTTGCGGGCGCGGAGTGGACGTTCTGAGATCCGGAAAGGCGCGGGAGATCGGATCCGAAAGAGTTCATCGCCCTGAAGCAGCGACGCGAGCGCGTGACTTTGGCCGGCGATGGGTTCGGGTTTTTACCGCAACCTGGCCCGCGGGGTGCCTTGAGCTTCCAACCCCGGGCACCGGCGGGGTCGCAGCACCGCCGGGTGTCGAGGGCTGGTTTCAAAGCAAGGTGGGATTAAACCCTGGGGTGGCCGGTGAGCGGTGCGGGAGTGTGGCCGGCCGCGGCAGCTGGATGACCTGAGGCCGAGGCCAGAAACAGGCGGGTCGTGAGTGTCAGGGTCGGGGGATGCAAATCACAGATCGGTTGCCGACCACGCGGGCAGTTTTTCCGTCACCATAAAAGCTAGGGGAGGCGATCGCCGGGCCCCGGGGCGGGCGGTCCCCGCCTAATCGAAGGCCTGCTTCGAATTCGACTGGAGGTAGAGGAAGATTTCGTCGGCGAAGGCCGTGCCGAATTCGGCGCGTTTCTTTTCGCCCATGCCGGGGATGCTCTCCATGCGCTCGACGCGATCGGGGTAGTGGCGCGCCATGGCGCGGAGCGTGGTGTCCCCGAAAACAATGTACGCGGGGACGCCGCGTTCGTCGGCGAGTTTGCGGCGGAGCGTGCGGAGGCGCTCGAAGAGGATCTCGTCGCACTCGACGTCGCCCTCGCGGCGGGTGACGCGTTTGGCCTTGGGGCGATCGAGGGTTTTCGTGAGGGGGATGGGCGTGCGGGCGCGGAGGACCGCCATGCCGGAGGCGGTGAGGTGGAGCGTGGCGTATTCGCCCTCGTCGATGCCGACGTAGCCGAGCCGCATGAGCTCGCGGCCGACGGCGGCCCACGCCGGGCGGGCGAGGTCCTGGCCGATGCCGTAGGTCGAGAGCTGGTGGTGGCCCCAGCGCGTGATTTTCTCGGTGTCGGCGCCGACGAGGACTTCGATGACGTGGTTGAGGCCGACGCCGAAGCGGCCGTTTTGGCGGATGCGGAAAATGCAGGAAAGGAATTTCTGCGCGACGAGGGTGCCGTCGTAGGTTTCGCGGGGCTCGGAGCAGTTGTCGCAGGCGCCGCAGTTATCGAGGGGAAATGTTTCGCCGAAGTAGGCGAGGAGTTCGACGCGGCGGCAGCCGGCGCTCTCGGCGTAGTGGACAATCTGGCGGAGCTGGGCGCGGGCGATTTCCTGCTCCTGCTTGTTCGTGATCTCGTCGAGAAAATGCGTCTGTTTCGCGATGTCGCCGGGGCTAAAGAGGAGCAGGCAATCGCCGGGCAGCCCGTCGCGGCCGGCGCGCCCGGTTTCCTGGTAGTAGCCCTCGATGTTTTTCGGGAGATCGTGGTGGATGACCCAGCGGACGTTGGGCTTGTTGATGCCCATGCCGAAGGCGATCGTGGCGCACATGATGCGGGTGTCGTCGCGGAGAAACTGTTCCTGGTTGCGGCCGCGTTCCTCGGCGGTGAGGCCGGCGTGGTAGGCGCGGGCGGCAAAGCCGCGGCCGGCGAGGGATTCGGCGACGCGCTCGGCGGTGGCGCGGCTGGCACAGTAAATGATGCCGCTCTCGGATTCGCGCTTGCGGACGAAATCGATGATCTGTTTGGCGGGCTCGTCCTTCGGGATGACGCGGTAGGTGAGGTTGGGGCGGTTGAAGCTGGCGACGAAGGTCTGCGGCTGGTGCAGCTTCAGGTGTTTGATGATGTCGGTGCGGACGCGGCCGGTGGCGGTGGCGGTGAGCGCCATCATCGGGATGCCGGGGAGGGCGGTGCGGAGTTTCGCGAGCTGGCGATATTCGGGGCGGAAGTCGTGGCCCCATTCCGAGACGCAATGGGCTTCGTCGATGGCGATGCAGGTGACGTTCCACGTCTTCAGATTTTCGACCCAGCCTTCGAGCATGAGGCGTTCGGGGGCGGCGTAGAGCAGTTTATACTGACCGCGATGCAGGCCGGAGAGGCGGGCGCGCGCTTCCTTCTCGCCGAGGGTGGAATTGAGAAAGGTCGCGGCGACGCCGCTGGCCTGGAGTTGGTCGACCTGGTCCTTCATCAACGCGATGAGCGGGGAGACGACGACGGTGAGGCCGGGGCGGGCGAGGGCGGGAAGCTGGAAACAGAGCGATTTGCCGCCGCCCGTGGGGAGGAGGGCGAACACGTCTTGGCCCGCAAGCGTGGCATCGATGATTTCGCGCTGGAGCGGGCGAAACGTCGAGTAGCCAAACGTGCGCTGGAGGAGCGCGGCGAGATCGGGCGTGGCGGCGGGCATGGACCGGAGCACTTAGGCGAGGGGGCGCCGCGAGCGCACGGAAAATTTTCTGGTCTTGGCGTGGGCACGGGCGTGTGCGAGAGGAGGTCAATGACGTTTTTCTGTCGCGCGGCGGTGGGTGGGGCCCTGATGGTCGCCGGGTCGGCTCTGGAAGCGTCGCCGTTGCAGGACCAAGTCCGCGCGTGGCGCGTCGCGCATGAGCGCGAAGTGATCGACGAGTATCGGGAGCTGCTCGCGATTCCCAACATGACCGTCGACCGTGCGAACATTCGCCGCAACGCCGACTTCATCGTCGGGATGATGCAGCGCCGCGGGATCGAGGCGCGGCTGCTCACCGTGGCGTCGCCGAATTCGAATCCGGCCGTGTTCGGTGAGGTGACGGTGCCCGGGGCGACGCGGACCGTGATGCTCTATGCGCATTACGACGGTCAGCCGGTCAACCCGGCGCAGTGGGCCGAGGGCTGGGAGCCGTTTGTGCCGAAATTTGCGACGGGCCCGGTCGAGCAGGGCGGGACGATCGTCGCGGGCTGGAAGTCCGGCGATCGCGTCGATCCGTCGTGGCGGCTCACGGGGCGCGGCAGCGCGGACGACAAGGCCGGCGTGATGGCGATCCTCAACGCTTACTCAGCGCTCGTGGCCTCGGGTGCGGCGCCGACGGTGAATCTGAAGTTTTTCTTCGACGGCGAGGAGGAGATGGGCTCGCCCAGTCTGCGGGCGACGATCGCGGCGCATCGCGCGGCGTTGCGCGCGGATTTGTGGCTCATCCTCGATGGGCCGTGTCATCCGTCGGGCAAAAAAGTGGTGGGGTTCGGGGTGCGCGGCGACGTGAACGTGCATCTGACTGTGTTCGGGCCGAAACGGCCGTTGCACAGCGGCAACTACGGCAACTGGGCGCCGAATCCCTCGCAGTCGCTCGTGAACCTGCTCGCGTCGATGAAGGACGACGAGGGGCGCGTGCTGGTGAAGGGGTTTTACGACGATGTGATTCCGCTCACGGCGACGGAAGCGCGGGCGGTGGCGGCGATTCCGCCGGTGGAGGAGGCGTTGCAGCGCGAGCTGGGGTTGGCGCGCGCGGAGGTGCCGGGGCGGACGTTGTTCGCGGGCTTCAATCTGCCCTCGCTCAATATTAATGGCATCCAAGGGGCAAACGTCGGCGCGCTGGCGGCGAATGTCATTCCGACGGTGGCGCGCGCAACGCTCGATCTGCGGCTGGTGCCGGGCAACGATGCAGCGCGGCAGGTGGCGAAGGTGGTCGCCCACCTGCACGACCGTGGCTGGCTGGTGTTGGACCGCGATCCGACGGACGCGGAACGGGCGGAGCACGCGCGGATCATCCGGCTCGAGGCCAAGTCGGGCGGGACGAATCCCCAGCGCACCGCGATGGATCTGCCGCTCGCGCAGGCGGTGGTCGCGGCGGTGCAGTCGACGGTGGACTATCCGGTCGTGCAGCTGCCGTCGTTGGGTGGGACTTTGCCGCTGATCACCATCGAGGAGATGCTCGGGGCCAAGCTGCTCACGGTGCCGGTCGTCAATGCCGACAACAACCAGCACGCGGAAAATGAAAATGTGCAGGTGCAGTTCCTGTGGGACGGGATTGAGACCTACGCGGCGCTCATGATGCTGCGCTGAGCCGCGGGCGGCGTGGGAAAGGGCGCGTGGGGGCCGGCCCAGGCCCGGTGGGATTTCCGCGCCGGCGTGCGGTGTGGCGTTGCCAAGTGGGACGGGTTGGTCGATCGAAAAAAGGGATGTCTTCGTTCGCCACCGCTCCGATGAGGAACCGTTGCCGGGCGATTCCTACCGGGCGCAGGTAATCCTGGCGGTGCGGGAGGCGCGCGATGCGCTGGCGCCGCTCCCGGGAACCGGCAGCGGCCCGGCCGACCCGGCGCCGGATAGGGGCCAGAAAACCGCCCGTCCGGAGGCGGTCGCCGTTGCGGCGCCGGACCGTGCGCCCGCCGCGGACACCGCAGCGGCCGGGGCTTGAAGCCGGCCTCGCTGGCGTCGGCGAGGTGGGCGCTGTTCTGGGGTCTGGGCGGAGGAACGGTTTTGGTCGCGCTGCTGCTCTGGTTGTTTTGGCGAAAAAAACGTTGGGGGTGACGAACACCAGCACCCCGGCCGAGCGGGTGGCGGATGCGGCGAGCGGCCTGCCCTCGGTGGTCGAGATGGCGGAGTGGACCCACGCCCGGGTGCGCGCGATAATCGGCGTGGTGGCGGAGAGCGACGGGTATCAAGTGGCGGGGCGGGCCGGCGGCGCGGAGGGCGATCTGGGCCTGACGCGGGCTGGGGAGGAGGGACGCACCAGCGTGATCGTCACGTGTGCGCCCGCGTCCGCGGGTCCGGTGTCCGCGAAGCGGTTGCGCGAACTCTTCGGGACGATCACGATCGAGGGGGTGGGAACGGGCTGGTATGTCGGGCTCGCGGGATTTTCGCCGGAAGCGCGGGAGTATGCGCAGACCCGCAGGCTGGTGCTGATCAGCGGGGACGGCCTGCGCGAACAACTGCGCGTGCTGACGGACCGCGATCTCGCGCGGGCCTTGTCGCGCGGGAAATAGTCGGCGATCGACCCGGTCGGGTCGGCCGGACCCGGACAAAAAGCTGGCCTGCGGGCGCGCGATGCGTTGGACATCGGGGGTGAAATTCGCGCCCATTGGTCTGCCGGCTCTGCGCGGCTCGTTTTGGTTTTTCGTGTTTCTGGGTTTGCTGGCGGACGGACGCGCGCAAACGCTGCCGCCTGCCGAGGTCGCTCGGGTGTATGCGCAGGCCGCGGAGGCCGCGCGGGACATCCTGCCGCAGGCGGTGATCGCGATTGTTGACCGCGACGGCCGGGCGCTGTTGGTGCGCCGCGCCGATGGCAGCGGAACGGTGTCGGCCGCGGAGCGCGCCATCGCGGTGTCGAAGGCGGGCACCGGGGTGTTCCTGAGCAGCAACCAGCAGGCGTTTTCGTCCCGCACCGCCGGGTTCATCATCCAGCAGAACTTTCCACCGCGCGTGCTCAACCGCCCGCCGGGGCCGCTGGTCGGCGTGGGCTTCTCCAACCTCGCGTTTTCCGACGTCAATTATTTCCGCGAAACCGACGGTCGGCGGATTCCGGGGTCGCGTCTCTACGGCTCGCCCGGCGGCGTGCCGCTTTACCTCGAGGGAAAGCTGGTGGCAGGGGTGGGCGTGACCGGCGACGGCACCGAGCAGGAAGACGCCAGCATCGTGGGCGCGGACACGGACGAGGTCATCGCCTTGTCGGGCCAGGTCGGATACGCCCCGGCGGCAGCGATCCTGGGGTCCCGGGTTTTTCTCGACGGGATCCGCGTGCCCTACGTCGACAGCGAGCCCCGGCCGCCGGCCGCCGGCGCCGGGGGCGGTCTGGCGGTCCCGGCTCCGCCGGCCGTGGCGCCGGTCGTCTGGCCCGGGGACGTGCTCGGTGGCGTCGCGGGCGAAGTGCGCGGTGCCATCCGCGCGGATCCGCTGCCCGGAGCGATTGACGGACAGGCACGTTTGAGCGCGGACGAAGTGCGCCAGATTCTCGGCAATGCCGCGGCGCGCACCCGGGTCACGCGGGCGGGGATCCGGCTGCCGGCGGGGGTGCCGATGCAGGTATTTATCACGGTGGTGAACAATCCGAACCAACCGGGCCAGGCGCCGGCGGTGCTCGGCACGTTCCGCACGCCCGACGCGACGATTTTTTCCTGGGATGTCGCCGCGCAGAAGGCGCGGACCGCGCTCTTTTTCTCCAGCAACACCCGCGCCTACTCGGCGCGCACCGTGGGGTTTCTGGCGCAGTCGAATTATCCGCCCGGGCTGCAGAATCAGGCGCCGGGACCGTTCAACGGCTTGCAGGAACGTTTCTCCCTCCCCGTACTCGTCGGTCCGACGGCCGGAGCCGTCAACGGCAACCTGCCCAACGGCATCACGATTTTCCCGGGCGGGTTCCCGCTCTACCGCAAGGGGGTTCTGATCGGCGCGATCGGCGTGTCGGGCGACGGCATCGAACAGGACGACCTGGTCGCGGCGGCCGGCACCGTGGGATTTCAGCCGGACATCGCGATCCGTGCCGACACGTTCACGTATCTCGGCGCGCGCCTGCCCTACGCGAAATTTCCGCGTGATTCCGAAGCGCGGCCGGCGGGCGAGGCGGTGGCGGGTTTCGCGGCGGGCGGCCCGGCCGAGGCGCCGGGTGATTTTCTCAATCTGTCCGCCCGCGGCTACAGCGGACCGGACGGCCCGCTGATTCTCGGATTTGTGACGGACGGCGCCGGGCCGGCTGCGCTGTTGTTGCGCGGCATCGGGCCCGGGCTGGCCCAATTTTCCTTCGCCCACGCGTTGACCGCGCCCTCGCTCGTGCTGCGCAACAGCGCGGGCGTGGCCGTGGCGGAAAACGCGGCGTGGGCGCGGGCGGCGAACGCGGCGGAAATCGTCGCGACCTCCGCGCGGGTCGGGGCGTTTCCGCTCGCAGCGGGTTCCGCAGACAACGCCGTGCTCACCGCGTTGGCCGCGGGAGCCTATACCGTGGCGGTGGGGCCGGGAGCCGGTGGGGCGGGCACGGCGCTCGCCGAAATTTATGGCACCGCGGCGCCGGCCGAGCCGGGAACGTTGCGGAATATTTCGATTCGCGGGCGGGTGTCGGGAGACGAGCAGCCGTTGATGGCGGGCCTGGTGGTCGCCCCAGGCGCCGCCCGCACCGTGTTGATCCGCGGGATCGGTCCGTCGCTGGCGGGCTTTGGGGTGGCGGCGCCGCTCGCGGCGGTGCGGCTGCGCCTGTTCAACAGTGCGGGCCAGCTCGTCGCGGAAGGCGCGCCCTCGCCGGGCGACTCGAATGCCGAGGAGATTCGCGGGGTCGCGGCCACGGTGGGCGCGTTTCCGCTGGCGGCGGTGGCGACCGATCCGGCGCTGCTCGTAGCGCTCGGGTCCGGATCCTACACGATCGAGGTGACGGGCCGGGCCGGGTCCGCGGGGGAAGTGCTCGCGGAGGTTTACGCGGTGCCGTGAGGTTCAGGCTACGGCCCAAGCAGCGCCGCGAACCCGGCGAGCTCGCGGGCAAATCCGGCCGGGGCGAAATCCGGTTGCGATTGCACGAGGCGGAACAGGCGGTCGAGCTGGGCCGAGGCCGCGGGCGGGACTTCGCCTGCGGGCGAGGCCGCGATCAGGCGGTCGAGCGCGAGCACGAGCCGCTCCGCCCGGCAAGCGTGGGCCAGCGCGGAGATCTGCGTATCCGAAAACTCGGCATGGGTGTTTGCGAGCCGCACGAGCGCAGGGCGGGTGTCGGCGGCGGACCAGGTGCGCGCGGCTTCTTGCGCGACCGCGTCGGCGATCTGCCGGGCCGCGGTGAAACTGGCCGGCCGGGCGTCGGAGGAAAAATTGACCAACGCGGCATCGGCGCCAGCCGGGCGGGCGCGCTGCAGGAGCCAGAGCGCGGCTTGCCAGCGCGGTGTCTCGCGGGCGAGGTCCGCCGCGCCGCTGGCCAGGGCCCAGCTCATTTCGCGCAGGGCAACCGCCTGACCGACGAACCACGCTTGGGCGCCGCTCCGGCCGGCGGGTTCCGCCCAATGTTTTGGTTGGCTCTGCGTCTGCCCGTCGAGCTCGAAACGCAGGGGAGGGTGGCGGCCGGTGCCGGTGAGTTCCGGCTCGATCGTTTGGTGGCAGGCGACGCAGGCGTTGGCTCGGTGGTAGAGATCGCGGAGTTCGCGCATCCCGGCCGCGACGCGGTCGGCGTGGGTGAAATCGGGGCGCGTGTGCGAGCGGAGCCATGTATCGGCCGGGCCGTGACAGCTGGCGCAGGACACCCCCTCGGTGACGTGGGCGTCTGCCGTGCGGAGCGCGGGCGGCACCGTCTGCACGGGCGCATGACACGTGGTGCATCGCGCGCTGGTGGTGGCGTCCGGGATTTCCAGGGCCTCCGCCATCCGCGCGGCGCGCGCCGTGGTCAGCGTGGCATAGGCCCGCGAGTGGACGTCGTGTTGCGACCAGAGCACGACCTGGCGGCTCTTCTCGTCTGCGCCGCCATGACAGCTGCTGTTGGCGCAGGAGCGCGAGCCCATGATCGGGCGGGCACCCAGCAGCGGGTCGGCGCCCGCGTCCTGCGCGAAAACCGGGGGCGTGGCAAAGGGGAGGATCAGGCAACCGAGGAAAACACCCGCGACAGAGCGCGCAGATTTAGGTCGTGCAGGGGTGGCGGTTTGAGTTTGCACAGGCGCATTTGTCCTTGCCTGATCGGGCTCGTCAAATCTTCCCTCGGCGTGCTGACCGAAAATCACGCCGGCGTCTCCTGGCTCAGGAACATCCTCCTATCCCATGACTGCTGAATTTTTCACAAAGCTGGTTGAAAACCCGGTGGTGACCGCCGGGTGGGTGGTGGTTAGTGGCCTCGTGCTGCAGGTCGGTTTGCTGGTGGGCGGCGGTGCCCGCCGGCTCCTGTTCGACCGCAAGCGCAGCCGGCTCGAGCAGGAGCGGCTCGAGTGGGAAATCAAGGCGGCGCGGATGAAGATCCAAACTGTGGAGACGGAGAAGACGGCGTGGAACGGCATCCGGAAGTTCACCGTGGCGCAAAAAGTGAAGGAGGCGGAAGACACCTTTTCGTTTTATCTCGAGCCGCACGACCGCAAGCCGCTCCCGCAATTCAAACCCGGGCAATATCTCACGTTCGCGCTGTCGGTGCCGGGTCAGGCCAAGCAGGTCGTGCGCTGCTACTCGCTGTCGGATATCGGGCGGACGAAGCACTACCGGGTCACGATCAAGCGCTGTCTGCCTCCCCCGAAGACGGAGCATCCGCCGGGAATCGGCTCGTCGTTCTTCTGCGATGTGGTCAAGGTGGGCGACATCGTCGATACGAAGGCGCCGAACGGACACTTCTTTCTCGATATGGAAAAGCAGCGGCCCGTGGTGCTGATTTCCGGCGGCATCGGGGTCACGCCGATGGTCACGATGGCCAACGCGCTGACGGAAGCGGGCGACCCGCGCGAAATCTGGTTCTTTTTCGGCGCGCGCAGCAGCACCGACCACATGTTCAAATCCTACATGGCCGAGATCACGGCCAAGAACAAAAATCTCCACCTGCACGTGTGCTATTCGAAGCCGCTGCCGACCGATGTGCCCGGCCGCGACTACCAGCACGAGGGCCGGGTGACCGTCGAACTGTTCAAGCAGCTGCTCCCGTCGAACAACTACGACTATTTTCTCTGCGGCCCCGGGCCCTTCATGGAATCCATCACGTCCGATCTGACGGCGTGGGGCGTGCCGGATGCCTGGGTGCATTTTGAGGCGTTCGGGCCGGCCTCGGTGAAAAAGAAGACCCCGGCCAAGGCCGAAGCCGTGCCGGGCGCTGCCGCGGCCGTCTTCGAAATCACCTTCGCCAAGAGCGGAAAGAAAGCGAAGTGGGATGGCTCGCACGACTCCGTGCTCGCCCTGGCGGAGGAGAACGGGGTGAAGATCGACGCCGGATGCCGCGCCGGTGGCTGCGGCTCTTGCCTGATTGCGGTCAAGTCGGGTGAAGTTGAATACGCGGGCGCCCGGCCCGACGTCGAGGCCGGTTCCTGTCTGAGCTGCATCTGCAAGCCGAAGGGCGCCCTCGTGATCGACGCCTGATGAGCACCCCCGCCTCCTCTCTGGGCCGTCCCCGCCGGTGGGACGCCGCGTTCAGCGACGACATGACCGATGCGGACGTGGTGCGTCTGCTCGCGTTGGCGCCGTTCCGGGACATGAATCCGGAAAGTTTTCCGGGCTCGGCCCCGCTGCGGGAAGTGCTGCGGAACGACACCCGCCTGCGCCGGTTCAAGAAAGGCGAGATCATCGTGCGCGAAGGGGATTACGGCAATTCGGCGTTCATGGTGGTGGCCGGCGCCGGCCAGGTCGTGATTGCGCCGGGGCTCCCGCCCTCCGCCGTCGGCCGGCGGGAATCGAAGCGCCGCGGACTCTTCCGTTCGATCGCGCAACTCTGGACCAACCCCGACGAACCGGAAGTGTTGCCCAAAAGCGCCCGCCAAGGCCTCGCGACGACGAAGGGCAGGGGCGGGAAGGACGAGATTCACATCATCCTTCAGGACATTCCGGCCGTGCTGAACAAGCACCGGACGGCCTCGCTCGAGGCCGGGGCGTTTTTCGGGGAAATCGCGGCGCTCTCCCGTATCCCGCGCACGGCGACGATCTATGCCCGCGACGAGGGCACGGAGCTGCTCGAAGTCCGGTGGCAGGGGTTGCGCGATCTGATGAAATACGACCCGAAGCTGCGGGCCTACATCGACCGCATTTACCGCGAGCGCGCCCTGTCCACGGCGCTCTCGGAAATCCCGTTCATGCAGCACCTCCCCGAGGAGGCGCAGCAGAAGGTCGCCGCGGCCACCCAATTCGAAACCTACGGCGACTACGAGTGGTCGGGGAAATTCAAGGACATGGCCAAGTCCGGCGCGCCGGCCGCCAAGGAGCAGGTCGTCGCCGCCGAGGAGGACTATCCGAACAGCGTCGTGATCGTGCGCACCGGGTTCGCGCGCGTCACGCAGCGTTACGGCGACGGGCACCGGACGCTGAATTACCTCGGGGCCGGGCAGGTTTACGGCTTCGAGGAAATCGCGCACAACTGGCGCAACCCGGACGATCCGGTCACGCTGCAGTACACCCTGCGCGTGATGGGCTACACCCACATTCTGGTGATCCCGGCGGCCGTGATCGAGGAGTTCGTCTTGCCGTCGATGCCGGAGCGGGACCTCCCGCCCCGGAGGGCGAAGGCCGAGGGCACCCGGTCGCCGTTCGCCCCGCCCGCAGCGGTGCCGATCGCGAATCGACCCGACGCCGCCGACGGTTCGCCGATCGGGCCGGCGTTGATGGAATTTCTCACGCAGAACCGCCTGTTTAACGGCACGGAGGCGATGCTGATCAATCTCGACCGCTGCACCCGCTGCGACGATTGCGTGCGCGCGTGCGCCGCCACCCACGACAATAATCCGCGTTTTCTCCGCCACGGTCCGATCCATGAGAACCTCATGGTCGCGCAGGCGTGCATGCACTGCACCGATCCGGTCTGCATGATCGGCTGTCCGACCGGCGCGATTCACCGCGACTCGTTCGGCGGACAGGTCGTCGTCAATCCGTCGACCTGCATCGGCTGCACCGCTTGCGCGAACAACTGCCCCTACGGCAATATCCGCATGGTGGAGGCGCGCGACGACGACGGCGAGATTCTCGTGGCCGGCGACGCCAAGCCGATCCTGAAGGCCACCAAGTGCGATCTTTGTGTCGACCAAAAGGGCGGTCCGGCCTGCGTGCGCGCCTGCCCGCACGATGCGCTCCAGCGCCTCAATTTGAATACGCTCGACGAACTGGCCGACTGGCTCCGCCGATGAGGATGATCCACCGCTTCGCCTTTCGCCGCGCGTGCCTGTGGGCCGCGCTCGGGCTGGCTTCGGTCGGGACGCTGGTGGCGTTCGGGCGGCTGAATGCCACGCGGCCCCACCTCGTCTATCTTACGGGTTGGTTTCTGCTCGGGCTGATGCTATATCTGACGGCCTTCAACGCGCGGAAGAAACTGCCGTTTCTCCCGCTGATTCCGGCGCGGATCTGGCTCCAGCTGCACCTTTATGTCGGGCTGTTCACCGGCCTGGTTTTTCTGCTCCATCTGCGCTGGCAGTGGCCGCAGGGTTGGTTCGAGGCGACGCTGGCGCTGATGTTTGTCAGCGTGACGCTGAGCGGGGTCTTCGGTTGGTGGCTCTCCCGCACGCTGCCGAGACGCCTGACGACGGCCGGGGGCGAGGTGCCGTACGAACGCATTCCGGTGATCCGCCGCTCGCTGCAATTGCAGGCGGAGAAACTGGTGCTGGGCGGAATCCTGCCGGCCAACGCCTCGACCCTCGCCGATTTCTACGTCGCGCGTCTCGCGGATTTTTTCAGCCGTCCGGCCAATTTTCAGGCGCACCTGGTCGGCTCGCAGCGCCCGCTCAACCAACTGCTCGGGCAGATCGCCGAGATCGACCGTTTTATTAACGCGTCCGAGAAGAAGACCGTCGCCGAGCTGAATGAGCTCGTGCGGCAAAAAGACATGCTCGATTTCCATCGCGCGGTGCAGCTCACCATGAAGGGCTGGCTGTTTGTCCATATCCCGCTCACCTACGGCCTGTTGGTGTTCAGTGTCGCGCATGTCGTGATCATCTACTCGTTTTCCGGAGGTGCCCGATGAGTATCGGTCGCGTTCCTCCGCCCGATTTTGACGAGAACCGCTACGAGCGGCCGAACCAGAATTGGATTTGCGGTCATGCGTGCACGGGTTGTCCCTGCCGGATCGGGCCGAGCCCGGCGGGGGAGTGCCGCGCCACCACCGAGTGCACGCCGGTGCTCACGACGAAAGAGGGCGAGACCAAGGGCACGTGGAAATGCACGCGGCCGAAAGAATGGGGCGGCGCCTGTCCCACCGGACCCAACCCGGACGGCACCTGCTGCAAGACCATTCCCAAATGTCAGCCGGTCCGCAGCCTGCGGGCGCGGCGCGGGTTGGTCACGCGGGTCGTGATCGCGCTTGCCGTGGCCGTGCTCCTGATCGCGCTCGGCGGCAATCTCCGCGAGGGGTTCATCAACCCTGCGCCGTTGTCGCGCGCGCATTCGGGGCCGGAATTTGTGCACCTCGCCGCCAAGCAAGGGGGCGGCCAGGGCTGCGTGATGTGCCATGAGGAAGCCAAGGCGGGCTGGGGCGGGCTCGCGCGCAGCGCGGTCGAGGCCGCCACGGTATCGCTGTCGTTTTCCCGCCTCGCCGGCACGCAATCGAAGGATTTTTCGCGGATGGATGCGTCGTGCCTCTCGTGCCACGAGCCGCAGGGCTTCCATCATCCGGCGGTCGTGCACGCCACCGCCTGCTCGACCTGCCACGTCGAACATCAGGGCGCCGGGCCGATGCTGCGCGTCGTGGACCGGGAGTGCGCCGCCTGCCATGGCGATCGCGGGGCGATGGCGGCGGCGGCCAAGAAAGCGCGGACGCTGCCGGCGGCGTTGCTCGCGGACCGGCCGGCGCCCGGCGTGATCGCGTTTGTGGCCAAGCGCACGCCCGAGGACCCGGTGCACGTGGTCACCGGGTTTTCCAAAGACCACCCGGAGTTCCGCGCGGTGCGGCCCGGCCAGACCGACGCCAATCCGCTCAAGTTTAACCATAAGCTCCATCTGAGCTCCGAACTCATCCCGCCGGTCGGGGGGCGGGCGCTCAATTGTGCCGACTGCCACCGGCCGGATGCGGCGGGGGCGTTCATGCAGCGGATCACGTTTGAGGCGAACTGCCGGAGCTGCCACTCGCTCAATTTCGACGAACGCAATCCCGGGATGACGCTGCCCCACGGTGACGCCGCGTTTGCGCGGGCCTACCTGCGCAACTTGCCGCTGGAATACGCCGACCACGCCAAGCGGACGCTCGGCATCGCCAACCGGCGCGACGTCGCGGCGTTCGTCGAGCAGCAGATCAACTCGCTGCGCGAGCGGAACCGCACGGGCGAAGATTTGGAGCGCGCGGCCTTTTTCAACGACGGCAAGACGGGCCCGGCCGCGGGCATCGCCGGACGCACGGGCGAGGCGCGGGCCCGTTTCGCGGGCTGCGCGTATTGCCACACCGTGACGCCACGCGGCGATGCCGTGCCGGAGATTGCCGTGCCGCAGACTCCGGACCGCTGGTTCCTCCACGCGACCTTCCACCACGGAAAACACGCGGCGATGGCCTGCGCCGAATGTCACGACGCGGCGGGCAGCCAGCAGACCGCCGACATCATTCTGCCCAAGCAGCAGAGTTGCGTGCAATGCCACGGGCCCAAGGCGGGGGTCGCGGAGAGTTGCAGCACCTGTCACCATTATCATAACCCGCCGCCGACCACCGGGCGGGCGGCGCGTTTGACCCCGGGCCCATGAGCGCGGCGCCGATGACCCCGGGCGTTGCCGGATGCGCGGCCGTGCGGCCGGCGATCATGCGTGCGGCCGCGGTCCGTCGGACGGTCTGGCCGGTGGCCGCCGGTCTGTGTCTCGCCGCGGTGGCGTCCGCGGCCACCCCGGTTCCGGGCGAGCGGGGAATTCCGCGCGACGAGGCGAGGAAGACCCAGCGGCAGACCACGGGCACGCCGCCGTCGGAGCCGGGGACGACGCCCGCCGATCCCGGTGCGCCGCTGCCGGCCTTGCCGCCGCTCGTCGAGCCGACGCTGCAGATGCGCCGGCGACCGCAAACTCCCGAGCCCACGTTGCCGCCCACCCGGTTCAACCCCGATCCGGGCGCCGTGTTCAAACCGGAGCGCGCACCTGCCGCCGACCCGTATTTCCAGCGCAATCAGGTGCCCTTTCCGGTTCGCCCGCAGGAGGCCCCGCTGTCGCCCGCGCAGGCCGGCGCGCGGGCGCCGCTCGAGCGGCCTTGGTTCGAACTCACGCCCAACCCGCCGCCTCCGCGCTACGGCACCGAAGCGCTCCCCGCCGATCAAAAACTCCCCCGCGCCGGCGTGCGGGAAAACCGGTTCATCCCCAACACGTGGCACGCCCCGGAGGAGTATCCGCTCGCGGCCGAGCACCGGGGCTACGGTCCGAACACGACCCCCGTCCCGGATCGCTGGCGCAACACCGGGTTCGTGTCGTGGCGGCGCTACACCGCGGGTGACACCAACGAGCTGCCCTATTACCACCCCAAGCCCGAACGCTGGCACTATTATCGCCAGAGCGTCCTCAAGGGCGATCTGCCGGTGCGCGGCCAGGATCTCTTCCTCAACCTTACCGCGACGGGTGAGTTTGTCCTCGAAGACCGCAAGCTGACCGTCCCGAGCGGCAACAGCGCCTCCCGCGCGGGGAGCTTCGACAATTTCGGCGACAGCCGCTCGCAGGTGTTTGTGAGCAATCTGGCGTTTCAGGCCGACTTGTCGCGCGGCGAGACGGTGTTCAAGCCGGTGGAGTGGCTCGTCCGGGTCAAACCCGTCTTCAATTTCAACCACGTGCGTTTCCGCGAGCGCGGGATCGTGTCACCCGATCCGCGGGGCAGCCTGGGCAGCAGCACCGGCGGGCCCAACAACGCCACCGTCACCCATCCGCGCGACATCGACCTCCTGTTGTCCGGCGGGATCGCGCGCGCGGATCCGGATTTGTCGCGCTCCCGCGGGACCACGCGGGACAAGACCTATGTTTCGCTGCAGGAAGCGTTCGTCGAAACGCACCTGCTGGATCTGACGAACGCCTACGATTTCTGCGCGATCAAGGTCGGCAACCAGACTTTCAACAGCGATTTTCGCGGCTTCATTTTCAACGACACCAATCTCGGTGCCCGGTTCTTCGGCAACTACGACAGCAACCGCTGGCAGTACAATGTGGCCGCCTTCGATCTGCGCGAGAAGGACACGAATTCCGAACTCAATACCTTCAACCGCCGCGGGCAGCTGGTGCTCGTCGCGAATGTTTACCGGCAGGATCTGTGGCGGCTCGGCTACACCGGGCAGGCCAGCTTCCACGCGAGCTTCGACCAAGCCGGCGTGCTGTACGACACGAACGGCGGCATCGTGCGGCCGGCCCCGCTGGGCACGGTGAGACCGCACCGCGTGAACAGCTACTATCTGGGCTGGGCGGGCGACGGACACCTCGGGGCCTGGAATATTTCGCACGCCACGTATCTCGTCTGCGGCCGCGATCGGTTCAACGGCCTCGCGGGCCGGCCTGTGGACATCTTTGCGCAGATGGCCGCGCTGGAGGTCAGCTACGACCGCGACTGGATCCGGTTCAAGGGCTCGGTGTTCTACGCCTCCGGCGACCGCGATCCCGAAAACGGCCGGGCGACGGGCTTCGACTCCATCGTGGACAACGCCAATTTCACGGGCGGCCCGTTCAGCTACTACGTGCGGCAGGGGTTTAATCTCGGCGGCACCGCCGTCGGCTTGAAGCAGCGCTTCAGTCTGCTGCCCGATCTGCGCACGAGCAAAACCCAGGGCCAGGCGAACTTCGTCAACCCCGGGATTTTCATCGCCGGCTACGGCACCGACCTGGAAGTGACGCCGCGTCTGCGTGCGTTTATCAACGCCAACTATATCCGCTTCGTCACGACGGCGCCGCTGCGCACCGCGCTGCTCACCAACCGCGTCGATGCCGCATTCGGCGTGGATCTGAGCTGCGGTGTGCAATGGCGTCCGCTCCTCACCGAAAATATCGTGATCTCCGCCGGCTACGGGGCGCTGCTGCCGGGCCGGGGTTTTCGCGACATTTTCCGCACCACGCAGCCGGGCGTGCCCGGTTTCACCGCGCCCGCCGCCACCGCGCGCGTGGACGCCTATCTCCACAGTGCGATCCTCGCCGCCACGTTGACCTACTGAGCCCGCCATGCCTTCCGTCCCCCCCCTACCACCGAAGAAATTCAACTGGTTTGCGCCCTGCGCCCTGGGCGTCGCCCTCTGGGGCGTCGCCTTCAGCGCCCTCGTCGGTTTTGGCCAGCGCGAACCGGCGGAGCGCCGCGCGCCCGTCGACCCGGTGTTTGGCCCGCCGATCGCCGTCCCCCGCGCGCCGGCCGCCGTGACCAACGCCAAACCGCGCAACTGGGTGGACCAGACGCGCGAGGAGGCCCACGGGAAGAGCGCCGGCTGCATCGAGTGTCACGCCGGCATCGAAGACATGCACGCCTCGCCCCAGGTCGTTTTGGGCTGCACCGACTGCCACGGCGGCACGGCGACACCCGGGCTCACGATGGCCAAGGCGCACGTGGCCCCGCGGCATCCGGAATTGTGGCAAAGCTCCGCGAACCCGTCCGATTCCTCGGTGCTGCTGAACCACGAGTCGCCCGAGTTCATCCGCTTCGTGAACCCCGCCGATCTGCGCGTCGCCGAGCAGGCCTGCGGGCTCTGCCACAGCAAGATCATCAGCGACGTCGGCCACAGCATGATGAACCACGGGGCGATGCTGTGGGGCGCGGCCCTCTACAACAACGGCGCCTCCCCGTTTAAGGATTATCGCTACGGTCAGGCCTACGGTCTGGACGGCGCCCCGTTGCGGCTCGAGAGCCCGATTCCGGTCACGGCGGACATGACCAAGCGCTACGGGCTGCTCTCCTTCCTCGATCCGCTCCCGCGTTTTGCGATCGGCCAGCCCTCGAACATTCTCCGCATCTTCGAAAAAGGCGGCGAGAAACAGGGCGAGATCGGCAACCCCAACGCCTTCGAACCCCCCGGCCGGCCCGCCCGCCGCCTCTCCGAGCGCGGGCTCGGCACGCTCAACCGCATCGACCCCGTCCTGCTCAACCTGCAGAAGACCCGCCTGCACGATCCGCTGCTCGGGTTCATGGGTTCGAACAACCATCCCGGCGATTACCGCTCGTCCGGCTGCGCGGCCTGTCACGTCGTCTACGCCAACGACCGTTCCCCCACGAATTCCGGCTGGTGGTCGAAATACGGCCATCAGGGGCTCAGTTTTTCGGCCGATCCGATGATCTCGAAAAAAGAAAAGGGCCACCCGATCAAGCACCAGTTCACGCGCAGCATCCCCTCGAGCCAGTGCATGAACTGTCACATGCACCAGGGAAACCTCTTTGTGAATCCCTACCTCGGCTACATCTGGTGGGATCAGGAGAGCGACGGGAAATTCATGTATCCCGCGAAGCAGAAAAACCCGACCGAGGACGAAATGGCCGCGTCGCTGCAGCACAACCCCGAGGCCGCCGCCGCCCGCGGGAACTGGGGCAACCCCGATTTCCTCGAGAAGGTCGCCGAGCTCAATCCGCAGCTGCAGCAGACGCAGTTCGCCGACTACCACGGCCACGGGTGGGTGTTCCGCGCCGTGTTCAAAAAGGACCGCGAGGGCACGCTGCAGACCCTCGACGACAAGCCGATCGACCACAACGACCCGGAGAAATTCGCGAAGGCCGTCCACCTCAAGGATGTCCACCTTGCCCGCGGGATGCAGTGTGTTGATTGCCACTTTAAGACGGACGTGCACGGCAACGGCCTGCTCTACGGCGAGCCGCGGGCCGCCACCGCCATCGAGTGTATCGACTGTCACGGGACGGTCGCCCAACGCCCGACCCTCGTGACCAGCGGGAATTCCGGGACCTTCACCAACGGCAAGGTCGTGCCCAACGATCTCGCGAAGGGTAGCACCCCGTGGGGTCCGCGTTTCTACTGGGTCGGCAAAAAACTCTACCAGCGTTCGATGATGAGCCCGGACATCGTGTGGGAGATCCCGCAGACCGCTGACACGATCGATCCGACGTCCTCCCACTACAACCCGAAGTCGGCCTACGCGAAAACCCTCCAGCGCGACGGCAAAACCTGGGGCGCGCTCCCCGCCGCCGATCCGCTGCTCCACGATTCCCGGCTGGCCCACGCCGACACGAACATCTCCTGCCAGATCTGCCACACCTCGTGGGCCACGAGCTGCTTCGGCTGCCATCTGCCGATGCGCGCCAACAATAAAGTTGCCGCCAATAAATTCGAAGGCACCACCACGCGGAACTATACGAGTTACAACCCGCAGGTCGTGCGCGACGACGTGTTCATGCTCGGCAAGGACGCGACGTATAAGAACAACCGCCTGGCCGTGCTTCGCTCGTCGAGCGCCGTCATCGTCGGTTCCGAAAACAGCAACCGCGAGTGGATCTACTCCCAGCAGCAGACCGTCTCCGCCGAGGGCTACTCCGGCCAGGCCTTCAATCCGCATTTCCCCCACACCACGGGCTCCGTCGGCACGACGAAGGGCTGCACGGATTGCCACCTCTCCGCCGCCAACGACAACAACGCCTGGATGACCCAGCTGCTCGGCTTCGGCACCGGCACGGTCAATTTCTTCGGCCGCTACGCCTACGTCGGCTCCGGCAAAGGCGGGATCGGCGCCGTGGTCTGGACCGAGCGCGAGGAGCCGCAGGCCGCGTTGGGCAGCCACCTCCAGCATCTCGCCTACCCCGACAATTACGCGCAACACGTCGGGAAAAACGCCGGCGTTCTCAAGGAAGCCCACACGCATCACGCCGAGGACATCCGCGATCTCGTCCTTCGCGGCGAATATCTCTACACCGCCAACGGCCCCGGCGGCTTCGAGGTCTTCGACGTCGCCAACATCGACCACAAGGGTTTCTCCGAACGCATCGTTTCCGCTCCCGTCTCCCCCCTCGGCCAGCGTCTCCGCGTGAAGACGAAATACGCGACGAGCGTCACGCTGCCCAGCACCCTCGGCATCGATCCGCTGCGCCAGCGCCTGCCGGAAAACGAGGAGCAGCCGATCTCGCTCATCTACGCGTTTGTCTACGTCACCGACCGCGAGGAGGGCCTCGTCAACGTCCTGGTGGGCACCCTCGTCGACGGCGACCCGGCGAACAATTTCTTCCAGGAAAAGGATGTCGTGCGCTTCAATCCCGACGGTATCCTCACGGGCGCGACGCATAGTTACATGGCCGGCCACCGGCTCTATGTGACCTGCACCGCCGGGCTGGTCGTCGTCGATGTGGCCGACCCGTTTAACCCGAAGGTCGTCGGCCGCACCGCCGCCGGCGCCCTCAAGAATCCGCGCAAGCTCGCCGTCCAGTTCCTCTACGCGTTCGTCACGGACGACGAGGGCGTGAAGACCGTCGACCTCGCCGACCCCATCAATCCGCGCGTGATTCCCGACGCGACCGTGCCCCTCGCCAACGCCCAGGGGCTCTATGCCGCGCGCACCTATCTCTACGTGGCGGCCGGCGCCGAAGGCCTCGCGATCGTCGACATCAAAAATCCCGCCGCGCCCAAACTCCGCGAGAAATTCAACGCCGGCGGCCGGCTCAACGACACGCGCTCGCTCCAGGTCGGCTCAATCAACGCCTCGATGTTCGCGCTGGTCGCCGACGGGAAGAACGGCCTGTGCGTGCTGCAGATGATCTCGCCCGAAAACGTTCCGGGCTACATGGGCTTCAGTCCGCCGCCCGCCCCCAAACTCATCGCGACCTATCCGACGCAGGGCGAGGCGGTCGCGGTGAGCCGTGGCCTCGACCGCGACCGCGTGGTCGACGAGACGGGCAATCAGACGGTCGTGTTCGGCCGCCGGGGCAGCCGGCCGTTCAACGAGCAGGAGTTCTCGTCCTTCACCCGCAAACCGGACGGCCAGCTTTTCCGCGTCGAAGACGTGACGGTGCGAAACCGCCAGCTCCACACCGCTTCGGGCACTCCGCTTTTGCCGACCTTGCCGTTCAGGAGCCCGCCCGCCGAGCCCGTTCCGGCCCGGAACACCGACCGGATTTTCCGCCGCCCTGCCAGCACGGACTGACCTGACCGACGTCGATCTGATCCGTCCGCGGCGGATCGGTCGGCGTGTGGCCGGGTCCGGCGGGGCCAAATCAGGCGCTGGCGAGGGCCACGCGCCCGCGGGAGCGGCTCGGCTCGAACCACGAAGACGGCTCGTCGTCGGCGCCGAACTCCGGGCACATCGCGGCCAGCTGGGTGCGAAGATTCTCCCGCGCGCGGGCGATGCGGCTCTTCACGGTGCCGACGTTGAGACCGAGGGTCGCCGCGATCTCCTCATACGGCCGGTGCAGCCGGGTGCGGAGCGTGAGGATCTCGCGATGGCGGGGATCGAGGCTCTCCATACACCCGGCGACCAGTGCGGCGAACTCCCCGTTCGTCGTCGCGCGCGCGGGGTCGGGCGCATCCGAGGCCACGAGGTCCGTGAACGTCGCGTCGCTGTCGTCCCCCAGCGCACAGTCGAGCGAGAGCGTGGCATGCCGGCGGCGGCGGTAAAAATACCAGTAGCGATTGCGCGCGAGGTTCACCGCAATGCGGTGCAACCAGGTCGCGAGCGAACAGTCGCCGCGGAATTTTCCGAGCCCGCGGTGGGCCCGGATAAACGTGTCCTGGGTGATTTCCTCGGCGTCGCCCCGGTTGCGCAGGAGCGCGAGGGTGAGGCTGAAGATTTTTTCCCGGTGACGGCCCATGATTTCGACCAAGGCGGCCTCGTCGCCGGCGTTGAAGCGGCGGACCAGGGCGGCGTCGTCGGCGGCTGCGGTGTGGGCGGCGAGGGTGCGTGCGGCGGTTGGCCGGTCCGCTGCGGAGCGAGGGGGGGTGGTCGCAGCGCGGGCGGACGGGGGGAGGGCGGGGCGGGGAGCGGCGGAGAGCATGGGGAGGCGTTAGGTGGAGGAGTTGCGGAGAACGGGGTTGCCCTACCTCGGACCGTGCCACGGCCGTCGCCGCCGGGCTTAAACGCCTGATTTGCGGGGTCTTAAAAATGTTGCCGCGTCGCGGGGCGCGCCGTCGGGGTCGGCGCCGTCGGGCAAAATGCCGGGCGGGGCCCCGGCAAGTGTGCAAGGTGCACGGTCCGCCGGGACGTGGATCCAACGAGTCCGGGCCAAACGCCACGGATCCGACGGGTTACTTTCGTGCGACATCGGTCCCGCGGTTGGGCTCGGTGCTTGACTGGGATTTTGGGTGGGTCTTGCCTCACCCGCTCACCAAACGTCTGGGCCGAGCGACTTGCGCCCGGGCCGACCCGCGGAACTCAACGATAAACGACTATGAAACGATCTATGACTATGAAACGAGTGTTGGGCGGCATCTTCGCCCTCTGTTTTGCCACCGTGAGCGCCCTGTTCGGTCAGGGCATCACGACGTCCGCGCTCAGCGGCTACGTCATCGATAAGCAAGGCAAGGCCATCCCCGGGGCCACAGTTTCTGTAGTGCACGAGCCGTCCGGCACCCGCGCCTCTGCCGTCTCGCGCGCCAACGGTCAGTTCAATCTCTCCGGCCTGCGCATCGGCGGTCCCTACACTGTTTCGACCGCCGGTCAGGGCCTGCAAACGGACACCCGCAAGGATGTCTACCTCGACCTCGGTCAAGCCCTTGAGTTGTCCATCACGCTCGGTTCCGACGTGGTCAAGTTGGATGCTTTCACGGTCACCGGCGAACGCGAAACGACCTTTGGCGCGGGGCGCATGAGCGCCGGCACCAACTTCACCGATTCCGAAATCCAGAACGTGGCCTCGATCCGCAGCGACGTGCAGGACATCGCCCGGCTCGACTCCCGCCTGACGCTCACGTCGCTCGACCAGGGCGGCCAGCTCAGTGCCCAAGGCCAGAACTTCCGGTTCAACTCGTTCCTCATCGACGGCGTCGAGGCCAATGATCCCTTCGGCCTCAACAGCAACGGCGTCTCCTCCCTCCGCGGCCCGATTCCGTTGGAGGCCCTTGCGGCCATCAATATCGAGTTGAATCCCTACGATGTGCGCCGCTCCAATTTCACGGGCGCCCTGATCAACGCCGTCACCAAGAGCGGCAGCAACACCTTCTCCGGGTCCGCGACCTATGAAATGACCAACGAAGACTACCGCGGGAAGAATCCCCGCACCGGTCTCAAGGAGTCGTTCGACGAGCGTCGCTACGTCTACACCCTCAACGGCCCGATCCTCAAAGATAAGCTGTTCTTCGCTTTCAGCTACGAGGACACCCAGCGCGAGTCCGTTTCGCCCTCCGCCGGCTTCATCTTCAATGCCGCCTCGCTCGCCTTGGTTGACCAGGTGATCGCGAAGACCAAGGCCCTCGGTTACGACGCCGGCAGCCTCGCTGCGGCCGGCGGCAACATCGCCTTCCAGAAGACGACCCTCGGCAAGATCGACTGGAACATCTCCGATTCCCACCGCCTCGCCGTGACCTATCGCAAGAATGAAGGCTCCTCGCCGATCTTTGCCGGCGTGACCAGCACCACGGGCACCTCGCTGTCGAATAACTGGTATGACCAGCCCCGCAACAACGACAGCTATACGGCGCAGATCAACAGCCAGTGGACCGCCGACCTCCGCACCGAAGTTTCCTATAACTATTCCAAATATGCGGCATCGCCGCTGAACCGCGGCACGCCCTTTCCCGCGATCGGGATCGGCGGCCTCACCGGCACCCGCACCGACACCGGCGCCACGGCCACCGGCTTCCTGAACTTCGGCACGGAATTTTCCCGGCAGCTGAATTTCCTCAATACGAAGGAAAAAACCTACAAGGTCAGTGCCGACTATTCGTTGGGCAATCACACGCTCACTGCCGGCACCGAGCTCAGCGAGATCAGCTACGACAACCGTTTCCTTCAGGCTTACTACGGCAGCTATACCTTCAACAACAGTACGGCTTTCGGCACGACTCCCGCTCGCACCGGGGTGGAAAATTATCTCGCGGGTCTGCCCACCGCCTACACCGATGCCCAGCCCTTTCCGGGCAACACCATCGACCAGGTCTTCGCCAAATGGACTTACAAGGGTTACGCGTTCTTCATGCAGGATACCTGGCGCCCGACTCAGGCGCTCACGGTGATCGGCGGCCTCCGCTACGATCTGCCCACGACCAGCAATCCGCCGCCGTATAACGCTGGATTCTCGAATGCCTTTGGTTTCCGCAACGACACGACCAACGACGGCAATGCGTCGGTCTCTCCCCGCGTCGGCTTCAATTACCGCCTGCCGACCGACCGCAAAACGGAGGTCCGCGGCGGGCTGGGGATCTTCAGCGGCCGCACGCCGACCGTCTGGCTGGGCAACGCCTACCAGAATGCCGGCACGGCCTACACGATTACCGTCAACACTAACGGCAACAATCAGCCCGCGCTCCAGTTCCAGCCCGACGTCACGAAGCAGCCGATTCCGTCCGGCACGCCCCCGATCCCGAACATCAACGTGACCGATCCGAATTTCAAGAACCCCACCCTTTGGAAGGGGAACTTGGCGCTCGATCATCAGCTGCCGTTCGGCGGGCTCGTGGCGACTCTCGAAGTCACCGCCACCAAGGTCGACCAGGGGCTCTTTGTAGAATTCCTGAACTTCCAAACCGCGACCACCGGCGCGACCACTCTGCCCGACGGTCGGATCCGTTATGCCGGTAACGTCACGCCGAATTACAATACCAACGCGGCGCCCAACAATACCACGACCTTCCCCCAGACCAATGTCCTCGGGCGCCGCCGCATCGCCGCCTACGGCGACGTTTACCGCATCAAGAACACCAGCGAAGGCCACTCGGAAGACTTCACGCTCGCGATCAACCGTCCGTGGAAAAACAAGTGGTCCGCCGGCGTTTCGTGGACCCGCGGTAGCGCCACCGAAGTCAGCCCGATGACGTCTTCGACAGCCGGCTCGCTCTTCACCACCCGCGCCATCGTGAATCCGAACGAGGACATTGCCTCCACGTCCAATACTCAGACCCGTGACAAGATCGTCGCGCGCTACACGAAGCAGTTCGAATTCTTCAAAAAATGGCCCACCACGGTGTCCGCGGTCTACGAAGGCCGCACGGGCCGCACCTACAGCTGGGTGTTCCAGGGCGACGCCAACGGCGACGGCTTCGCGGGCAACGACCTCCTCTACGTGCCGACGGGCCCGACCGACCCGAAGGTCCGCTGGATCAATACCGCCGAGCGCGACGCCTTCCTCGCCTTTGCGCAGGATAGCGGCTTGAGCAAATACGCGGGCCAGATCGCGCCGCGCAACAGCGAGCACTCGCCGTGGAATCAAACGGTCGACATTACGCTCCGTCAGGCGATCCCCTTCGGCTGGCGCACGGCTCGCGCCGAGTTGTTCGCCCAGTGCATTAACTTCGCGAACCTCTTGGACAAGAAATGGGGCCTCGTTGAGGAAGTGCCGTTCACTTACCGCCGCACGGTGGCCGGTGCGATCTTCGATTCGACGACCAACCAGTACGCCTATCTGTTCAACGCCAATACGCTCTCGGGTGTGCCGACCGTCGCCGACGATACGTCAACGTCACGCTGGCAGGCCAAGCTGGGCATCACGATCAAGTTCTAAGTCCCGCCCCAGGTCGGACTCCGCTTTCGAGGCGGCTGCGGCCACGCAGCCGCCTTTTTTGCGGCCGGATGGCGCGGTGCGTTGACCTCCCGCCGATTTCCGGCGGTGCTTTTCCCCTGTGAGAGAACCAGGTTCCCAGCCGCATCCGAGTGCTCCCGTTTCGACGCGCCGCGTCAGGTGGGCGGCCGTGGGGTTGGTCGCGGCGGGACTCGCCGCCTACCACAACAGCTTCTCGGTTCCCTTCGTGTTCGACGATATTCCGGCCATCGTTGAAAACGCCTCGATCCGGAACCTGTGGCCGCTGGGCGACGTGCTCGCACCGGAGACGCACGGCGGCGTGACCACCAGCGGCCGCCCGGTCGTTAATCTCTCCCTCGCCCTCAACTACGCGCTCAGCGGGAGCGCCGTGGGGGGCTACCACGCGGCGAATCTCGCGATCCATCTCGTCGCGGGCCTCGTGCTCTTCGGGCTCGTACGGCGGACGCTGTTGACGCCCGGGCTGCGGGACCGTTTCGGGGCCGCCGCACTGCCGCTGGCGTTCTGCACCGCCGCGCTGTGGCTGCTGCATCCGCTGCAGACGGAATCGGTCACCTATGTCGTGCAACGCGCCGAGTCGTTGGTCGGGCTGTTTTTCCTGCTCACGCTCTATTGTTTTGTCCGCGGGGCCGGGCCGGACGGGCGGACCCGGTGGATGGTCGGAGCGGCGGTGGCCTGCGCCTTGGGCATGGCGACGAAGGAGGTCATGGTATCCGCTCCGCTGATCGTGTTGCTCTATGACCGCACATTTCTGGGCGGAACGTTTCGCGCGGCCTGGGCGGCGCGGGCGCGTTGGCACGGGGTCTTGGCGGCCACGTGGGTGCTGCTCGGGGTGTTGGTGGTGGGCACGGCGGGCCGCGGCGGCACCGCCGGATTCGGCACGGCGGTTTCCTCGTGGAGCTACGCGCTGACCCAGTGCCGCGCGATCACGTCCTATCTCGGGCTCAGTCTCTGGCCTCATCCGCTGGTGTTCGACTACGGGCTCGGCACGGTGCGGGAGCTGAGGACGGTGCTGCCGCAGGCGTTGCTCGTGGTAGCGCTGCTGGCGACCACGGTCGTGCTCGTCGGGCGGCGCCCGGCGGCGGGATTTCTCGGCGCGTGCTTCTTCGCGTTGCTCGCCCCGAGTTCGAGTTTCGTGCCCGTGGTTACCCAGACGATGGCGGAACACCGGATGTATCTGCCGCTCGCCGCCGTGATCACCGCACTGGTGCTCGCTGCCTATGCCTGGGCAGGCCGGCGCAGTGGCTGGCTGTGGGCGGGCGTCGCGCTCGTCTGCCTCGGGGCGACCGTCGCGCGCAATCGGGACTACCGGAGCAACCTGGCGATCTGGTCGGACACGGCCGCGAAGCTCCCCGGCAACGCCCGGGCCCACAATAACCTCGGGCAGGCGCTGTTTCGCGCCGGGCGCATCCAAGATTCCGTGACGAGCTACCGCGCGGCGCTGCGCCTGCAGCCCAACTACCCCGAGACCCACTACAATCTCGGTGTTTCGCTCGCGCAATTGGGCGCGCTGCCGGAGGCGATTGAGCACTACGAGGCCGCGCTGCGGCTCCAGCCCGACTATCCCGCGGCGCACAACAATTTCGCCAACGCCCTCGTGCGGGCGGACCGCGTGCCCGAGGCGTGGCACCATTACGAAACGGCGGTGCGGCTCGATCCGGCCTTCGCGGAAGCCCACGGCAATCTGGGCAACGCGCTGCTGCAGAACGGTCAGGCCGAAGCGTCGGTCGGGTGCTTCACGCGGGCTTTGGCCCTGAAACCCGAGTCCGCGGAATCCCATTACAATCTCGGCAATGCCTATGCCGCGCTGCACCGCATGCCCGCGGCGCTCGCGGAATATCGCGCGGCGCTGCGCCTCCGGCCCGACTATGCCGATGCCCACGTGAACGCGGGCAACGCCTTGTTGCAGCTCGGTCGCGCCGGCGAGGCCGTCGCCGCCTACGAGCGTGCCGTTGCCCTGCGGCCGGATCTGGCCGTCGCCCGGTTCAATCTCGCCTCGGCCCTGCTCGATCTCGGTCGCTGGGCGGACGCAGTCCCTCACCTTGAGCGCTCGCTCGGGCTGGACCCGCAGTCGCCGGATAGCCATCGCGCGCTCGGGTTTGCGCTCGCCCAGCTGGGCCGCGGGCGCGAGGCGATCCCCCACTACGAAGCTGTCCTCCGTGCCGATCCCGCCGACGCAGAGGCCCGGCGGGCGTTGGCGGAGTTGCGGCCGGCGCCGCCCCGGTGATCCGGCGCTAACGACCGAGCAGCCCGCGCACCGGGGCGAGGTGGCATTGGGTGTCACCGTAGTCGGGGCGGATGCGCCACGCAGCTTCACACGCGCGGCCGGCTTCCGCGAGGCGGTCGAGGCGCGCATCCGCAATGCCGAGGTGGTGGTGGGCCTCGGCGTCGTTGGGCGCAAGGCGAACGGCGGTCTCGTAGTGGGTCAGCGCTTCCGCGCCCCGGTGGGTGTCGATGAGTGCGTTCCCGAGCTTGTAGGGGAGGTTGGCGTCGGCGGGCGCGAGGCGGAGGGCAGCTTCGTAGGCCGCGAGCGCGTCCGCGAACCGGCGCGTGGCCGCGAGGGCGTTGCCAAGGCAAAAGTGCGCGGCGGCGTGGACCGGGTCACCGGCGAGCACGGTCCGATCGTACTCGGTGGCGGCTTCAGCGTCTCCGGCCGCGACCAGGGCGCCGGCCCTCGTCGTACGCAACTCGGAGTCGTCGGGTGCCCGCGCAGCGCCGCCGCGTAGTGGGGCAGGGCCTCGGCGAAGCGCGACCGCTCGCGAGTGCTGCCGCCAGGTTGAAGCGCGCGTCGGTGTAGTCGGAGCGCAGCCGAAGGGTGGCTGCGTAGCGGGCGATGGCCTCGTCGACCCGGCCCAGACGAAAAAGCGCGACCCCGTGGTTGTAGGCGAACGGCGGGTCCGTGGGTTTCAGGCGCTCGGCCTCGACGGAGTGGGGGAGGGCGGCCGCGCCGCGACCGGCGCGACCGAGCACGATGGCCAGATTGTGGTGGGTCCGGGCTTCGGTCGGCACGAGCCGGCGCGCGTGCCGGTCGTGCAGGATCGCCTCCTCGAGGCGGCCGAGTTCGGCCTAGGCCTCCGGGAGACCCTGGCGCGCCCGGGCATTGTCCGCGAGTTGCTCCACGGTCTTGCTCCACCGCGCGAGGTGGCTGCGATCGTCGTGGTTGCGCCGCGCCGTCCCGCCTCCGTAGGCCACGGCGACCACCGCTACCCACGCCAGCGCCTGCCGCCCGATCAGGCGGTGCGCGCCCAGCACGCCGGCGGCGACGATCGCGGCGAGCGGCAGATCCATCCCGTGTTCGACCATCATTTGGATCCTGCCGGGCGCCAGCGAGGTGGGCGCTAGAATGCCGAAGCACTAGGCTCCGGCCAAGCCGAGCGTGGGTTTTCGCCCCAGTAAGAAAACGGTGCCGGCGACCAGCGGCAGGACGACGGCGGCAAACGGGACCACCTCGCCGGCCGCTCCACCCGGAACGTGCCGTATTCGAAGACCAGCGGATGGGGCCACAGCGCGAGCTGAAGATAGCGGGCGACCGCTTGGAATTGTGTAAGTGGATACGCCCACCGCGGCACGCCCACGCCGAAACCGACGGTGCCGCCGCGGTTGCCGCCCGTGCTTAGCACCCGCGCGGCGAGCAACACCCAAGTGGCCCTGAGCGCCCCGTAAAACCCGCCGCGCTCCCGCCACGCCGCGCGCCACGAGCCGGCGACAAACGTGCAGTCGTAGAGGCAAACGAGCAGCGGCGCGGTGGCCATCACCTCATTCGTGCCCATGCCGAGGGCACAGGCGGCGACCGCCCCCCCGAGCCACCGCCGCCGGGCGTCCTCCGGGCTATCCGCCGCGGTGCCCCGTGCGAAGGCATAGAGCGCGAGCCGATCGAAAAAACCCATGAGCGACTCCGCGCGTTGCACGGTGTAGGTCACGGCCTGGGTTTGCAGGGGATGCAGCGCCCACTCCGTGGCGATGATAAACGCCCAGCCGCCGGCGGCGTCGCCGTACCGCGCGCGCCAGCCGGGGCGCACCAGGGTGCGGCGCATCAGGCCGAAGCGCAGCAGGGCGGAGGCCGCAGGGGTGAGCAGGTTCACCGCGGGGTAACTCCCGACCGCCGTGCCGCTCACTGTGTAGTTGAACACTAATGACAGATGCAGCACGGGGCGTCCGCTCACCGTCAACCCGCCCTCCGCCGGCGGGCGCAACACGTCCGCCAGCGGCCAAAGCCGCCGGATCGTCGGGTTGGCCGTGATCGCCGGCCCGTCGTCGTAATCGAACGGCGCGCCGAGGCTGTGGGCGTAGGCCGCGAGAACGGCGGTCACCCGCCCCGCGCCGATGGGCAGGATCGGCGCCCCGGCGGGTGCCGGTGGTGGCGGGGCGGACGGCGTGGTGGGTGGGGTCGTGTTTACCTGTGGGTTCGCCCGACCGTCGGCCGCGCGCGGGGTGATTCCAACGCTGGAATTCACCGGACACTCTGACGGTCTGAGTTTCGCGTCATATGTGTTTGGTGACGTTTTCTCCGAGCTATTTCGGGATGCGTCGCGCCGCGGCCACTACGGTGGCCCGCGGGGCGATATCCGCGCCGAAATCCCCGGGCCCACAGGGCCTTTCTTCGGAGGTTTGGTCCCGGTTTCAGAGGCGAAACGCGCCCCGGCCGGCGCCCGGCCCCGGCTTTTCCCTCCGGGCCAAGTTCGCCGGGCCCCGGCAAGCCAAAAATCACGGAAAAATTCACGCGGTTCTTACGACAAACCTATTGACGGGAAACGGGGCGAGTCCCATCCGTTGTGGTCGTTGCGAGGGGGGACCACTGCCTGTAGTGGTTAGCAAGGCGTCAATAAGTTCTGATAATTTTTGATCGCCAGCGACCGCCGTGCAGCAAAGACACCCTTCCTCACGCCACCTCCTCCTTCTGCCCCACCTTCGTTTCCGTCTCTTTTCCTTCTCCGGTTCCATGCAAAAAATCTTCCAAGTCGGCTCCAAAACTTTCGTCCTCGATCAGAAAAAAGCCGAGGCCGCGTTTGCCGCCAAGAAAGTCATCAATGGTCGCCAGACCATGTGCTTCAACCTCCTCCCCCTCAAATACCAGTGGGCCTACGATCTTTACCGCACGATGAAGGCCAACCACTGGGAGCCCGAGGACATCCCGATGGGCAAGGACATCGAGCAATGGCGCGATGAGAAGACCGTTTCCGAGGTCGAGCGTTGGATCATCCGCATGGGCATCGGCTACTTTTCGGCCGCCGAGGGTATCGTCGGTGACAACATCCAGCATGTCGTCCGCGAACTCGTCACCGCCCCCGAGCTCAAGCTCGTCCTGGGTCGCCATGCGCACGAGGAGAACATCCACGCCGACTCCCTGCTCTACATGATCGCCTCCCTCGGCATCAACCCGCACGAGTGCGAGGCGATGTTCGAGGATGTCCCGACGATCGTCCGCAAGAACGAGTTCGTCACTCGCGTCTCCCGGTCCCTCCGCCGCGACCTCGATCTCACCCAGCCCGAGAACAAGAAGCTGCTGGCGAAAAACATCTTCGTTTTCGGCCAATGCATGGAGGGCACCCAGTTTTACGGCCTCTTCGGCATGGTCCTCTCGCTTTACCGCCAGAACAAGTTTCCCGGCATCGGCCAGATGTTCCGCTACACGCTCCGCGATGAGTCCAACCATATCGAGGTGTTCCGCAATCTCTTCATGGATCTCATCGAGGAGAACCGCGAGATCTGGACCGCCGAGTTCAAGGAGGAGCTGCGCGCCCTCATGGCCGAGGCAATCCAGCTCGAAAAAGAGTTTATCCGCGACTGCCTGCCCGTGAACGCCGTCGGTCTCGCGATCGACGAGTTCGTCACCTATATCGACTACATCGCCGACCGCCGCCTCGAGGGCGTCGGTCTCGCCCCGCTCGCCGCCGGCGTCAAGAACCCGCTGCCGTGGCTCGCCGAGATGATGGACATCAAGAAAGAGCAAAACTTTTTCGAGGGTCGCGTCACCGAATATCAGAAAGCCTCCTCCCTCAACGTCGCCCACGACGACGATCTCTGAGCCGCCCCGCTCCGTTCGCCCGTTCGCCCACCGTCCGCGTCGTCTCCCCCCGCTTGCATTACCCTCTAGCCGTTCGCCGTCGCTCAGCCTTTCCGGGCTGCGCGACGGCTCGTCTTGTTTTCCACCGGGTCCTCCCGTTGCTTTGTTCCCTTTCCGTTAACTTCTGCCGCTGTCTTCATCTGCCATGAGCAATCCTTCCCTCGCGCACGACCTCGCCCTCAAGCGCACCGTCCATACTCCCGTCGAACAGAAGCCCCACTACGCGTGGCGCGACGTCCTCGCCACCGAGGCCATCGAACTCCCGCACGTCATCCTCCTCTGCCCGCACGGCGAAGAACGCTTCGTCCTCGCCGAGGTCGCGGACACCCTCGGCAAGGCCCTGACCAACGTCCACCTCGCCCGCGGCGAGAAAGACATCTTCACCGACGCCAACCGGGCCTGGCTCGCCCGCATCTGCCGCGAGGTCGCCGCCAATCTCGCCGTCCTCTCCCGCACGCAGTCGCCCGTCCGCCTCTCGCTCAACGCCCTCTACGAGCTCATTGAGAAGACCCTCGTCGACAACAACGCCTACTTCGTCGCCAAGAGCCTCCTGCTCAACCGCGCCCGCAAGATCTCCGTCGACCGCGATTCCGTCGCGACGTCCTCCCTCCGTGTCATCCGCCGCAACAACCACGTTGTGCCGTGGAGCGAACAGAAGGTTGAGATCGCCGTCCGCAAGACCTTCCTCTCCCTCCAGCGCGACTCCGCCCCCGCCGTCGCCCTCACCCGCGCCGTCTCCGAGCGCGTCCATTCCTCGAAACAGTCCTTCGTTCATATCGAAGAGATCCAGGACATGGTGCAGGAGGAACTCATGAAGTCCGGCCACTTCAAGGTCGCCGAGGCCTACATCCTCTTCCGCGCCGAGCGCGCCGCCTCCCGTGACGCCGGCACCGATTCCGACGCCCCGTTCGCCACCCCCCCCGAGTCCGCCGCGCAGGAGACCCTGATTCTCGTCAAACGCGCCAATGGCGAAAACTCCTTCTGGGACGGCGCCGACCTCCGCAAGCGTATCGAGTTCGCCCGCATCGGCCTCGACCTCTGCCTCGCCAACGACGAGATCGAAGCCGAGCTCCGCCGCTCCGTCTACGACCAGATTTCCCAGAAAGACCTCGACGCCACCATCGTCCTCAATTCGAAGACGCTCATCGAGAAGGACGCCGACTTCGCCAAGTTCGCCGGCCGCATCCAGCTCACCTACCTCTACGAAGAAATCCTCGGCTGGGACATCACTCGCGACGGCATTGGCGCCCTCAAGGCCGCCCACCAGCGCGCCTTCAAGAAATACCTCGAGCACGGCGTCGCCATCAAGCGCCTCAACCCCCGCCTCCTCGATTACGATCTCGCAAAACTCGCTGCCGTCCTCGATCCGTCCTCCGACCTCGAGTTCGACTTCCTCGGCATCCAGACGATGTATGACCGCTACCTCATCGTCGACAAGTCGCAGAAGAACGCGAAACGCATCGAAACCCCGCAGTTCTTCTGGATGCGCGTTTCCATGGGCTTGATGCTCGACGAGCCGGGCGACCGCGAGGCCCGCGTCACCGGCCTCTACGAACTCTACAAGAGCCGCCGTTTCTGCTCTAGCACGCCGACCCTCTTCAACTCCGGCACGATGCACTCGCAGCTCAGCAGCTGCTACCTCTACTACGTCGACGATTCCCTCGAGGGCATCATGTATCGCGGCATCGCCGAAAACGCCTTCCTCGCCAAGTGGGCCGGCGGCCTCGGCGGCTCGTGGACCGCCGTCCGCGGCACCGGCGCCTACATCTCCGGCACCAACGGCGAGTCCCAGGGCGTCATCCCCTTCCTCAAGCTCCACAACGACCAGCTCGTCGCCGTCAACCAAGGCGGCAAGCGCAAGGGCTCCGGCTGCGCCTACCTCGAGTCGTGGCACAACGACATCTTCGAGTTCCTCGAGCTCCGCAAGAACACCGGCGACGACCGCCGCCGTACTCACGACATGAATACGGCGAACTGGATTCCCGATCTCTTCATGAAGCGCATGGAAGCCCGCGGCACCTGGACGCTCTTCCGTTCCAATCAGGTCAAGGATCTCCACGAGCTCTACGGCCAGGCCTTCGAAAAGCGCTACGTCGAGTACGAGCAGCTCGCCGAAGAGGGCAAGATCATGGGCCAGAAGATCGAGGCCCTCGAACTCTGGAAGAAAATGCTCTCGATGCTCTTCGAGACCGGCCACCCGTGGATCACCTTCAAGGACGCCTGCAACATCCGCTCGCCCCAGGACCATGTCGGCGTCATCCACTCGTCCAATCTCTGCACGGAGATCACCCTCAACACGTCCAACGACGAGACCGCGGTCTGCAATCTCGGCTCCGTCATCCTCGACTCCCACCTCCTGCCTACCGGCGAGCTGGATCACCCGAAGCTCCGCGACACCATCCGCATGGCCGTCCGCGCGCTCGACAACGTGATCGACATCAACTTCTACCCGACCGAGGCCGCTAAGCGCTCCAACCTCCGCCACCGCCCCATCGGCCTCGGAGTTATGGGTCTCGCGCACGCCCTCTATCTGAAGGGCATCCCCTTCGCCTCCGACGCCGCCGTCGAGTTCAACGACGAGGCCATGGAAGCCATCGCCTACTACGCCTACGAGGCCTCCTCCGACATCGCAGCCGAGCGCGGCACCTACTCCACCTACCCGGGATCGAAGTGGGACCGCGGTATCCTCCCGCAGGATACGCTCGACCTCCTCGAGCAGGAACGCGGCGTCAAGGTCGAGGTGCCCCGCGGCGGCCGCATGGACTGGGCCCCCGTCCGCGCCAAAATCGCGAAGCACGGCATGCGCAACAGCAACGTACTCGCCATCGCCCCCACCGCCACGATCTCGAACATCACGGCGACTTCGCCCTGCATCGAGCCCACCTACAAGAACCTCTTCGTCAAATCGAACCTCTCCGGCGAGTTCATCGTCCTGAATCCCTTCCTCGTGAAGGACCTCAAGGCCCGCGGACTCTGGGACCAGGACATGATCGACAACCTGAAGTATTTCGATGGCGAGGTGAAGGATATCGACCGCATCCCCGCCGACCTGAAGGCCCGCTACCTGACCGCCTTCGACATCGACGCCAAGTGGATCGTCGACGCCGCCGCGCGCCGCCAGAAGTGGATCGATCAGAGCCAGTCCGTGAACCTCTGGATCAAGACGCCCGACCTGAAGACGCTGAGCCGCATGTATCGTCAGGCGTGGCACGCCGGTCTGAAGACGACGTATTATCTCCGCAGCCTCGGCGCCTCGAACATTGAGAAGGCGACGATCGCGGTGAAGAAGGAAACGCGCGGCGCGATCAAAGAAGGCGCCGATGGCGGTCAGAACAGCGGCGACACCGGCGGCACGCACAGCGTCGCCCAAGTGAAAGCCGACGCCGCCACCGCGGCGGGTGGCCAGAAAACCTACACGGCTGCTGAAAAGACTGCCTGTTCGATTGAGGCCATGCGCAACGGCGAGGCCTGCGAGGCCTGCCAGTAACGGTTGATCGCAAAGCCCCGGTGCAGACCGGGGCTTTTTCTTGCCCATGGGGCGAAAACGGCCCGCGGCTGTTTCTTCGGGGGGGCAAGCGTGACCATGCTCCCCGTCACATTCACGTGTTAGCCAAAACGGGAAACGGCTGGGGCGGGTGCGGCTGGCTACCTGCGCCTGGCCCGCAGGCGGGGCCCCGCCTACTGCGGTGGCTGCCCTCATCCGGAGATTTAAACAGAAAGGTATGGGAAGAAAACCTACGCGGAGCGCAGACCGCTTGGCACCCTGATGTTCGCGCCGATCCGCGGGGTCCGTTATCTGGACGAAGAGGATGTTGTTGAGGTAGAGTCCGATTCCGGGGACCCGTAGCAGGTCGCGCACGCCGCTAGGCTTCGCGCCAATCGCTTGGCCACCCCAACTGGATGCGTTGACTCGGTTTGGATCGAATCCGCAATGCGGCCAGGATACCCGGTGCGCGCTGCCGCCGGAGAATGGGCCGACGGTGATGGGGGATTTCATCAAAGAGTCGGCCTGAGGCGCGGCCGGTCTCATCTCAATCGCCCCAACGATTCAGACTTTAATTCGCCGGGTAGCCGCGAGTCCCAGCGAGGGGTGATCCGTCCACCCGCTGGCGCTCGCGGCGAGCGAAAAGTCCAAGGTTCAAAGGACGTTGGTCTCACGCTGGCTGCTCGTAATCGTCTTGCTGCCCTCGGCTCTCGCACGACCAACGGGATCGGGTCGGTGAGATCGATGTGGGCCCGACGAAGCCTGCCTGTAACCGTCCCTCGCCTGGGCCCACCGGCCAGCACTCCGCGCGCGGCTTGCCGTGGAGGTGTTGGGGGAGGGGGCAGGGGCAGCCGCGCGGCGGAGCGCATGCCCGACCTGCTCGATCGTCGGGCGAGGCTTCATGCCTCGGGTCACGGACGGGAAAGTCCGGGCCGTGAGGCCGGCGCTTTCCAGCGCATGATCACTGCTTCGTGAACGGTCCGCTGAAGCGGCGCGCGACTTTGCACCCATCGATCGTCTCGGGCACGGCTGCACCGGCGTCCGGCTGCGTGGCATCGAGATGGACGGCCAGCACATAGTGGCCGGCTTCGTCCCGCTCGACGCCCACGCCGCTCACCCCAGGTTGCTGCAACAGCCGCCCGCAGTGCTTGCGCTTGATGTCACGGACTTGCTGCTCCGAAAGCATGCCGCCCAACGTGCCAGGGGATCACTCGAGTGTCACCTGCAAAGCCGCCAGGACGTCGCCGATGTGATTCGCAATCGTGTGGGTCGACGAACCGGCGAACAGCAGCCCGACGGCCTTGTTGGTGCCGCGTTGCAGAATCAGCGATCCCGAGTCACCCGCCGCGCTGAACGGGTTGCCGTCGCTGCCGACGATGATGATTTGGTCGTGGAAAATAAAGTTGCCGGTTTCGTAGCCGACCGTGACGTCGGTCTCGATGCTCTTGACCTGGCCCACGGTGTAGCTCGTCGTCCGGCCGAATTTGTGCACGGCCATATCGATGGCGGCCGCGTCCGTGCCGTGCGGTGCGCCGATGTGGAGGACCTTTTTCGAGACGTGGCGGGTTTTCGTCACGCGGGCGATGGCGGCGTCGACCTGGTTGCCGGTGGCGAGCAGCGGAATAAAGCGGGTGAGCAGGGCGATTTGGTCGGTGGTTGCCTTGCCGCCGTCGAGAAATCCCGGTTGGAAGATCGCCGCTCCGGCGGCGAGGCGGCCTTCGTCGGCGAGCACATGGTTGTTGCTCAGGATATAGCGCCCGGCGCCGTCCCGCACCATCGCGCCGAATGTCCCGGCCATGACGGTCTGATGGTTCGGGTCTGCGTAGCCGATGGAGCAGCCGGGTTTGGCGGGACGGATTTTGGCTTTGGGATTGGGCAGGGTGGTGGCGAACCGCCGGAACAGGCCCGTCTGTTCGACATCGACGGGCAGCCCGGCAACGGTCTTCGGCAGACGGGTGGAGGACGAAAGTTCATGCTCGGGATATTTGATGCGGACAAAAAACTTCATGGCCATCAGGCCGGTCGGTTTGCCGGCGACGATTTTTTCACCGATGCCGACCCCGACAACGTTTTGTTCAGGCGCGACGCCGGACGCGGCGGCGAAGGCGCGGAAAGCGTCGGCCCGCGGCGCCCGCAGCAGGCGGGCGGACCATTCGCGTTTGGCGCTGCGAAGATCGGCGAACTTGGCGGAGAATACGGTGACTTGGGAGGCGCTTGCGGGCGAGGATTTGGTCTTCATGTTACGAGGGTTTTTGGGAAACGAACCGTGAGAGGCACTCGGAGGGGTCGGGGGAACCGGAGGACAGGGCGATCACGCGGCGGCGGGGGCTCAGCGGTTGGTCGGCCGGGCGGCGTCGATCGTGGCGGCGATTGGTTTTTGGGTTTCATGAGGCGGGCGGTTTCCCCCGAGGGAGGTTGCGGATCGGATCGAAGCCTGGGCGGCGGGTGCGATCCGGGCGACAGCGCCCGGGAGCGGGAGAGAGTCGGGTGGTGGGGGCCGTCGACCCGAACGCGTTCGGGCGAAAGACAGTGTGAGGACGCCTGCGCCGAATTTCAACTCGGGGCTTCTGCGGTAGGATTCGGCAGCCGGATGCCTTTAAAAGGTAATCGACCCACCGAGGTTACGCGCAGGATCTTCGCGATCGTACAGGCGGATGAGGCGACCGACCCGTGATTAGGCGGGGCAGGGAGGTCCGCCGGCAGGGTGCCCCGGGAGGTGCGCGAAGGGGCGGGAGGAGGGCGCTGGCCCGTCTCAACCGGGGCGGTGGATGACGATTTCGCGATGCCGGCGGATCGTGTGCGCGAGAGCAAACGCGCCTCGATCAGCGCGATCCCGACGGCTCCCGCAACTCCCCGCCGCAGTGACTGCGCAGGTGAAATCCTCCAACCGCGGGCGATGGGATCGGCCGCGGCGTCCGCGGGTGGGGTGCACCGGTCACCGGTCTGCCGTCCTTCACGCGGAAATTTCTCGTAACTTCGCGGGCGCCGCGGGGGGGGCGGGACAGCCTCGCGTGGGGGCCAACGGCCAATGACCATGAAACGCTTGCTCACGTTATTGCTTTGGGCGCTGCTGCTCGCGCTCTGGTGGCGGTTGGCCTTGTTGGGGTTGATCGCCTGGCCCTTTCTCCTGCTGCGTTCGATTCCGTTCCGCATTATCAACACGGTCCTGAACGCCGTTCTGGCGCTGGTGAAAGCGCTGCTGTTCTTGCCCGCCCGCCTCCTCGGCTATCGCGGATAGGGAGACGGCCATTCGACCGGAGGGAGCGCAACGTCTGGCGCTGGCGGGGAACCGGACTGCGCTCTTTCGGTGCAGCGCCGGTTCGGGTGCCCGCCGATCGCGGGCGGCTTGCGCTGAGTGAGAGAGGGGATTCCGTTAGGCGGGTGGATGGTTCAAATCCAAGGTTGGTCGCGAGTGGCGTCGCCGCGGGCTGGGGTGCGGTCCTGGCGTTGAGCGGCTGCATGGCCGATGTCGGGCCGGAGCGTCCGCGGCGCATGCCGACCGTGCTGCCGGCGGCGGCGATGGAGCCCAAGCCCGCCGTGACGGAGCGCGAGGTGCTCGCAATCGCCCTCGCCGCCGCACTCCGCGGCGAGTTCGGTGCGATGGTGCGGACGATCGAAACGCTTCCGCCGGAGCAGCGGGAAGGCGTGGTGCGGTCGCTCGTGGCGGCGTGCGCGCGGCAAGATTTGCTGGCGGCGGGGCGGGTGGCGCAGGCGCTGCCGCCTGGGCCGCTGTTGAGCGGGGCGACGGCCGTGGCAGCCCAGGCGATGTTGGCGCACGACCCGGCGGTCGCCGTCGCGTGGGCCCTCGCTTCGACGTCGGCGGCGGTAGACGATGCGACCCGGCGGGCCGTGGCGGACGGTTATGTCGCGCGCGATCCGCGGGCGGCGTTGGAGCAGTTCGGGCGCCTGCCCGCTGCGCAGGGGCGCAATCAGTTGATCACTTATGCGGCGGCGGATTGGGTGGTCCGGGACGCGACCGCGGCGCTGGCCTGGGTCCCGGAGGTGCCGGCGGGCGACGAACGCACCCGCGTGTTGACCGCCATGATTTTTTCGCTCGCGCAGACCGAACCGGAGCGGGCGGTGGCGTGGGCGAACCTTCTGGCCGAGGGGCGCGATCGGTGGCTCGTGCTGGGGGCGATCGCCCAAACGTGGGTCGCGCGCAATGCGGACCAAGCGTGGACGTGGGCGCGCGCTCTTCCCGGCGGGGCGGCCCGCGAATCGGCGCTCGCGGGGATCGAGGCCGGTTTGGGTGGGGCCCGGTTGCGGCGCAACCTCGAGGGTCTCCCGGCCGGCGGCGGCGTGCGGCCCACGAGCGGATCGTCCGGCGCCGGGGGCCTGACGCCCGCGGTCGGCGCCAGCGCGATGCCGTTCGGGCTGGACCGCGATCAGGCGCTCAAGCGCGAATTTGAGGACGCGCTCCGGGAATCACCGTCGCGCGCGGCAAGTTGGCTGGCGATGCAGCCGGTGCCGGATCGTCGCGACGAACTCGTCGAGGAGCTCGCACGACGGTGGCTCGCGATCAATCCGGAGGCGGCCCAAGCGTGGATGGATCAAACTATCCGTCCACCCGAGCGCAGAGAACAGTTGCTCCGGGAAGCGGGGCGCTGAGGGGCCCGGCGCGATGAGGTGGCCGGACGCCGAGATCGTCCCGCGGCGCGGCCAGATGCCCCCGCCAGTCATCCGCGAACGCTTTTGCTCCCCGGGGAGGCAAGGTCCTGGACGGGCTGCGCCGGGTCATGTAACATAAAACAAAATACACGAGGCCGCGCTGGCCATCCCGCCGCGGGATTAACCGAGGCCGCGAGTGCGGCCCGATCAAAATAAATCCGCAGCACGAAATCGGTCGAACATAAGTACCTATTCTGGAACAAGCTGCGACGGACCGATAAAATCATTGAGAAAAGACTTGAATCAAAATCCGCGGCTCGCATGTTCCCGCCTCCCAACGCGAAGTTCGCGGCCGAAAGTTTCAGCCGCGGGGTAAGTGAAGGGAGGATAAGGAGTCCGTTCTTTGGTTTCTTTCTCCGAAAAACATTTCGGAAAAGGTCTTGACGAAAGAAACGGAAAAATTCCTGATGGTCCTCTTCCCTCCGTGGAAGGCTCTTTGAAATTTAATTTGTGCGATTGATTGGGACCCCCAATCAAAATTCAAAAAATGGTGTTCTAACTTCGGTTAGGCATCTGGCATCCACTTCGGTGGGTGCTGAGTATAGTAGTTCATGAATCACTAGGTTCTGAACTCTTTTCGGAGAGTTTGATCCTGGCTCAGAATGAACGCTGGCGGCGTGGTTAAGACATGCAAGTCGAACGGTTTTTATTGAAGCGCAAGCAGATATAAAAGCAGTGGCGAACGGGTGCGTAACACGTGAACAATCTACCTTCAAATGG
>CANHJG010000009.1 GCA_947461205.1 Opitutia bacterium
ACTTCGGCGAAAGCCTCGGTGATCAATCCTGGTTCTGCGGATATCCCGACGTGCAGGTTTGTCGGGAGAGCTTCGATCAAATTGATCGAAAAAGTGACGAGCTCGATCGTGAAAATATCTCCATTTTTGTTTCGGTTGCGTACTGCTCCGGCCCAGATCACGCCGGGTTCGGCAATTCGCTGGCGCAACGTTTTCAGATCGGATTCGGAGAACCCTTCCGGCAACAAGACTACCGGCTTGAGTCCGACAATCTCTTCTTCCTGCCAGCCAAATCGGCGCGTAAATGCCGGATTAACATAAATAATCTCATCGAGAGAATTGGTCAGCGTGACCGCGTGCTCGACGCCGTCGAGCAGCTGGGCGAGAAGCGACCCGCGGATCAATACTCTAAATTCGTGAGCTTGCACAATGTATAGCTGTCTTACCGAGCATCCGCGCGGAGCGAAGGTTCAATATCTTTCAGTCTCTTACATCAGGGCAATTTGAACAATGATGTTTTTAGTAAAAGGAATCGAATCGGCTGCGCCGGCCCCGCCGAGCGGCGGGCCGGGCGCCCGGCGCAACCCCGCGGGCTTGCGGGGGCGGCCGCCGGAAAATTCAGCAGCACCCCTTGGGCTGCAACCGACGCCAGCCCGCGCACTGGCTATAGAGTCCGTCCCACGTTCGCTGATTTTCACCTTTCAAAATTGACCGGGCTTCCTGCCGCAGCGGGGGCGCGACGAAAATTCGCAGCTGCGACGGCACACCCGCGACGGGTTTTCCCGGTGCACGGGACGAAGGTCCGACCAAGTTGCGGCGGGCGCGGCACTTGGCGCGAATCGGCCCGCCGGCACTGCGTATGCAAAGGAGCGGTTCGCAGTTCAAAACTACTCAACCCAGCCCAATCACCTCCCTTCGGAGAACACGACCATGAGACTCATTCGTTACAGCTATCCTTCCTCTCGCAGCCTGACTCCCGGATCGGGCCGCTTTTCACCTTCGCCGTGGTCCGGTCTTGAGACCGAGATCGACCGTCTCTTCACCTCGGCGCTTGGCGAGCTCGCCGACGCTCCGGTGACCGGTGCGCGCTTCCCGGTCGATCTCTACGAGGACAAGGGCCACACCTACGTCCGCGCCGAGCTGCCCGGAGTCAGCCGCGAGGACCTCACGATCGAGGTCGTGAACGGCTACCTGACCATTGCCGCGGTGCGCAAGACACCCGCGTCCGAGGGCCAGCCCGAACAGTCCTGCTCGTTCAACCGCTCGCTGCGGCTCAACGACGAAGTGCAGGCCGACCAGATCGCGGCCGCCTACGAAAATGGCGTCCTGACCATCACGCTCCCGAAGCGCGAGGAAGCCACCCCGAAGAAGATCACCGTGCCGGTGAAATAACCACCGAGCCGCACCGGCCCAACCCAGAATTCCCAACGCCAGAGCTCCCAAAAGGAAACCTTCCCATGTCCCTCATACCAAATCTCATTCCTTCGTTCGCCCGCACGCCGGCGCAGACTGACGCTACCGCCGCCTCCGCTCTGGAGCCGACCGTGAAGCCCATCTATGAAATTAAAGAGACGGCCGACGCGTATGCCGTCACCGTGCTCCTTCCGGGCGTCACCAAGGACGCGCTCGAAATCACTGCGGACGACAGCCAGGTCCGCATCCTCGGCCGGCGCGGCTGGCAGCGGCCGGAGGCGTGGACGGTGCTATATCGTGAAAGTGCCGACGCGGTTTACGAGCTGGTGCTGACGCACGACAACGCGATCGACGCCGACAAAGTGGCGGCGGAACTGCGCGATGGCGTATTGAGGGTCACGCTGCCGAAGCACGAAGCGATCAAGCCGCGCAAGATCGCGGTGAGCTGATCCGCGATCAGGTTGAGCGATCCCTTGCGCGGGGCCAAGGCCACCGCGCTCTTTGCACCGCCGGGTGCCGCAGCGGCGGCCCCGGCGTTTTTTACTTCGGCGGATCAGAGATCGGTCGAGACTGTCAGGCGGAAGGAGCGGGGATCGCCCCAGGAAGCCGAGCCGATGGCGGCGGAGCGGTAGTAGTCTTGGTCGAGGAGGTTATCGATGTTGAGCTGGAAGGACGTGTTGCGGTTGAGGACCTTCCGATTGTAGCTGAAGAACGCGTTGTAGAGCGTGTAGGCCGGCGAGTAGAGATTGGTCGAGGCAGCGCTGGCTGCGCCGGTGAGATTGACGGAGCCGCGGTAGGTGCGGAGGCGCCAGTTGGCGCCGGCGCCGATCGCGAAGCCTTTGAGGGTGCCCTGGGAGAAGGCGTAGCGGCTGACGAGGTTGCCGCGCGCTTTGGTGAAGCCGCCGTTGGGCACGCCTTCGGGTACGGTGGAGATGAGATCGTTGAGGAGGGGGGTGGCTTTGCCCTGGGCTTTGCCATCGGCCTGAAACTCTCGGAGGATCGGCACGCGGTCGACGTTGCTGACGTCGTTGTCGGAGTAGGACGCACTTAGGCGCCAGTTGCGGGTCAGGTTGGCGATGGCCGCGACTTCGTTGCCTTTGGTGCGCGTCGTCTGGTAGTCGCCGGTGGCGGTGACGTCGAACCCACTGCCGAAGTTGGTGGTCATCTCGTCGCGAAACGCAGCGGTCACGCCGGGCACGGCAAAGCGGGCATTGGGCGTGAAGTTGTTATAATTGACGTAATTCAGCTCGAGTTTGCCTTGCAGCAGCGTGAGGCGGGCGGAGATATCGCGGCCCTCGCCGACGGGGATGCTCGACAGTTCGCCGGCGTTGAACGTCGCGTTGCCTTGGCCGACGGAGATGCGGAAGGACTGGGCGTAGTTGTAGCCGATGGCGAACAGGTCGTTGAAGCGGAGGACGCCGCCGTAATTTGCGCCGTCGACTTTATAGCGGACGAATTGCTGGGCGGGGGTATTGAAGGCCTCGATGTAATCGACCTCCCATTCCTTTTGCGCGCGCACCATGCCGCGCGTGGTCTTCATATTAAACTTGTCCTGACGATAGCCAATCATCGTGAAGAGGTGGTCTTTGAAGTAGGAGCCGGAAGCGCCGACGCCCCACGAAGGCGTGTAGAAACGGCGGTCGATGAACTGGCCGGTGGCGGCGATGGCGTTGGATAAGTCAGGATAGTAGGCGGAGACGCCGGGGACGGGGCCGAGATCGGCGGTGCGGGAGGAGTCGAGGCCGTCGCGCAGATAGTAGCGGCGGGTGAAGCGATTGTTGGTGAAGACGGTGCGGTTGGCGACAAAGGCGGCTTGGGTGATCGCGGGATTGATCGTGCCGACCCAGTTGGGGTTGGTGGGGTCGAGATACTCGGCGTATTTGGCTTTCTTCTGGCCGGGGGTGTCCTGGTGTTGCTGCACGTTGGCGATGAGCTGTTGCTTCATCCACGTGAAGTTCAGGTCGTAGACGGCGGAGAGGCGGATATCGCGCACGGTGTTGCCGTTGAAGGCGTGGGTGCGGAAATATTCAGTATAGAGCTCGTTGAAATACGGATTGGTCAGGCCGTTTGCGAGGAGCGGGCTGCGGTCGCGCGTAATGTTGCGGGCGCTGGCGCCCCAGCTTTCGAGGTTTTGCTGATAGAAGTTGCCGCTGAGCTGGAGGTGGAGGTTTTTGCCGATGTCTTGGTTGACCTCGAGGGTGACGGACGTGGTCGCGTTGTTGTAGGTGGCGTTGGGGCCGTTGATCTGCGTGCGCTTAGGAATGAGGTCGGGATCGACCACCGCGGCGCCCGGGCCGGTGCTGATCACGCGGCCTTGGGCGCGATAGCCGGTGCCGAGGGCGGTGTTGTAGAGGTAGCCGACGGCGCCGAGCGTGGCGGTGGCGGTGCGGGAGTAGGCGTCGATCATCATACCCTGCGAGATAACGGCGGCGGTGCGGTCGTGTTCGGCCATCACGGTGACCAGCGTTTGCTGCGTCGGGCGGTAAGTGATGGCGCTGTAGATCCCGCGGAAATCGCGGCGCACATTATCCATCCAGGAATCGTTGTGGCTGTTGACCGCGGAGAGGCGGACCGCGAGTTTGTTGGGGATCAGGCGGCGGTTGAGGTCGAGTTCGGCGCGGAAGAGATGGTTGCTGCCCGCCATGAGCTTGGCGCGGGTGAGGTCGCGGCTGAGGAGGCCGCGTTTGGTGATCTGGTTGTTGGCGCCGCCGACATCGGCTTCGCCGTAGAGGAAGGCGTTGGGGCCGCGCAGCTCCTCGACTTTCTCGGTGGAGAACGCGTCCATCGGGGAATACCAGATCCAGCCGTTGCGGAGGGCATAGGCATTGGGGACGCCGCGGAGAATGACGCGGCTTTGCACGAGGGCGTTGGGGTCGGGGTTGGATTCACCGGAAACCATCCAGGTGGACATCTCTTCCATCGTGGTGAGACCGAGGTCCTCGATGAACTGAGCGTTCATGATCGAGATGGAGTTGGCGACGTTCTTGAGCTCCTGCGCGGTGCGCATGCCGGAGGTGGTCTGCATCGACTCGTATCCGAGGTCTTTTTCCTCCGAGACGGTGAAGACGGAGAGTTTGACGGCCTCGTCGGTTTTGGCCGAGTTGGCCGGCGCGGTGGACGTGGGGGCCTGGTTGGTCTGGGCAAAGGCGGAACCGGCGAGCAGGGCGCAGGCGGCGCGGGTGAGCCGCGCAATGGTCAGCGGACGGGACTTGGGCATAGTCATGGTCGTAGGGAGTGGAGAAGTCTCTCCGGGATTGGAGGTCGGGATCCGGGGGGGGCGCTCTCGTGCCGGGGACTACCCGGCGAAAGTGCGCGGCCGGCGGCACGTCGTCGAGCAAGGAGTAAGCTCAATCGCCCAAAAGATTCAGACTTTGATTTGCCGGGTCGCCGCGAGCGCCAGCGAGGGGTGATCCGGCCACTCGCTGGCGCTCGCGCCGACCGAAAAGCCCAGAGTTCAAAGGACGTTGGGATGAACTCGGCGGCGTGGGCGGCGGAGGCTTTCTTTTTTATGCGGATGGCGCATGGTAGTCATTCCAACCGTCATGCCGTTGTCTGCTGAATCTTCGCCCGCGAGTCCCGTGCTGCTCTTCGATGGCGAGTGCGGGCTGTGCCACCGGATCGTGCGGGGGCTGCTGCGGTGGGATGGCGCGGGGCGGTTGCGGTTTGCGCCGCTGCAGGGCCCGGCAGCGCAGGCGTATCTGCGGGCTGTGGGGCTGCCCACGGAGGATTTCGATTCGCTGGTGTTCGTGCCGGACTGGTCGCGGCGCGACGGGGCGGGATTTCTGGGGCGGACGGACGGGGTGATCGCGGCGCTGCGCACGGTGGGCGGGTTGGCGCGGGGGTTGGCGGGCGTGCTCGCGGTGTTTCCGGCCGCGTGGCGCGATGCGGGTTACTGGGTGGTGGCGCGATGGCGTTACCGGATTTTTGGCGCATGGCGTCCGCGGCCGTTGGCGCGGCCAGAGTGGGCGGCGCGGTTTCTGGCGTAGCCCGTTCGCGCGGGGACGGGGGCCGCGCGTGACGTCATTCCGCTTTAGGCGGCGGCTTGATCAGCGCGGACATGAGCACGGAGGTCGAGAGCACGGCGCCGATGACGCCGAGGGACGTACCCGTGCTGATCTGCACCCAGTGTTCGATGAGCATTTTTACGCCGATGAAGACGAGGATGACCGCGAGGCCGACTTTGAGAAACCGGAAGAGCGACATGATGCCGCTGAGGGCGAAGTAGAGCGAACGCAGGCCGAGGATTGCGAAGATGTTTGAGGTGAGCGCGACGAAGCTGTCCTTCGTGATCGCGAGCACGGCGGGGAGGGAGTCGAGGGCGAAGACGACGTCGGTCGTCTCGATGACGAGCAGGACGATGAACATCGGCGTGGCCATGCGCTTCCCGTGGTGGACGGTGAAGAAGTGGCCGTGGTCGTTCTTGGGGGCGACGGGGAAGAAGCGGCGGAAGAGCCGGACGGCGGCGTTGTGCTCGGGGTCGACCTCGGCGTCTTTGCTGGGGAGGGCCATCTTGATGCCGGTGTAGACGAGGAAGGCGCCGAAGATATAGAGGACCCAGTGGAAGCGCGCGATGACGCTTACCCCGACCAGAATGAAGACGGCGCGCATCACGACGGCGCCGATGATGCCCCAGAAGAGCACGCGGTGTTGGAAGCGCGGCTCGACCTTGAAGTAGGCGAAGACGAGAATGAAGACGAAGACGTTGTCCACGCTCAGGCAGAGTTCGATGAGGTAACTGGCGAGGAACTGTTGGCCGAGTTCGGGTCCGCGCCACCACCAGACGATGCCGCCGAACGTGAGGGCGAGCGTACCCCAGACAGCGCACCACCCGAGGGCTTCCTTCATCGAAACGACATGGGAATCGCGCTGGAACACGCCGAGGTCCAGCGCGAGCATGGCGGTGATGAAGAGGAAGAACGCACCCCAAGCCCAAAGGGGCATGGCGTCAATGGCGGCGAGAAACGGAAACATGGGCGCGGAGCTTGGCCAGAGGCGGGCGTGGCGGGCAAGCGGGGAGTGGCGGGATGGAAAATTCGCGCGGGCCTCCATGGGCGAAGGCGAGGGCGAGGGAGCCGTCGGAGCCGGGGCAAACCGCTTTGACAAAGGAGAGGCGGCCGGTTGAGTCGGTCGCACTTATGAAGCGTTATTTGCGTCTCTGGTTTTGCGCCCTCGCACTCCTGGCCGCGTGCGCCGCTCCGGCGGCGGAGGCCACGGCGACGGCCGCCACGGGCGAAGCGGCGAACACGGCCGCGGTCGCGGCGGTGGTGGCGACCGGCAGCGCCAACGCGAGGACGCCCGATCTGCTGGAGCACATGGTCGATGTGATCCTCGGGCTCTTCAACGTGAAGAGCAGCGGCAACACGGTGACGCACTACGTCATCTGTGCGTTGTTGCTCGTCGTCGCGATTTTGCTGCGGCGGTTTCTGACGACGATTTTCTTCAACCAGCTGAAGAAAATCGCGGCGAGAACAGAGACGACGCTCGACGACAAGCTCTTCCCGGCGATGGAGTCGCCGGTCGCGACCTTTGTGATGGTGACGGGCATCTTCGCCGCCCTGAAGGTGCTGAAGCTGTCCGAGACGGCGGACCACAGTATCGCGGCCGGTTCGACGGTGGCGTTTTCGCTGGTGATTTTCTGGGGGCTACTGCGGGCCTTCGACGCGATCATCGACCATGCGACCGAGATCGCGCGGGAGAAACAGCTGGGCATCGCGGCGTTCATGCCGTGGATCAAGAAGTCGCTCATCGCGGTGTTCGTGGTCGTGGGCACGTTGATCACCGTCCAGAGCCTCGGCTATAATGTCTCGACGATTTTGCAGGGTCTCGGCATCGGCGGACTGGCGTTCGCCCTCGCTGCGCAGGACACGATCGCGAATCTTTTCGGTTCGATCGTCGTCGCCATCGACCAGCCGTTCAAGGTCGGCGAAACGGTGCGGATCGGCATCCACACCGGCACGGTCGAGGACATCGGCCTGCGCTCGACGAAGATCCGGCTGGTGGACAAGTCGCTCGTGGTGATACCGAACAAGATGGTGTCGTCCGAGGCGGTCGTGAATCTCTCCCGCTTCACGCAGCGCCGCATCGAGCAGGTCATCGGGCTCACCTACGACACGACGCCGGATCAGTTAGCCGCGGTCGTGGACGAGATCCGCGCGCGGCTACTGGCGGACGCGGAGGTCGATCCGACGTCGGTGCTGGTCTATTTCCGTGATTTCAACGCGTCGTCGCTCGACGTGTGGGTGGTCTATGTGAGCCGCGATCCGGACGCGAAGAAAGCCCATGCGCTGAAGCAGCGGATGAATCTTGCGATCATGCGGGCGGTGGCGGCGCGCGAGCTATCGTTTGCGTATCCGACCTCGGTTATGCACCTCGATGGGCCGGTCGCGAAACAGCTGGTGGGGCAAAAATAACGGTGCGGCAGGCGGCGCGGACGGGAAAAGCGGTGGATTTACTGGCAATCGGGGGCGCGGCGGGTTAGCTGACCGTTGGCCGGGCCCGTGAGGGGTGCTGGCGAATCTTACCTCATGCTCCGTCTTCGTTTTGTTGGATGGGCCGCGTTGGTTGTGCTCCTCGCCCTGGCGGGACGGTGGCGCCCGGGCGGAAGCGCGAGTGGGGACCAGCGGCGCGAACCGGTGCGGGGAAATATGACCGGGGTCGCGCGGCCAGCGTCGGCTACGGATGGGGCGACCCCGACGCCGGTCGGGGTGGCGGAGGGGGCCCTGCGCGAACGCCTCGCGTATGCGCAGGGGTGGGACGGGGCGGAGGAGCCGGCGCTGGCGGCGTTTCGGGCGTGGGTGCAGCGGTATGCCGGGGCGGATGCGGCGGGGCGGGTCGTGCTGGAGAGCGAAGGGGTGGCGCTGGCCCGGGCGCGCCGCGCGGTGATGAAGCGCCTGATTGAACGCGAGCCGGCGCGCGCGCTGGCCGTGACCGTGCCGGCAGACGTGCGGGCGGGGCTGCCGGCGCCGGTGGTGGGGCAACTCGAAGTGCGGGTGGCGGGGGTGGGCGAGTTGGCGTGGCAGGCGATCTGTTATGAGGATCGGCCGCGGCCGATCCTCGCGCCGACGAGCCGCCGGGTGGCGGGGCTGGGCGGGGAGACTTACACGGCCTCCGCCTATGGACGGCGCGCGACGCAGCCGACGAAGGAAGGGGCCTCGTTGCACGGCATCGTGCTCGACGCGGCGATGGCGGTGCACGAAAGCCCGGTGCGGCTGCTCGAGGCGGCGGAGGCGGCGCCGGGCGAATGGCGCCTCGCCGCGCAGGGGCGCACGTGGGTGGTGGCGTCGGACGCCGAGGTGGTCGGGCAAATCGAGCACCGGCTGATCGAGGCCGAAGGGCTACCGGGGCCGCGCGTGCCGATGGTGGACCTCGACGGGACGGAGCCGCCCCGGGCGCCGGCGCCGCCGACGGCGAACACGATCGGTGCGAAGCGCATCCTCGCGATCCGGGTGGATTTTTCGGATGTGGTGGGCGAGCCGGTGGCCGAAGGCGCGCTCACCGACACGTTGAACGGGGCGGTGAAGCAGTACTTCGAAGAGGCGAGTTACGGACAGACGACCGTGACGGCGACGGTGAGCAGCAAGGTTTACCGCATGCCGCGCACGGCGGCGGCGTATGCGACTGCCAACAACACGTCCGGTCTGCATGCGGACGCGCGCACGCTGGCCGGGGCCGACTATGCGGTGAGCGGCTATGAGCGCGTGATGGTTTTCTTCGGCAACCTCGGGGCCGGCACCGGCGGGATCACGGGTTCGCAGTTCAGTTTCGCCGGTCTCGCGACGGTTGGCGGAACCAATTCGTGGATCAACAATGCACCCACGATGCGAACGATTGCACACGAGCTCGGCCACAACTGGGGGCTCAAACATTCCAGCAGTTGGACGGTCACCGACAGCAATCCGGTTTCCAATGCGGGGGCGGTGCTCGAATACGGCGATCCGTGGGATGTGATGGGCAACAACGCCTCGCGTGACGGCCGGCATCATTTCAACCAGTGGTGCAAGAACCAGCTGGGGTGGCTCCCCGACGCTGCGGTGAACACGGTAAGCGTGAGCGGCGTCTACCGGGTCTATCGTTTCGACAGCGAGGAGGCGCCGCGCACGCAGACGCAGGCGCTGCGGTTTTTCCGCGACGGCGTGCGGTGGTATTGGCTCGGCTACCGGCAGAACTTTCCGGCCACGCCCACGCTGGCGGCCGGGGCGAGCATCGTGTGGGGTTTCAATTCTGTGCAGGAAAGTGTGCTGCTCGACTGCACGACGCCCGGCGCCACGCCCAACGATGCCGGGCTGGCCATCGGCGCGACGCTCAACGACACGCTGGCGGGCGTGAAGGTGCGGCCGATCGCCCGCGGGGGCGACGGTCCGTCGGAGTGGCTCGAGGTCGAGATCACGCTGCCGGCCGCGCCGCCCGACGTGGTGGCGGCCTGGGGCACGGGTGAAAATTTCTTGGATACGCCGACCAGCGTGAGCTACGTGCCGCCCGGCACGACGCAGATCCGCAAACTGGCGAGCGGGACCTCGCACGGGGTAGCGCTGCGGGCCAATCGCACGGTGGTCGCCTGGGGCGACGCCACCTTTGGGCAGACGACGGTGCCGCAGATCAACGAGTTTGTGAATGCGGTCGCGGCCGGCGGGAACGTCAGCGGGGCCGTGCTTGCCGACGGCACGGTGCGACTGTGGGGGCAGGGCAACACCGGGATGTTGACGCCGCCGGAGCGGCTGGCCGACGTGAAGCAGCTCGCCATCGGGACGACGCATGTCGTGGCGGTGAAGAACGACGGGACGCTCGTCGGCTGGGGCAGCAACGCCGCCGGCCAGCTGGCGTGGCCCGAGGGGCTCAACGACGTCGTCGAGGTAGTGGCGGGCACGCAGACGACGGTAGTGCGCAGGCGCGACGGCACGGTCGTCGCGTTGGGGGGCGCGGCCATCCGTGCGGTGCCGGCCGGGCTCGGTGGTGTGGTCGCGCTCGCGGCCGGCGGCACCCATGCGCTCGCCGTGCGCAGCGACGGCACCGTCGTCGCGTGGGGCAACAACTCCAACGGCCAGGCCACCGTGCCCGCCGGACTCTCGAATGTGGCCGCGGTGGCGGCAGGCGACTTTCATTCGCTTGCGCTCAAAGCGGACGGCTCGGTGGTCGCCTGGGGTAGCGCGACGGGCGGCAAGACCACGGTGCCGGCCGGTCTGCCCCGGGCGCATACGATCGACGCCTCGGCGCAGGGGAGTTTTGCCCTGGTCGGCCCGGGGCTGTTTGTGACGACGCCGCCGCTGGCGCAGACCGTAGCCGCGGGGGCAGCGGCGAACTTCAGCGTCACGGCGACTGGCACGGGCGAACTGTCGTATGTGTGGCGCAAGAACGGCGTGGAAATCCCGGGTGCGACGGATCGCACGCTGGCGATCGCGGCGGTGGCGGCGGCGGATGTGGGCGACTACGACGTCGTGATCCGCGACGGCACGACGACGCGCTCCTCGGTGGTGGCGCGCCTCGGACTGGCCGCGATGGTGGTGCCGCCGGTCACGCCGCCCGTGACGCCGCCGGTCGTGGCAGGCACGGGGAGCCGGATCGTCAATCTTTCGATTCTCACGGCGATCACCGCGGCGGAACCGTTTTTCACGGTCGGCGCCGTGGTCGGCGGGGCGGGGACGAGCGGCGACCAACCGCTGCTGGTGCGCGCCGCCGGTCCGGCCCTCGGGGCGCTGGGCGTCGCCACCGCGATGGCGGACCCCAAGCTCGAATTTTTCCGCGGCCAGACCGTGATCGCGAGCAACGACAACTGGGGCGGGGCGGTGGCCTTGAACAACGCGTTCACGCAGGTCGGCGCGTTTGCGTTTGCGACGGCTGCGTCGCGCGATGCCGCGGTGTTCAGTCCCGGGCTCGCGTCCGGCAACTACACCGTGCAAGTGAGCGGGATTGATGGATCGACGGGAACGGTGATCGCGGAGCTCTACGATGCGACGCCCACCGCGGCGCTGACGGCGACCACCCCGCGCCTGATCAATGTGTCGGTATTAAAGCTGATCGCGGCGGGCGAGACGTTGACGGCGGGTTTCGTGATCGGCGGGCCGGCGGCGAAGCGGGTGTTGATCCGGGCGGTCGGTCCGGCGCTGGGCGCGGCGCCGTTCGGGATTCCCGGCGTGATGGCCGACCCGAAACTCGATCTCTTCAGGGCCCAGACGGTGATCAACGCCAATGACAACTGGGGCGGTGGGGCGGCGTTGACGGCGGCGTTTGCGAATGTCGGGGCGTTTGCGCTGGGCGCCGCGAGCCGCGATGCGGCGCTGCTCGTGACGCTCGCGCCCGGCGACTATACCGCCCAGGTTGCCGGAGTCGGGGGCGCGAGCGGACTCACGCTCGTGGAGGTTTACGAAGTGCCGTGAGTGTGGCCCGGGCTTTCCAGCCCGGGAGTGGGCTAGCGGAGGATGAACACGGGCTAGAAGGCCCGGGCCACGTCAGTCCGCGGGCAGGAGCATCGACAACGCGCGGCGGACGGCGGCGCGGTCGGGAGTCGCCAGAGCACCCGCCTTGCGCAGCACAAAACGCTCGTCGAGGGTGAACAGCTTCATCCGCACCACCGAGGGGTGACTCAGCCCGGCCGCCGCGAGATCGCGCAGCGCCACATCGAGCGGCCAGCCGCGGTTTTCCGCACTCGTGATCATGGCCAGCACGAGGTGCGCGGCACGGTCATTGAAGCCTTGCGCGGAGAGGACGAGGGCCGGTCGCCGTTTCGTCGCAGCAGTGTCCGTGAAGGGAAACGGCACGACGACGACATCGAAGGCTTTAAAGGTCACGGTAGGCGCGCTCGTCGTGCGCGGAGTGCCATTCGTCGCTCAGCGTATCGGCCACGGCCTTGGCGAAAACGTGGTCGGCGGGCCGGGCCTTTTGGAGGAAGACTTGGCCGTCGCGCAATTTAAAGGCAATGGAGTCACCCGGCTTGAGCCGCAGTTTCTCCCGCACCCGCCCGGGGATGGTGGCCTGGCTCTTGCTGGTGAGTTTGCTGACGGAGAGGGTCTGCATGACAAGTAAGGTAAGTATTACTCACCGCACAAGGGTCAAGGCGATGCTGATGGGCATCAATCCAGCGTCTGCCGGTAGCGTTTCACGCCGACGGCCATGGCGACCACGAGGAAAGCGAGGAGGGGCCAGAGTGCGGGGGCGATTTCGGCGAGGCCGTTCCCTTTTAAAAGAATGCCGCGCACGATGCGGAGGAAATGCGTGTTGGGCAGAATTGAGCCGACCCACTGTGCCCACTCGGGCATGCCGCGGAACGGGAACATGAACCCCGAGAGCAGAATCGACGGGAGGAAGAAGAAGAACGCCATCTGCACGGCCTGAAGCTGGTTCTTCGCGAGCGTCGAAAACGTGATGCCCATTGCGAGATTGGCCGCGATGAAGAGCAGCGAGACCGCGTAGATGAGCGCGAGGCTCCCGACCATGGGCACGTCGAAGAGCACGCGCGCCGCGAGGAGAATCAGCGTCAGCTGGAGGTAACCAACGATGATGTAGGGGATGATTTTTCCGAGCATCACCTCGAAGGGGCGCACGGGCGTGGCGAGGAGGTTTTCCATCGTGCCGCGTTCGCGTTCGCGGGTGATGGCCAGGGCCGTGATGACGACCATCGTCATCGTGAGCACGACGCCCATCAGGCCGGGGACGACGTTGTAGGGGGTGAGGTTTTCGGGGTTGTAGTGGGCGTGGATTTGAAAATCGATCGGGCCGGCCTTGGCGCGCAGGCGGGCGAGCGGGCCGACGAGATCGCGATCGAGCACGTGGTCGGAGATGGCGCGGACGGCGGAGATGGCGGGGCCGGTGGCGGCGGGGTCGGTGGCGTCGGCCTCGATGAGGAGCGTGGGGCGTTCGCCGCGGAGGAGTTGGCGGGAGAAATCCTCGGGGATGTTGATGACGAACTGCACGTCGCCGAGCCGGAGGAGGCGGCGCGCCTCGGCTTCGGTGGCGGCCTCGGTCACGAGGTTGAAGTAGCCGCTCGTGCGGAGAGCCGCGACGAGCGTGCGGGCAAAAGGACCGTGGTCGGCGATGCGGAGGGCGGTGGGCAGGTGCTTCGGGTCGGAATTGATCGCGAAGCCGAAGAGCATGAGCTGCATCAGCGGGATGCCGACCATCATGCCGAACGTCAGGCGGTCGCGCTTCATCTGGATGAACTCCTTAAGCACCATGGCCCAGAGGCGGTGGAAGGTGAAACGTCTCATGGGGTGGAGCGGCTTGACCGCAAGACGCTGGTTTGAGGCGGCGGGGCGATGCGGGGCCCCAGAAAGCGCGTTGGGGTCAACGCGCTCCACCTTGGAGATTTTTTGCGAGGGCTCACGCGAAATTGTCCTTGGCTTGGTCCATCAGGCTGATGAACACGTCTTCCAGGCTGGAGCTGGTTTTCTTCCACGCGTGGCGCGGACTGCGAACGGCGGAGACGGCGGCGTCGAGTTTCGCGGCGTCACGGCCGCTCACGTGGAGGGTGGTGCCGAAGGCCACGACCTGTTCGACGCCCGCGCGGCCGCGGAGGGCGGCGGCGAGGGTGATCAGCTCCGGGCCGGTGACGGTCCAGGTCGTGAGGCGGCCGTTGGCGAGCACGTCGGCGAGCGTGCCGTGGGCGAGGAGGTTGCCGTAGGCGAGGTAGGCGAGGCGGTGGCAGCGCTCGGCCTCGTCCATGTAGTGCGTCGTGATGAGGACGGTGAGGCCTTCGTCGGCGAGACGGTGAATTTCGTCCCAGAATTCGCGGCGGGCCTTGGGGTCGACGCCGGCGGTGGGTTCGTCGAGCAGGAGCAGTTGGGGCGAATGGATCAGGCACGCGGCGAGGGCGAGGCGCTGTTTCCAACCGCCGGAGAGTTCGCCGGCGAGCTGGTGGCTGCGGTTGACGAGGCCGAGGCGTTCGAGGCTGCGTTGCACGGCGGCGCGGCGGTCGGGCACGTCGTAGAGGCGCGCGATGAAATCGAGGTTTTCGCGGAGGGTGAGGTCCTCGTAGTAACTGAACTTTTGCGTCATGTAGCCGACGTGGCGCTTGATGTCGGCCTGCTGGGTACGGACATCGTAGCCGAGGCAGGTGCCGGTGCCGGCGTCGGGGGTGAGCAGGCCGCAGAGCATGCGGATAAAGGTGGTCTTGCCGGAGCCGTTGGGGCCGAGGAAGCCGTAGATTTCGCCGCGCTGCACGCGCAGGTCGATCGCGTTGACGACGGTTTTGTCGCCGAAGCGTTTGGTGACGCCGGTGACGTCGATGGCGTAGGCGGACCCGCTCATGGGATGGTGCACCTAGTTCGCCGGGACGACGTCGGCGGGTTGGCCGGGGTGGAGGTCGCGGGCGGCGGTGGGGTCGGCGAACGTGGCTTCGACGAGGAAGACGAGTTTCGCGCGGTTCTCGCGGTTGTAGAGGACCGGCGGGGTGAATTCCGGTTTGGGCGAGAGGTAGCTCACGCGCCCCGCGAGCGGGGAGCGGCCGGTGATGGACACGGTCACGGCGTCGCCGGCCCGGAGGGCGGCGAAGTCGGCCTCGGGCACGTAGAAGCGGACCTTCAGGTTTTCTGGGGGGAGGAGGGCGACGACGGGCAGGCCGGCGGCGACGAACTCGCCCTCGCGATAGAGCGTGTCGTAGACGAGGGCGGCGCGGAGAGCGGATTGAGATTTTTGGGCGACGCTCCAGTCGGTGCGCGCCTTGGCGGCGGCGGCGGCCTGCACGTCGGATTCGGCGGCGGCGATGGCATCGACGCGGGCGCCGAGGCCGGCCGTGGCGAGTTGCGCGGCGAGTTCGTCGATGGCGCGGGTGTTGCGCTCGTGGGTGAGGCGCGCGCGGTCGAAGTCGGCGGCGGAAATGACCTTCGTCTTGAACAGCTCCGCCTGGCGGGCGAGTTCGAGTTGGGAGAGCTCGGCGGCGGAGTGGGCCTGGGCGAGGCGGGATGCGACGGTAGCGAGTTCGCTCGGACGCGAGCCTTTTTGCAGGTCGGCGAGGCGGGCCTGCGCGGCGCGGAGCTGGTCGGCGGCCTGTTGTTGGGCGGCGAGCTCGTTGGCGCGTTCAAGGGTGAAGAGCGGGGCGGCGGCGGGGATGCGCGCGCCCTTGGCGACGGCGAGGGTCTCGAGTCGGCCGGCGAGCGGCGCGGCGACGTAGACGAATTCGCCTTCGAGGTAGCCTTGCCAGCCGGGGGGTGCCGGGCGCGTGCACGCGGCGGCGAGGAGAGCGACGAGCGCGGCGGCGAGGGTGGGGAAAAAAGAGCGGCGCATGGGGTGACTACTGGCAGCGCGGGCGGAAACCTCCAAGGCCGAAAGCGGCGGATTCTTTTTCGGCGAAGGTTGAAACCCCGTTTGCGGTGTGCCTGTCTCCGCGCCAGGCCGGCCGAGGCCAACGGCAAAACCGATCTCGCGGTGCTGATCGCGCGCCAGGACCTCGCGGCGTTGAAAAAATACGTGGAGCCGTGGCTGCCCGCCGATCTGGCGCCGCTGGTCGCGGAGCTGTCGGTGGAGGAGCTCGCGGCGTTGTTCCGCCTCGGCTCGCGGGAGCTGGCGGTGGCGACGTTCACCTATGTGCCGATCGACGGGCAGAAGAAACTGCTGAAGATGCTGACGCCGGAGCAGGCGGCCGCGCTGCTCAACGCGCTGCCGCCAGACGACCGCACGGCGTTGCTCAACGAGCTGCCGCTCGACGTGGCGATGCAGATGCTGGCGATGCTCACGCCCGACGAGCGGCAGGTGGCGCAGGCGTTGCTCGCGTATCCGGAGCACGGCGCTCGGCCTGATCTTGGGCGGCATCGGATTCTTGCGGATCGCGGTCTGGTCGATGTTTTCCACGGTTTACGGCCCGCACTGGCTGCTCGTGGCCTGGACGGTCGGCCTGGCACTCGTCGGCATCGTGCTGTGGGGCTCGCTGATGGGTTCGATGCTGCCGCTCGTGCTCAAACGCCTGGGTTTCGACCCGGCGACGTCGAGCGCCCCGTTCGTGGCGACGCTCGTGGATGTGACCGGGTTGATCATCTATTTCAGCGTAGCATTTTTCATCATGCGCGGGACGCTGTTGTAGGGAAAATACCCGTCACTTGACGCCGGGCCGGTGCGTCGTATCACTGCATCCCCGCGTCATGTTTCCCCGCATCTTTACTTCGCGCTGCAAAGCCCTCGCCGGCGTCGCTGTGTTGGCGGCCGGCAACGCGGACGCGCAACCGGCGTCCGCGTCGCCGTTCATGCCGCCGTCCGCCGCGACCACGTCGGCCCCGACGGCGGGTGCGCCGATCGAGTTTCGCGGTTTTATGGAAATGGGCGAGGGGATGCGCTTCCGTTTGTATGATCCCGTGCGGAAGAGCGGTGCCTGGGTGAAATTGAACGAGCGCGACACGACGCTGGATGTGGTGGCGAAACAATTCAATGCCACGCCTGACAGCGAGACGCTGGTGGTCGAGCATCAGGGGCGCACGCTCACGCTGGTGCAGCGGGTGTCGAAGGTCGTGTCGTCGGGTTCCGCGGTGCAGAACATGCCGCCGCCGCCGCCCGTCATGACCAATGTGCCGCCGGCGGTGACGCAGTCCGTGGTGGTCAACCCGACGCCGGCCGACGAGGCGCGCCGGCTCGAGGCCGTGGCCTCCGAGGTGGCCCGCCGCCGCGCGTTGCGCGAACAGGCTTCGCAGCAGATGGGTCAACCCCAACCGCTGCCCGCGCCCCAGCCGCAGGTTCAGCCGCCACCGGCGCAGCCACGAGGCCCGATGCCGGCGACCAGCCAGCAACGCCCGCAGCGGGAATAAGCCGGGCCGCCGGCGCCCGGGCGGTGATCGCGCCGCGCCGGCGTGGCGGGTGGGCTGAAAATATTACGTGCGCCGGCCGGGGCGGCGCGTAGCGTGGGCTGCGAATGTCTTCCGCGCTCCCGTCCACGCCCGCTGCCGCGCCCCCGAACCGGGCGTTGGTCCAGCGGCTGTTCGGCCTGGCCTGGCGCTACCGCCTGCACTGTCTGCAGGTGCTCGGCATCCAGCTTCTGTTGCTCACGATGGGCATCGTCGGTCTGAGTTTCACCGGTCTCGGGATCGACTATATCCGCCACCGGATGGACGGCACGCCGCTGACGGCCAACCGCCTCCATCTGACGCTGCCGGTCGACTGGCCGCCGCTCCAGGTGCTCGCCCTCCTCGCGGGCCTCATTCTGGTGCTCGCGCTCGGTCGCGCACTGCTCAACTACCTCTATGCGGTTTCGATCAACGTGCTCGTGCAGCAAAAACTCGTCGTCGACCTGCGCGGCGAGGTTTATGAAAAGCTCCAGCGGCTGAGCTTCCGTTTCTTCGACGCCAACTCCACCGGCTCGATCATCACGCGCGTCACGGGTGACGTGCAGGCCGTGCGGATGTTCGTCGACCAGGTGCTGATGCAGAGCGTGATTATGGTGATCTCGCTGTCGGTGTATGTGATCTACATGGCGAGCCTGCATCCCGGACTCACCCTGGCGTGTCTGGCGACGACGCCGGTGCTGTGGCTGATGTCGGCGTGGTTTTCGCGGAAAATTCAGCCGGAATACGCGCACAACCGAACGCTTGTCGAGCGGATGGTGCAGACGCTGGCCGAAAGCATCCAGGGCATCGCGGTCACGAAAGGCTTCGGCCGCGAGGCGGAGAACCGGGCGAAGTTCGACGCGGCGAACCAGGCCTGCTACGACCAGCAGCGCGGGATTTTCTGGCGGCTGAGTCTTTTCACGCCGGCAATCGGATTTCTGACCCGCGTCAACATCATGGTGCTGCTCGGCTATGGCGGCTGGCTCGTGGCGCACGACCGCCTGCCGTTCGGCACGGGCCTCATCGTGTTTGCCGGCCTGCTCGAACAGTTTTCCGGACAGATCAACAACGTCGCGAACATCGTGAACAGCGTGCAGCAGTCGCTGATTGGCGCCCGGCGGGTATTTGAAATTGTCGATGCGCCGGTCGAGGTGAAGAGCGCGGCGGACGCGGTGCGGCGCCCAAAACTCACCGGCGAGGTGCGCTTCGAAAACGTTTCGTTCACTTACGACGGCGCCGAGGCGGTCGTGCGCGACCTCGATCTTACGGTGCGGCCGGGGCAGTGTGTGGCGATTCTCGGCGCGACCGGCGCCGGCAAGAGCGTCCTGATGAGCCTGATTCCGCGCTTCTTCGATCCGACCGCGGGCCGGGTGCTGCTCGACGGGATTGATGCGCGGCGGCTCGACCTCGACGATCTGCGCCGCAACATCGGCCTGGTGTTTCAGGAGAGTTTTCTCTTTTCGAACACGGTCGCGGCGAACATCGCGTTCGGCCATCCCGAGGCCACGCCGGCGCAAATCGAAAAAGCCGCCCGTATTGCCGCTGCGCACGACTTCATTGTGGGCCTGCCGAAGGGCTACGACACCGTGCTGGGCGAGAGCGGCAACACGCTCTCCGGCGGCCAGCGCCAGCGCCTCGCCATCGCGCGCGCGGTGCTGCTCGAGCCGGCGATTTTGCTGCTCGACGATCCGACCGCGGCGATCGACAGCGAGACGGAGCATGAGATTTTCGACGCGCTCGACCGCGCCATCGCGGGCCGCACGACCTTCATCGTCGCGCACCGCCTCAGCACGCTGCGCCGCGCGGATTTCATTTTGGTGATGGAAGACGGGCGGATCGTGCAGCGCGGCACACACGAGGAGCTGATGAAGCAGGACGGCCCGTATCTGCACGTGGCCGATCTCCAACTCGTGGACGGCCGCGAGCTGCAGCAGTTGAAACTCAAGGAGGGCGCCGCGTGAACGAGATTCCCGCGAAGGTCCGCGACCTCGGACTCGTGCGCCGTCCGCTGGAGGACGACGAGGATGCGGAGCAGTTCAAGCCGCTCGAGTGGGGGCTCATCCGCCGCATGTTCACCTATGCGCGGCCGGTGCAGCGGAAGCTGAACATTCTGCTGGTGCTCACCGTGATCCGGTCGGCGCAGCTGCCGGCGCTCATCTGGGCCTCGGCCACGATCATCTCCGGCCCGATCGCGCGCCACGACCTCGGCGTGCTGCCGTGGGCCGTGCTGGGCTACGGTCTGCTCGCGCTGACGACGGACGCGTTGTTTCACTGGCGGCAACGCTACGCGCTCGAGATCGGCGAGACAGTCGTGAACGGGCTCCGGGCCGACATCTTCGCGAGGACACAGCGCCAGCCGATGAGTTTTTTCCACCGCGTGAAGCTTGGCCGGATCATCAGCCGCGTGACGAGCGACGTGGAGTCGCTGCGGGTCGGTATCCAGGATGTGATGTTTGTGAGCGCGATCCAGTTTGGCCAGATGGTGTTTACCGCGATCGTGATGTGGCGTTGCGACGGCGTGCTGTTCCTCGTCGTCGCCGGCCTGGCGCCGGTGTTGTGGAGCGTGAACCGCCATTTCCGCCAGCGGCTGAGCCAGCTCACGCGCGCTTCGCAGGAAAGCTTCAGCCGGGTGACGGCGACGCTGGCGGAGTCGGTCAACGGCATCCGGGTGACGCAGGGTTTCGTGCGGCAGGAGACGAATGCCGGACTCTTCCGCGGGCTGCTGGCCGACCACTCACGCTACAACATGGCGCTCGCGCGCACGTCGGCCAAACTGACGCCGCTGCTCGAACTTAACAGCCAGTTCTTCGTGGCGATTTTGCTGCTGTTCGGCGGCTGGCGGGTGTTTGAGGGCGCGATGCCGATGGATGCGCTCATCACGTTTTTTTTCCTCGCCAATTTCTTTTTTGCGCCGATCGCCGTCATCGGCAACCAATACAATCAGGCGCTCGTGGCGATGGCCGGGGCCGAGCGGGTGTTCCGGTTGATCGACACGAAGCCCGACTGGGAGGACGCGGCCGACGCGGTCCCGCTGCCGCCGATTCCGGGACAAGGGATGCGGGTGGAGTTTCGCCATGTGTCGTTCGGCTACGATCCGGCGCGGCTGGTGTTGCACGACGTCGATTTTGTGGCCGAGCCCGGGCAGACGGTCGCGCTCGTCGGCCACACGGGCAGCGGGAAGAGTTCGATCATCAACCTGGCGGCGAAGTTTTATCTGCCGACGCAGGGCGAACTGCGGATCGACGGCCGCGAGGTGCGGACGCTGACGGGGCATTCGCTCCACCGGCAGACGGGCATGGTGCAGCAGCAGAACTTTCTCTTCAGCGGCACGGTGCTGGACAACATCCGGCTGGCGCGGCCGGAGGCCACCGAGGCCGAGGTGCGGGCGGCGGCGGCGCAGCTCGACTGTCTCGATATTCTGGATGCGCTGCCGCGGGGGCTGCACTCCGAGGTCGGCGAACGCGGGGCGGGCCTATCCGTCGGTCAGCGGCAGCTCGTGTGTTTTACCCGCGCGCTGCTGGCGGACCCGCGGCTGGTGATTCTCGACGAGGCGACAAGTTCGATCGATGCGCTGACCGAAGCGCGGCTGCAAAAGGCGCTGGTCACCCTGCTGCGTGGGCGCACGAGCTTTGTGGTCGCGCACCGGCTCTCGACGATCCGCCATGCGGATCTCGTGCTCGTGCTCGACGGGGGCCGGGTGATCGAGCGCGGCACGCATCCGGAATTGCTGGCGCGCGGCGGGCACTACGCCGCGCTCTACCGGCAATTCGTGCAAGTCGACGAGCGCGGATGAGCGGACGCCCGGCCAAAAAATTGAAGATTCTCCTAGGCAAACAGACGGTTTTCCCTCTAGAAGTGCCTTGCTTTCGAGGGAAAGCACCTTAAACCCAAATCCACTATGGCAAAAAAAGCAGCACGTAAACCTAACGCAGCGTTCATGAAACCGGTCACGCCAGACGCCGCTCTCGCGGCCGTTGTTGGTGCGGCTCCGCTCCCCCGCACCGAGCTCACCAAGAAGCTCTGGGCTTACATCAAGAAGAACGGTCTCCAAGACAAGAAGGTGAAGACCAACATCAATGCCGACGACAAGCTGAAGGTCGTCTTTGGTGGCAAGAAGACGGTTTCGATGTTCGAGATGACCAAGCTCGTCTCTGGCCACGTCGCCAAGTAAGCGGTTCCGATCCGATTCTAAGCCGCCGCGGATTTTGTCCGCGGCGGTTTTTTTGTGCCCTGGGCCGGAGAAAGCCGGGGTAAGAGACTCCCAGCGCCGGCGACGGAGCGGGCAACGCCGGTCTGCCCCGCGGGGTCCGACGGACGCTTCAGCCCGTGACCGCCGGAGTGGAGCGGGGGCCGGCGCGAGAACCGTGCGGCCGGGGGCGGGGGCGCGAGCGCCCGATCCGGCCGGAATTGCACCCGGGGCCTGATGGCCCTGGCGGGCATGAGGGGTTGGCCGCAGGTGCGAACCGACGACCTGACCAAGCCGGCTGAAACTGCACGATCGGGACGCGGCGCTGTGACGTTTCCGCGCGGCGCGCCAGGGGCAGAAATAACGGGGCGGGTCGGTGGGGGGGCGGGCGTCAGCGCTCCAGGGCGGCGGCGATCTGCTTGCAGGAGGTCTTGAGAATTTCGAGCCGGGCGAAACGTTTGTTGTCGGCGGGCACCAGGTGCCACGGGGCGGCGGGCCGGTCGGTGAGGGCGAGCATGTCGCCGACGGCGGTCTCGTAGGCGGCCCATTTGCGGCGGTTGCGCCAGTCCTCGGCGTTGATCTTGTGTTGCTTGTAGTCGGTGTCCTCGCGGTGGCGGAAGCGGCGCAACTGTTCCTCCTTGGAAAGGTGGAGCCAGAATTTCAGCACGATGATGCCGTGGGCGCCGAGCTGCGCCTCGAAGTCGTTCAATTCGGCGTAGGCGCGTTTCCAGGCGGATTCGCGGCAAAAGCCCTCGAGCCGTTCGACCAGGACGCGGCCATACCACGAGCGGTCGTAGATCGTGACGCGGCCGGCCCGCGGGATGTGGCGCCAGAAGCGCCAGAGGTAGTGGTGCGCTTTTTCCTCGTCGGTGGGTTTCGCGATGGGGATGACGCGAAAGTCGCGTGCATCGAGCGCGCTGGTGAGGCGGCGGATCGCGCCGCCCTTGCCGGCGGCGTCCCAGCCCTCGAAGACCCAGACGATGGAGCGGCCGCGCTCGGCGGCGGAGCGCACGGCCTGGTTGAGGCGGCCGAGCCATTTGTCGCGTTTTGACTCGTAGTCGGTCTCGCTGAGGGTCTGGTCGAGTGGCAGGGCCTGGAGGCGGCGCAGGCCGGCGGGCCGCAACGGGACAATGCCGGAGGGCTTGGTGGCGGGGGCGATTTTTTTCTGCGCGGCGAGATGGGCGTGGAAGCAGGCGAGGATGTGGTCGGCGACAGCGAGGTTGCGCGAGCGGGGGTCGGTGGCGTCGATCATGCGCCAAGGCGCGGCGGGCTGGTGCGTGGCGCGGCGCATCTGTTCGGAGAGGCGCGCGAGGAGGTCGTAGTCGCGGTGGTTTTTCCAGTCGGCGGCGGTGACGCGCCACGCGGTGTCCGGGTCGCTTTCGAGGGCGAGGAGGCGTGCGCGTTGCGCGACCTTGGGGAGTTGGAGCCAGACTTTGACGATGAGGGCGCCGCCGTCGGCGAGGAGGCCTTCGAAGTGGGCGAGGCGGCGGAGGGTTTCGGCAAAAGTGGCGACCTCGGCGGGGCTGCGGGGGTCAGCGCGGAGCGCGTCGGCGGACCAGCCGCCGGCGTAGATGGCCATGCGGCCGCGGGGTGGGAGGCAGCGCCAGTAGCGCCACATGGGGGGGCGTTCGCGCTCTTCGTCGGTGGGCTCGTGGAACGCGAAAGTCTCGACTCCGCGGGGGTCGAGCCAGGCGTTGAGAAGATTGACGACGTCGCCCTTGCCGGAGGCTTCGTCGCCGGCGACGACGAGGAGGACGGGGAAGGGGGCATGCTGGAGGGCGAGCTGCATCTGGACGAGCGCGCGGCGCAGTGCGGGCACGCGGGCCTCGTAGTCTTTTTTGGGGAGGCGCGTCGCGCCGGTTGCCTTCGCCATGCGGAGAGCAGTGGCGCGGGGGCGCGGGGTTGTCGAGGCTTGGGCGCGCCGGCGGGTCGGACGGAGGGAACAGACAACCGCGCCGGAAGGCGAAGGTCGCGGGAGGGGGCGCGGGAGGGTACCGGGAGTCCGTTGGGCGCGGCGGTCGGGCAATTCACTTGGCGCGTGCTGCGGTTCGCGGCACGTTCGGCGGTTTCGATTCCCGATCATGTCCGTCGCCCACCATCCGCAACGTCCGCGAGCGCTCCTGATGCTCTTGCTCGCGAATTTTTTCTGGGGGCTGAGCTTTCCGGTGATCAAGGCGGTCATGCTGCTGCACGGCGTGCTGATTCCGCAGGCGGGCACGTGGTTTTCGGCGATCTACACGGTGGCGCCGCGGTTCGTGCTGGCGTCGGCGGTGTTGATGGCGCTGCGGCCGTTCGATTTTTGGAAGGTGACGCGGGGCGAAGTGAAACAGGGCGTGATCATCGGGCTGTTTTCCTCGGTCGGGATGCTGCTGCAGAACGATGCGCTGCAGTTTACGCCGGCGAGCACCTCGGCGTTTCTCACGCAATTCTACGCGATCTTGATTCCGATCTACGTGGCGGTGCGGCTGAGGCGGCATCCGGGTTGGACGGTGTGGGTGTGCTGTGCGTTGGTGCTCGCGGGGGTGGCGATCCTCGGGCGGTTCGACTGGCGCGAGCTGTCGTTGGGGCGCGGCGAGTGGGAGACGTTGGTGGCGTCGCTGTTTTTCATGGGGCAAATCCTGTGGCTGGAGAACAAGGCGTTTGCGGTGAACCGGCCGGAGCGGCTGACGCTGGTGATGTTTGTGACGGAGGCGGTGGTGTTCGCGGGGCTGGCGGGCGCGACGGCGCCGGATATCGCGTCGCTCGTCACGCCGTGGACGTCGCCGGCGTGGCTGGCGCTGACGGTCGTACTGACGGTGTTTTGCACGCTGGGCTCGTTTTCGATCATGAACGCGTGGCAGCCGAAGATCACGGCGACGGAGGCGGGGTTGGTGTATTGCGTGGAGCCGATCTTCGGGTCGTTGATGGCGCTGTTTCTGCCGGCGCTCTTTTCGGTCTGGGCGGGAATCGCCTACGCGAACGAGCAGGCGACGTTTCACCTGCTGGTGGGGGGTGGGTTGATCACGGCGGCGAATATTTTGATCACGCTCAAGCCGCCGGCGAAGGGGTAGGCGGGGCGCAACGCCGCGCGCCAACCGCCAGGCGCCGGAGGGCTAGTGGAGCCGCCAACGGGCGGGCGGGCGGCGACGAGAAGCCGGGGAGGTGTCACCCGGGGTTGAGTGGCCGGGCGCCGGGGCGAGCGGCGCGGCGGGCGCGCACGGTGGCGATGGCGCGGAGGGTGACGGCGGTGAGGACGATGACGCCTCCGACCAGCGCGAGGCGGGAAGGTTGCTCGCCGATGGCGAGGAGAACCCATACGGGATTGAGGATGGGCTCAATCACGGGGATGAGCACGGTTTCGAGGGCGGTGACGTGTGGGATGGCGCGGACGTAGAGCCAATAGGAGACGCCGAGCTGCACGGTGCCGAGGAGGGTGAGGGCGATCCAGCCGGAGGGGGAGAGCAGGGGGGCGCCGACGATCCACGGCAGGCCGATGGCCAAGGCGAGGAGGTTGCCCAAGATGATCGATTCGATCGGAGAGCTGTCCCTCTGCTTGCGGAGCGCGATGGTCATACCGGCGAAACAGACACCGCTGAGCACCGCGAGGCTGTTGCCGAGAGCGTGGGTGAGTTCGAGGCTGTCGGCGAAGAAGAGTGTCATGCCGGCGAGCACGGCGGCGATGGTGACCCAGTCGGCGCGGGTGGCGCGTTCGCCGAGAAACCAGGCGCCGAAGAGGGCGACCCACACGGGTGCGCTGTATTGGAGCAAGATGGCGTTGGCGGCGGTGGTGAGCTTGGTGGCGACGCAGAACGTGACGGTGCAGGCGGCGTAGCCGAGCGCGCCGAGGAGTTGCACGCGTGAAAAATGGAAACGGAGCGAGCGGTGGGTCGCGAGGAGGAAGAGCGCGGCGATGCCGCCGCGGGCGCCGGCGACGGCGAGGGGGGGCCAGTCCACCGATTTGATGAGGAGGCCGCCGAGACTCCAGCAGAGGGCGGTGGCGACGAGCAGGAGAACGGAACGGGTGTGGGCGGCGTGCAATGGCGGTCAGGTGTGCGCGAGGCATCCGCGGGGCGCACGCCGAAAAAAATCGCGGCCCGGGTGGCGGCGCCATTACGGTCAGCGCCATGGAACGGGGACCAACGATTTTGGTGCTGGCGGGGATTTTGGCGGCGGGTGCCTTTGTGTCCGTGCGGGTGTGGCGGGCGACCGAAGCCGCGCGTGAATCGGCGACGCCGCCGGGGGGGGCGCCGGCGCCGGCGAGGCAGGTTTTTGGCGGGCGGACGGCGGCGGCCGCTCCGGTGGACGGAGCGGCGGGGGCCGCGACGGGGGGTGCGCTGTCAGCCGAAAAGGCGGCGCGGATCGATAAGATCCGGCGCGACTACGACGAGATCCGGATCAAGATGTCGGCGGAGTATGGGGCGGCGGGTGACAAGTTTCCCGGGGGGGTGAGTGCGTTTTTGAAACAGCTCGCGCTGCTTGAGCGGGAAATGCACGCGGACTTCGCGGCGGTGCTCACCCCGGGCGAACTGGAAGATTACGAAATGAGCGAGAGCACGACGGGGCAGGCGCTTCGGCGGCGGCTCGGGGATGCGGCGGTGACGGTGGAGCAACGGCGGGCGGTGTTCCGGCTGCAACGGGAGTTCGACGACCGGTTTGCGCTGGTGTTCGACGTGTCGCCGGCGGCGCTGGCGGAACGCACCCAACTCCAGCAGGCCGTGCAAGAAAAAGTCCGGGCATTGGTGGGGGACGCGGTGTTCGCGACGTGGTTGAGCGCGGAGGATCCGAGCTATGCCGCGATGCGGACGATGGCGGCGCAGGAGGGGTTGCCCGGGACCACGGTGGCGGAGCTGTGGCGGATCAAAAACGAGTTTATTTTGGGGCGCCTGGAGATTGCGGCGCGGATCGGTCTGTCGGCGCAGCAGCGGGCGGCGATGCAGAGCGCGCTGGAGGACCAAGCGCGGTCGCGGGTATCGGTGCTCGTCCGGCCGGAGGCGCTGCAGCCGGGCAACGAGGCGCTGGCGTGGTTGCCGAGGCGGCGGTGAGTGCGGGTCAAACGGGCTCCGTTACGTTGCGCTCAGCCGTTACGATTCAGGTGCCGTAGGCTGCGCGCTGGCGCGCGCTCCGAAAGCGCGCCCGCCAGTGGGCGGCCGACGAAGTCACCGTTCGGTTTTTGCCTGCGCGAGGACCCTAGCCTCGGTCTGAATGGACGCGGCGAAGAAAACGCCGAAGATCACGTGTCCCGTAAGACGTGAAAATCCCTCTGGGGAAGAGGGGTTTTTTGGCCGGTGGAGTGACCGAGTGATCTCAGGCGGAAGCCGTGAGCTTCTGCGCGGTCTGGCGTTGGCGCAGTTTCCGGGCGCCGGCGATCAGGCCGAAAAATCCGGCGACGAGCAGCGTGGTGGTGGCGGGTTCGGGAATGGCGCTGGCCACGACGTTATTGCCGTCAAACACGAGACCGCCGCTGTAGCCCGAGTTCGCGGCGACAAAATTGAAGCTGTTGCTGCCGCCGAGTGTCATCGTGCCCGAGCCGGTGAGGGCGCGGCCTTCGCTGATGGTGGCGCCCGTGCCGAAACTATACGTGGTGCCGCCGAGCACGTTGCCTTTCAATGCCGTCGTGGCGCCGAAGACGGTGGTCGTGCCGACCTGCCAAAAGACGCCGTTGGTGGCGGTGCTGTTGGCCGCGAGGTGCGTGAAAACGACGGATGAATCGGCGGCGGTGGTGAAGGTGGTGCCGATTTGGAAGACCCAGACCGCATTGCTCGCGCCCTGGGCGTCGAGGGTGAGGGTGCCGGTGAGCTGGGCGGTCGAATCAAATTTATAGATACCGGGGGTGAGAGTGGTTGCGCCCGCGGTTGTGCCGAGGATGAGTCCGGACAGGTTGGCCGTCGGGGTCATGGCGGCGAGGCCGTTGAAGGCCTTCGTGAAGTCGGTTTGATTCGGGGCGGAGGTCGTGACCACCGCCCCGCTCGTGACGGTGTAGTTGGAGCCGGGGCCCGCGATCGCGCCGATGGCGCCCAGATTTCCGGTCACGGTGGATCCGGTGCCGTTGATCGTGACCGTGCCGCCGGCCATGGCGCCGTAGCCGGCGGTCGAGCCGAGGATGGATTGCGCGGTGCCGGTGTGGCCGAGGCAGAGGGCGAGGGCGAGCGCGCCAAGGGTGCGACCGACCGGTCGGCGGGTGGGCGGTGGGACGGCTGCGGAGACGGAATGGGCGAAGTGCCGCGAGGAGATAGCTTTCATTTTGAAATCGGGTTGGGGCGGCGGAAACGGCGCCGCGGACGGGAAATAGGAACGACCGGCGCGGGCGCTGGGCCCGGTCGGTCAGAGGGCGAGGGCCGGTTATTTGACGGCGACAGGGCGACCGACGGAGATCTGGTCGTCGACGACCTCCAGGCGGGAGGCGGCGACGGCGAGGGCGAGGATGCGGGCCTTGTCGGCCTCGGTGTTGACCCAGCCGCGCACGGTGACGCGGCCGTCGACGGTGCCGACCTCCACGTTGCGGCTGCCGATCTTGGCGGCGCGGATGTCTCGGCTGATCCGGACGGTCCGGTCGATGTCGAAGTAGCTGCTGCCCTGTTCCAAGGGGACATGGGTGTGCGGGCCCTTGTAGGATTCTTCGTGGGAGGTGGCGTCGTTGCCGTAGGCGGCGGCGGTGTAAATATATTTGGGCTGGTCGGCGAATTCCGCCTTGGTGTCGTCGAGCAGGAGGGCGTCGCGGGTGGCATTGAAGGCGAGCGCCATGGCGGGAACGATGCTCTTGGTCTCGAGGTTGCCGGGGGAGAGAATGATGACGTTCAGGATCCGGCCCTTCGGAAGGTCGAGCGTGAGGGACCAGACCTTGCCGAACTTATCGCCTTGGAGATTACCGACGGGCAGATCGACCAGTTTGCTGGCGCGCTCGACATAGCCGAGGGCCACCTTGGGCCGTGCGTCCCTCGGGTTGGCCGGGTCGCCCTCTTCGAGGAAATAGGTCTCGCGGCCGAAATGACGATAGGCGGCGGCGACGCGGTCGCTGCGCCCGGCGTCGACCCAGCGGGAGAGATCGATGCCGGCGGCGGACTTGAAGGTGTCGGTGCTCACGTCGAGGCGGTAAACGTCGTTGGCCGGATCGGGCACGAGTGCGAGGGGCGGCACGGCGACGATTTTGCCGCCGACGTCGAGAGAGCTGTCGGAAGCGATGAACACTTCGACAATGCGGCCGTTAACGAGATCGACGCCGAGATCCTTGATGCGGCCGAGGGTCTAGTCCTGGAGATTTTGGACGATGATTTTGTTGTATTCGTCGAAAGCTTTTTCTTTACCCAGACGTTGGGGGGTGGTGGCTTCGGCCCCGAGGGACAGGGAGGCGGCGCTCGCGGCGATCGCGGCGGTGAGGAGGAGTCGGGTGAGTTTCATGGAAGTTTCGCTGATGGGACGGGAGGAGAGTGCGGTCGGATTTCGGTCGGACGGAACACGTGAGACCGATCCTGTGCGCGGCGCGGCCCTTGGGAGGGCGTTGGTCACAGCCTAGGCGAGAAGTCGGGTGCGTGCTATGGGGTGTAACCCGACTGAAAGACCCGTGTCGGGACGGGTCCCCATGCGGTGGAAGAATCGTCCGGGCCGCGCGCCTCGGGAGGCGGCGGAGCGGCGGCGCCAGACGGCGAGGCCGAGGGCCGCGCAGGCGGCGGCGAACGCGGTGGAGGCGGGTTCGGGGATTGCGCTGGCGGTGACGTTGTCCCACAGCACGGAATAGCTGCCGGCTTCGCCGAAATTGTAGCCCTGCACCATCGCGCTCAGGAGATCGGAGCCGGCGGCGGTGGCGGTGGCGTGGGTGAGCAGGAGCACGCCGTCGAGGCGGAATTCAAACGCGGAGCCGGTCGATGCGGCGGAGACGGTGTGCCACGAGTCGAAGACGAAGCCGGCGGGCACGCCGAGATCGAACCAGTTGCCGGTGGTGGTATCGAAGGCGCGGAAGCGGAACGTGCGGTCGGGGGCGGTGGCGTCGAGCGTATTGGCCACGGTGAGACTGGCGTTGGTGAAGCCGAAGATCATATAGGCGCCGCCGCCGGACGTCGTGCCGGTATGGCCCCAGAGTTCGCTATTCACGAGCCGACCGGTTGTGGTGTTGAACGCGGACGAAACGAAGACCTGGGCGCTGAGGGTCCAGAGCCCGGTGAGGTCGCCCGGGCGCTGGCGGCCCTGGGTGTTATAGAATGGTGAGTTGAATTCCGGGGCGCGGGCGGCGGTGCCGCCGGTTTGATCGATGGTGAGTTGCAGGCGCTGGTCGCCGCCGAAAAGAACGGAGGTGAAACCGGCGGGTTCGTAGCGGTTCGTGACCCAGGCGGGGGTGATGATGCCGAAGGGATCGGTGAACTGGGCCTGTCCGGCGATGGGGAGGACGGCGAAAGCGAGGCCGAGGAGGAGACGTGGTTTCAGGTGCAAAGGTCGAGGAGCGAGACGGGCCCCAGGCGGAGTGGCCGCGGCGACGCGGGCGGCGGCTACGTCCGCGTTTTCGGGGCGGCTGGTCTGGGCGCAGCGGAAAGTTAGCAGGCCCCCCGCGGCCGCGCGATGGGGTGTTCAGGGCAGGCCGACCGGGGCGGGGGACCGAACCGGAGGGCCAATGGGCGGTCGGGGGAGGCAAGGAGCCGCCAGCCGGGGCGCGATTTTCCGCCTGGGACGGATTGGCTGCCGGCGCTCAACCTATTTATGACGACCATGATTTTTGGGAAGCAAGGGCTGGCCGCGGCCTGCGCCGCAGGCGCGGTGCTGGCGTGGACCGTCGCCGCGCCGCCCGGGCCGGCGGCGGACGAGCCGCATGGCGCGGCGGGAGTGCGGGCCGCCGGGGTGGCCGGGGCGGGTTCGCTCCGTGAGATTCACGCGCACGTGTGCGGGTTTCATTTTTACAGTGGGGATCTCAAGCGGGCGCTGCGCGTCGACCACTACTGCTCGCACCTGAGTAGCGGCGTTTTCCAGTGTGTGATCTATGACTCCGAGGCGTCGGACGCGCGGCTGATCGGGGTTGAGTATATCATCGGCGAAGCGATGTTTGCGGCCTTGCCGGCGAAGGAGAAAACGCTATGGCACAGCCACCGCTACGAGGTCATGTCCGGTCTGTTGAGCGCGCCCGACGCGTCGCCCAAAGCGGAGAAGGCGTTGATGCACGAGCTCGTGAATACCTACGGTAAGACCTGGCACCTCTGGCAGGTGGACCGCGGCGACGCCGTGCCGCTCGGTCTGCCGAAGCTCATGATGGGTTTCACGGCCGACGGGCAGATCGATCCGCGGCTCGTGGCGGCGCGCGACCGCACCCAGTCCGAGGATACGGCCACAGTGAAGGTCCGGCGCGGGGATCTTCCGGCGCGGCCGGTGGCGGCGGGCGCGGACGGCTGGCAGTCCGGGACGGCGGTCCAAATTTCCGAAGAAGTCCTGCTCGCGGTTCCGGTCGTCCCAGAGTTGTGAGGACGGGCCGGAGCCCTCGCGGCGCGTTAAGCCATTTTAACCCGACCGACGGGAGGCTTCGCGTGCGGGCACCGTGAGCCCCGGCCACGTGACGGTGGGTGCGGCGATTCGGCAAAACCGGATCGGTCGGCGCGCTGCGGTCGGCGTCATGATGTCGTCGGTGACGCGCTGTTCAACGGCCGGTCGAGGGGAGGCACGACAGATGGGTCGGGCCGGAGCGGCCCGCGCCGGCAGGAGCGGTGCGATGAGACGGAGGTCCGGCAGCAGCGCGAACCACGGGGTCGGGAACGGTGGGGTAGCGGGGGGCAGTCGAAGGTGGCGAGTTCAGGCATGGCGAGAATGGAGACGCAGCCGTCGCCGGTTTTGGGCGCCGGGGATGCTGGTTGGATGAGGACCGGCGTTACAGGAACGGCCGCCGCCCCCGTCCAGGGCGCCGGAGACTGCGATGAGATCGGTGGCCGTGATCGGAGCGCTAAACGAGCGGAGCTTGCCGGTGGCGGAAAAGACGAGGGGGCGATCGTTCATGGGCAGTCGGTGAAGACGGCAGGAGGGGGGGGCGGGACCGGCTGGACTTCCTTCCAGGCGAAATCCCCCGCGAAAAGGAGCCGCGGGCCGGCGCGAATTTTTCCCGGTGCGGCGGGTGTTTTCGCGGCGCGGGCGGCGGGCTAAAGTTTCAGGGCCTGCGCGTAGCCGGTGAGTTCGAGGAAGGCGGAGCCGAGTTCCCGGCCCGATTCGTCGCGGATGCGGCACGCGCCCTCCCAATAGGGGATGCCGCCGAGCGCACCGGTGAGCTCCTGGTTTTTCGCGAGCGGCTCGACGAGCAGCCGGACCGCCGTGCCGGTGCGGGGATCGGTCGTGGAAAGACGGAGACGCGAAGGATACGCCGCGCCCGTGGCGGGGCTCGTCCAACGGTCGAGCACGTCGAGGGTGAACGGGGCGCGCTGCGTTTGGCCGGCGGCGTCCACCCACGTGAGCGTCGACGCGGGATCGGCGGTGCCGTCGGCGAGGCGCAGGCGGTAGAGCATGAGTTCGCGGCCGTCGGTGAACTGCACGCTGAGCCAGTCCCAGCCGACCTGGCCGGCGCTGAGCTGGCTGCTGCTGATCTCGTGGTCCATCCACGCTTCGCCGGTGACGCGGAATTTTGCGGGGGCGGACGCGGCGTCGGCGGCGGTGGCGAGAGTGAGTTCGCCCTCGGCGCGCAGGCGGGAGAAGGTGAGGTAGTAGCTGGCGGCGGCGGGGTCGGCGCCTTTGCGGGAGACGCCGTTTTCGCCGAAGATCACGAGCGGTTTGGCCGGGGTGAGCGTGAGGGTGAACGCGGCGTCGGCGCGGATGCCGCCGGTGAGTTCGAGGCGCGGGGTGGGGGAGGGGTCGGTCGGGTCGGCGAGGCGGAGCGACCAAGGGCCGTTGCGCACGTCGAGCGTGCCGGAGGCGGAGGCGGCGTCCCAGCCAGCGCGGTTGAGTTTTTCCTGATGGAGAAATTTCCCGGTCGACACGTCAAGGAGCGCCATGTGGGCGAGGAAAATCTGGCCGGACCCGAAGGACGGATTGATGTCGGCGGCGCCGCGCGGACCGGCCGAGCGGAAAAAGGTGGCCTGAAAACCGAAGCGCCGGCCGCCGTCGGCCCCGAGGTGGCCGGTGACATACCACCATTCGATTTTGAAGTCCGGATGGTTGCCGTGGTCGCGGGGGAAGACGAAGCGGTGGCCGGGCTGCGGGACGGCGAAACCCTCGGGGGTGGTGAGCGGCGGCTGCGCGCCGAGCGGGGTAGCGGCGCCGAGTGCGCCGAGGGTAGCGAAGAGCAGGGTGGCGAAGAAACGCATGGCGGTGGTTTACTCCTCGCGGTCGGCGGGGAGGTCGGCGCCCCAGCGGCCGACGGCGTAGCTGACGGCGGCCCCGGTCGCGATGACGGTCACGGCGAGGGCGGCGAGCTGGCCCCAAGGGAGGGCGAAGCCGAGGGTCCAGCCGAAGGACTGTTTGTTGATGACGTGGATGAGGAGCCAGCCGAGGGCGAGGCTGAGGGTGAGGCCGCCGGCGACGGCGCAGGCGGCGAGCGTCGTGCCCTCGACGGCGGTGGCGAGGGCGATTTCACGGCGGGCGAAGCCGAGGGCGCGGAGCGTGGTGAGTTCCTCGCGGCGATCGAGGAGCACGCTGCTGAGCGTGAGGGCGAGGCCGATCACGGCCACGGCCACGCCGATGACTTCGAGGGCGTAGGTGATGGAAAAGGTCTGTCGGAAAATGCGGAGAATTTCGGTGCGGAGTGCGGCGTTGGTGTAAATGGCGAGGCCGGGGTGGCGGGCGAGCAGTTCGGAGCGGAGGCCCTCGGCGTCGGCGCCGGCCCGGAGGAAGAGCGAGACGTTGGCGGCGTAGTCGTCGCCGAACCAGGCGACGAGGCGGGCGCGTTCGACGAGGAGGGAGCCGCGCTCGTTGCCGTAGTCGGCGTAGACGCCGGCGAGGGTGAGCACCTGCGGACCGGCGGGTGTGGGGACGCGGACGGTGTCGCCGCGTTTTTTGCGGAAGCGCTCGCAGAAGCTTTCGCTGGCGAGCACGAGGGTGGCGTTGCGCGCGGCGTCGAACACGGCGTCGTCGAGGGGCGGCTGGACCCAGGGCAGATCGGAGCGGGCGCGCACGACGCGGAGGTCGGCGCCGGTGAGGATGGTCGGTGTGCGGTCAAGCTCGATGGGATACGCGGAGAGCACGCTGGCTTCGGCGACGGCGGGGTGGGTGGCGAGGGCGCGCCACACGGGGGGCGAGAGGCGGTTTTGGGAGGAGGCGCTTTGCGCGCCGTTGCTGGAGATGTAGAGGTCGGCCTGGAGGGAGCGTTGGACCCAGCCGCGGACGGTGGTCTCGAAACTGGCCACGAGGATGGCCATGCCGGCGGTCATGCCGATGGCGCAGAGCAGGGCGGCGACGGCGAGGCGGTGGCGGCCGGAGGGGGCGGCGAGATGGCTGAGGGCGACGCGGGCGACGGCGGAGGATTCGCGGGCGCGACGGGAGAGGCGGGCGACGGCGGGGAGGAGGAAACCGCAGAGGACGCCGCCGCCGAAAATCCACAGGAACGCGGCGAGGTAACCGGCGAGGGGGAAACGGCCGCCGCCGGCGAAACGCACGGGCGGCAGTTGCGCACAGAGGACGCCGGCGGCGACGAGCGCGACGCCGAGCCACGCGCTGCGGAGCGCGACGTGGCCGGGAGCGGCGGCGGCGGAGCGCACGAGGACCTGGGCGGGCGGCGTGCGGGCGGCTTCGCGGGCGGGCCACCAGCCGGCGACGAGGCTGGCGACGAGACCGAGGAGGAGGCCGAGGGCGATCTCGCCGGCGTCGAGGCCGGCGGACTCGACGGTGGTGGCGTAGTAGAGGGCGTTGACGGTTTGGCCGACGGCGCGGACGGAGAGTTGCGCGCCGGCCCAGCCGAGGAGGAGGCCGAAGGCGCCGCCGAGCAGGCCCAGCACGGCGGCCTCGGCGAGCCAGGCGCGCCGGATGGTGCCCTCCTCGACGCCGAGCGAGCGGAGGATGGCAATTTCGCTACGGCGGCGGACAACGGCGCCGTCGAGGGCCTGGAAAATCAGATACAGGCCGACGAGGAGCGCGATGAGGGAGAGGACGGTGAGGTTGAGGCGAAACGCGCGGGTCATGGTCGCGGCGGTTTCGCGGCGTGCGCCGGGCGAGGTGACGGTCCAGCGTTCGCCGGCGGCGCCGAGTTGCTCGAGGAGGGCGCGGAGTTCTTCGCGGCGCTCGTCGGCGCGCGGGCCGGGCTCGACGAGGAATTCGACGCGGTCGAGGCGGCCGGGTTTGCCGGCGAGGAGCTGGAGTTGGGGCAGATCGAGGAGAATGAGATTGGCGGGGACGCGCGGGGCGTCCTTGGCGGTGGGGATGAGACCGGCGATGGGGAGGGCGTGGACCTGTTCGTTGATGACGAGGTCGAGGGTGCGGGCGTCGCCGAGGGAGGCGGCGAAGGTGCGGCTGAGCCAGATTTGCGGGCCGGCCCGGAACGCGGCCCAGAAATCGGCCGGGGTGCCCGTGCTTTGACCGAAGTAGGAGGCGTGGGGGGTTTGGGCGCGGGCGAGGTTGGCGACGGCGACGAGGTCGACGCCAAGCAGGGTGTAGGTGGTGCGGCCGAAGTTGGCGGACTCATCGGTGCGGCGCACGCGGGCGGCGGTGGATTCGACGACGGGGAAAAGGTGGACGGGCCGAGGGCCGAGGGCGGCGCGGAGCTCGGGGAGGACGCTTTCGGGCAGAGTGCCGGCGGCGGGTTGGATGATCCAGTCGCTCTGGCCGGTGAGCGTGTCGGTGAAGTGCGTGAAGCTGGCGACGGCGGCGTGGTTGGCGAGACGCACGGCGACGAAGACGGCGACGCCGAGCGCGAGGATGCCGACGAGGAGGAGCGACTGGCGCGGCGCCATGCGCCAATGGCGGAGGGAGCAGCGGCGCAGCAGGAGGGTTTCGAGGGTTCCCATCGCGGGTCAGGGCACGATGCGGCCGTCGCGCAGATGGATGCGGCGGTGGCAGATGGCGGCGGCGTCCTCGCTGTGGGTGACGAGGACGAGGGCGGTGTGGGTTTCGTCGGTGAGTTCGCGGAGGAGGCGGAGGATGTTTTCGCCGTTGGCGGAATCGAGGTTGCCGGTGGGTTCGTCGGCGAGGATGAGGGCGGGGCGGTGGACGAGGGCGCGGGCGATGGCGACGCGCTGTTGTTCGCCGCCGGAGAGTTGCGAGGGCAGGGCGGCGGCGCGGGCGGTGAGGCCGACGCGGGTGAGGGCGGCGGCGACGCGCGCGGCGCGTTCGGGGGCGGCGACGTGGGTGAGCTGGAGGGGGAGCTCGACGTTTTCGGCGGCGGTGAGCGTGGGCAGGAGATGGAAGAACTGGAATACGGTGCCGACGCGCTCGCGGCGGAGGCGGGCGAGGCCGTCGCCCGGGAGCTGGTCGATGCGCTCGCCGTGGAGGGCGATGGCGCCGGTGTCGGGGCGGTCGACGCCGCCGAGGCAGTTGAGGAGGGTGGTCTTGCCGCTGCCGGAGGGGCCGGTGAGGGCGATGCGTTCGCCGGCGGCGACGGCGAACGACACGTCGGCCAGCACGGCGCGCGCGCCGTAGGATTTCCCCACGGCGGTGACGGTGAGGACGGGAGCGGGGGGAATGGCCGGAGCGGCCGGTGCGAGGACCATGGGGGTTCACGCAACGGGCTTTGCGGGGAAACGCGAGCGGGGGCGGCGGAAACGCGCGGGAAAGAAGTCGGGCTGGGCGGGGGTAGAAACGGGGTGACGTGAAGAAATGGCGGCGGCGCTTGTCGCGGAATCGCGCGGTGTGCTAGAAACGCGCGATGTCCAAGATTCTCCTCGTTGCCGAAAAGCCCGCCGCCGGGCGCGACTTCGCCGCGGCGTTGACGGGCGGGTCGTTCAACGGCCAGGGGCCGCATCGGGGAAAGATGGCGGACGGGACGGAGCTCACGGTGGTGTCGGCGCGCGGGCATCTGTTCGAGTTGGCGAAGCCGGAGACGTACGATCCGAAATTCGGGGCGTGGAACGTCCACGATCTGCCGATTGTGCCGACGAAGCTTTGGGATTTTGTCGAGGAACCGCGGGCGGACGGCGGGAACCTGCTCGACGTGTTGCGCGGGGAGGCGAAGGCCCATGCGGGGTGCGAGATCGTCAATGGCTGCGATGCGGAGCGGGAGGGCGAGGTGATTTTTCGGAAGGCGCTGCGCGGGGTGAATGCGCCGGCGGGCACGACGTATTCGCGCATGTGGGCGCAGACGATGACCGTCGACGGGTTGAAAGAGGCGTTTGCCGCGCGGAAACCGCTCAAGGACTACAACGGGCTGGCGCAGGCGGGCTTCACGCGCGACCAGGCGGACTGGCTCGTGGGGATGAACGTGACGGTGCTCGCGACGAAGACGCTGCCGCGCGGGCGGGGCGACTGGAAGGTGTGGTCGGTGGGACGGGTGCAGACGCCGACGCTCGCGCTGATCGTGGCGCGCGATCTGTTGATCGAGAATTTCGTGCCACAGAAATTCTGGGAGGCGTTCGGAAATTTCGGGGGCCTGGAGGCGAAGGCTGAATTGGACGCGTATGCGGCGTCGGCGGACCGGGTGAAACTGCTTGGCGCGCCGGCGGTGAGCAGCGAGCGGGACAAGAAGGCGTTTTGGGACAAGGCGAAGGCGGAAGCGTTCGGGGTGTCGGCGAAAACGCCGCCAACGTATCGAGCGACAGAGAAGAAAACGACGCGCACGGAGAAGCCGCCGCTGCCCTTCGATTTGCAGGAAATGCAGAAGCTGATGTCGAAGAAGTTCGGCAGCACGGCGACGGACACGCTGGCGATTTTGCAGAAGCTGTATGATGCGAAGCTGATCAGTTACCCGCGCACCGACTGCCGGCATTTGCGCGAGGACATGAAGGACAAGCTCTACGCCTCGCTCGTCGACGTGCACGCGCACCTGCGGGCGATGCGGCCGGCGCTGCATCTGTCGCAGCAGGACCTGATGCCGAAGAAAGTCGCGCTGGCGTCGCGGGCGTTCGACGACCAGCAGGTCGAGGGGCATTACGGCCTCGTGCCGACGGGCGAGGTGAACGGCCTGAGCCAGCTCGCGGGCAACGACCTGTTCGCCTACCTGACGGTGGTGCAGACGACGCTGATGGCGCTGGACGAGGCGGCGAACTACAAGGGCGTGACGCGGCGCTATACGCAGGCCGGCGGAGCGGGGTCGTATGCCCCGGCGGTGTTCAAGGCGACGCGCGAGCAAATGGACTACCCGGGGTTCAACCGCTGGGTGAAGCGCGAGGCGAAGGCGGCGGCGGCGCTGCCGCCGATCGCGGAGAAGCAGATTTTGGACGCGGTGACCTTGAAGGAGCTGACGACGAAGCCGCCGGAGTATTTTACGGACGCGACGCTGCTCGACGCGATGAAGTACGCGGGGGAGACCTTCGATGACGACACGCCGGAGGAGCAGCGCGAGGCAATGGTCGAGGTGATGAAGGACAAGGGTATCGGTACGGCGGCGACGCGGGCGAACATCATCGAGAAGATTTTACTGCGCGGGTTCGTGGTGCGCGAGAAGGCGAAGATTCTCTCGACGGAAAACGGCCGGTTGTTGTGCCGCGAGCTGGCGACGCGGGCGCCGAACATGCTTTCGGCGAAACTCACGGGCGAGTGGGAGCTGATCTTGAAAAAAATGGAGCGCAACACGACGGCGATGACGCGCCCGGAGTTTCTCGATGCGTTGCTCGCGAGCGTCGTGAGCATGAAGGACGGGTTCATCAAGGGCAGCACGCGGGCGGGAATCCACGAGCCGGTGATTCCGGTGACCGCGGGCACGCCGGTGACGGACGCGATTTGCCCGAAGTCGAAGGAGGCGTTGCTGGACCGCGGGCCGTTTTTCGAGGCGGCGGGGTGGCCGGGCGTGCGGCTGTGGAAGAGCGCGTTTGGGCGCGCGTGGACGGCCGCGGAATTTGTTGCGCTGCTCGAGAGCGTGCTGGCGAAGAAACCGTTTCACGCGACGGGATTGAAATCGGCGGCCGGGCAGCGCGACTACGAGGCGGATCTGGTGATTGACGAAGAGAAGAAGAAGCTGGTGATTTTCACGCCGGAGCCGACGAAGGTGAAAGGCGTGAAGTGCCCGAAGTCGGGGAAGCTGATGTCGGACTGGGGCGGATGGTTTGAGGCGCCGGGCTGGCCGGGTGTGAAGCTCTGGAAAAATGCGTTCGGGAAAATCTTCACGGTCGAGGACTACGTGCCGGTGCTGCAGGGCTGGAAGGATGGCGCCCCGATCGACGTGGCGGGATTGGTGGCGGCGAAGTCGGGCAAGGCCTACACGGCGAAGCTCGTGCTCGATGCGAAGGAGGGGAAGGTGAAGTTGGATTTCGGCGTGCCGATGCCGGCGCCGACGTCTGTGGTGCCGCCGCCGGAAAAAGGCGGGACGGCAGCGGGAGCTTAGAGTTCCTTGATCGAAACGTTGCGAAACTGCACGAGGCTCGAGGCGGGACTGTATTGGCCGTCTTTGAAACCGCCGTGGTGTTGCAGGGCGAGCGGGCCGGTTGCGGGGAGGCCGGGGAGTGCGGCGTGGTCGACGACGGTCCGGCCGTTGAGGAGGACGGTGAGGCGTTCGCCGTGGAGGGTGATTTCAAAGGTGTTCCATGCGCCGACGGGTTGGTCGGCGCGGATTTTTGGGGTGACGCCGGCGCGGACGGAGGGCGGTGGAGAGTGCGAGGGGCGAGAGGGGCGAGGAGGCGGGGCAGTGGCGGCGTGGGCGCATCGGCTGTCGCGGCGGACTTAGAGGCGGAGGAAGAGTTTGCGGCGCCACAGCCACCAGCAGACGAGCCAGAAGGTGAGGCCGACGGCGACGGCGCGGAGGGTGGGCTCCCAGAGGGGGCCGGCGGAGAGAAAGATATTTTGCCCGAGGTGCGAGCGCCAGAGGGCGGCGGTCCAGGGTTTGAGCAATTGGCTCAGACAGTAGAGCGCGAGGGAGTTGGCGCCGGCGATGACGAAGACCTGCGTCCAGCGCGTCCAACCGCGGAGCTCCGTCATCCCGTAAAACGCGGCGAGCAGGAGCAGGCACCAGCCGGTGGAGAGCAGGCCGAAGGACGGGGTCCAGAGGCGTTTGACGGCGGGGATGAGGCCGAGGGCGTCGAGGCCGTAGCCGGCGATGAGTCCGGCGATGCCGGCGAGGAGGAGGCCGCGGAGTTTGCGGGCGGGCTCGCCGGTGCCACGGAGCCACTCGCCGGCCATGAGGCCGAAGATCATGGTGGCGAGGTTGGGGATGAAGTTGAGCGTCTGGTAACCGCCGACGTTGAAGACGAAGGGCTGGGCGCGGGGGAGGAGATTGAGGAACCAGACGTCGAAGGCGTGGAAGACGTTGGCGTTTTTGTGCCACGCGGCGGCGAGATGCGCCTCGTGTTGCGCGGACCATGCGGCGGTGACGCCGGCGCCGGGAGCGGGGCTGCCGCCGTGGAGGACGAAGGCGAGCCAGGTGAGGCCGAGTGCGGCGGTGGCCGCGAGGGCTTGGAAGCGGTAACCGCGATTCCAGCACAGGAAGAGGAACGGGTAGCCGAGGGCGATTTGGGCGAGGACGTTAGTGAAGATCCACGCGGTGGGCTGGCCGTTGCTGGTGGAGAGAAAGACGGCGAGCGCGAGGAGGAGGAGGGCGCGCACGCAGGCGTGGCGGAACATCTGCGCGGGGGTGTGGCCGTCGCGTTGGCGGCGGATGTAGGAGTAGGCCATCGCCATGCCGACCATGAAGGTGAAGGCGGGCATGATGAGATCCCAGAAACTGCAGCCGACCCACGCCCCGTGCTCCCACTGCGTGTAGACGGCTTGCCAAAACGCGGAGTCGGGTGTGACCCTGAGGTGGAGCGATGCGGTGCCGGCGAGGCCGAAGCCGCCGAAGGCGAGACACACCATGATAAAGCCGCGGTAGGCATCGAGGCAGACGAGGCGGGCGCCGGGGGTCGGCGCGGGGGAAGCGGGCGAGGGGGTCATTGGAGGTGGGGGGGCGAAGGTCAGCGGGCGGGGTGCGCGCCGGGTGATCAAGCTTGAATTCGGGCGGTGGCGCGAGGAAGTCGGGGCGTGAAGCCCCTCCCCCATCGGAAAGCGCGTTGGGGTCAACGCGCTCCACCTCGATCCGGTACGGTCGGAAAGCGCGTTGGGGTCAACGCGCTCTACCTGGATCCGGTGCGGTCGGAAAGCGCGTTGGGGTCAACGCGCTCCACCTCGATCCGGTGCGGTCGGAAAGCGCGTTGGGGTCAACGCGCTCCACCTCGATCCGGTGCGGTGGTACCCTTCGCGCCGAAGGACCATTGGGCGCCGTAGGAATTGGTCGAGTGGCGGCGGGCGTAGAGGGGTGGGTGGGTGGGCTGCTCGCGCGCAACCGGACAACCGGCCGTGCGGAGATTCGTCCGGGCGGCCTGACCGTCACTTACCCAGGGCAAACAACTTCGTGCCCGTGCGCACGAAGAGGTTGCCCTGCGAGATCGCGACGCTGGAGCGGTGGCGCGTGGCGTCGCCGTCGTCTTTGAAATTCGCGGTGTGGAGCAGCTTGAATTCGCTGCCGCCGGCCTGGATCACGGACACGTCGGCGTTGAAATTCATCACGTAGATTTTGCCGTCCGCGGCGGTGGGCGAGCATTGGTAGTCGGACTTGCTGCGGAGATCGCCGCTCCATACGACCGCGCCGTCGGCGGGGTTCACGCAGTAGAGTTTCCGCTTCCGGCCGTTGAGAATGTAGAATTTCCCCTCGTAGAAGAGCGGCGTCGGGACGTCGGTGGTGAGTTCGCGGATATGCTGCGACGGTGCGGCTTCGGCAGCGTCCTCGGTGGGTTGCACGTGACTCTGCCAGGCGAGGGCTTTGTGGGAGAGCGTGCCGGAGCCGCCGGCTTTCACGGCGTAGACGGGAGCGTCTTTGGGGCCGCAGGCGAGGATGACGCCGCCGCCGACAGCGGGGGAGGGGACGAGGCGCCAGTGGCCGATGCGCGTCGGGTTCCATGTGCCCCAGCGCCAGAGTTCGCGGCCGGTGGAGGGTTCGTGGCCGCTGATGGCGTCGCCGCCGACGACGACGAGTTCCGCGCGTCCGTTGTGCACGAAGGGTAGGGGCGTGCTGAAGGCCTCGCGGGATTCGGCGACGGCGTCCGACGGGCGGACGTGGCGCCAGAGGTCTTTGCCGGTGGCCGGGTCGATCGCGAGGAGGAAGGATTCGTTGCCGGTGGGCTGGCCGTTGCCGCGGACGGCGACGTCGCGTTGCAGCACTTGCAGGATGAGGCGGCCCTCGTGCAGGAGCGGGCTGGCGGAGAAAGTCCACTGGAACGCGAAGGGGCCGATGTTGCGCTCCCAGAGTTTCTTCCCGGCGACATCGAAGGCGACGAGGTCACCGGTGCCGAAGAAGAACACGGCGAGCTGGCCGTCGGTCACGGGCGAAGGGGAGCACGAGTTGCTGGATTGGCCGTCGGTGGTGAACTCGCTGATCTCCGCGCGCCAGAGCTGGGCCCCGGTGCGGCGGTCGAGGCAGAGCGCCGATTGTTTTTTCGTCTTGGGATCGGCGGCGGTGGCAAACACCCGGTCGCCCCAGATCACAGGCGTGGCGGCGGAGGCGCCGGGCATTTCAACGGCCCATTTGACGCCCTCGGTCTGGCTGAAGGTGGCGGGGAGATTTTTTTCCGGGCTGGAGCCGTTATGGAGCGGCCCGCGCCAGTTGGACCAATTCTCGGCCTGCAGGGCGGTGGTAACGAGCGCGAAGGCGAAGGGGAGTAGGCGGGGCTTCATGGGAAGAATTTCTTTTTCCGGACCGAAATCATTTTTTGGTTTTTCAAAAGAAAAGCGGGTGGAGAAGTCGGCCCCAGTAGTTCGGAGCGGCTATTTCAAAAACGTATGGGGCAGCCAGGTCGCGAGGCCGGGGATGAGAAACACGGCGAGCAGCGCGAGCAGGAGGGCGCCCACAAACGGCCAGCAGCGGCGGATCGTTTCGTCGTAGCTGCAGCCGGCGATGCTGGTTCCGACAAACAGGCACACCGCCACCGGCGGCGTCGTCCCGCCGATCTGCGTTGCGATCACCATGAGAATGCCGAGGTGAATCGGGTCGAAGCCGAAGGTGGAGCCGATTTTGACGATGAGCGGCGTGAGGATGATGAGCACCGCCAGCGACTCGATGAACATCGTCAACACGAGCATGATTCCAAGCAGCACGAGGAGCACGACCCAGCCCTTCGATGACACGCCGAGGAGCCACGAGCCGACGATCTCGGTGAAGTTGAGATAGGTGAGCAGCCAGCCCAAGGCACCCGCCACGGCGATGATCGCGAGCACGACCGTGGTCGTGACAGCCGAGTTCAGGAGAATTTTTGGCAGGTCGCGCACCGTGACGGAGCGGTAGACAAACATCGCAACGATGAGGGCGTAGAAGCAGGCGACGACGCCGGCTTCCGTCGCGGTGAAAATGCCCGCCATGATTCCGCCCAAAATGATCACCGGTGCGAGCACCGCGACCCACACGCGCGGGAGGGTTTCGGCGACGGCGCTCAGGCGGAAGCGGCCGCCGGTGGCGCGGATCTCCGGGAAATCAGGATGATAACCGTGCAGGTGCACGACGAGCATCAGCAGGGCGGTGATCAAAAAACCCGGGAGGAATCCGCCGAGAAAGAGCCCGCCGATCGAGACGCCGGCCATCGAACCGTAGACGACCATCACCATGCTCGGCGGGATGATGGCGCCGATCACACCGGAGGTCGCGGCGAGCGAGGCGATGAAGCCTCCCTGGTAGCCGCGCGCCTTCATTTCCGGCGCCATGAGCGAACCGATGGCGGAGGTGGAGGCGACGGAGGAGCCGGTGACGTTGGCGAAGATCATGTTGGCCAGCACGGTCGCATGGCCGAGGCCGCCGCGGAGGTGGCCGACGAGGGTCTCGGCAAATTCCACGAGCCGCCGGCTCATGCCGCCCCGCACCATGAGTTCGCCGGCGAGAATGAAGTAGGGCAGGGCGAGCAGGCTGAACGAATCGACGGCGGCGAACATCTTGCGCGGAAATTCCACGGGGGCCAGTTCCGGCAAGGCCAGAATCCCGCCCAACGCCACGACGCCGATCGCGACGACGACCGGCACGCTGAGGAAGATCAGCGCGAGGAGAATGAGGAAGAGCGCGATCAGCATGGTGGTTCGTCAGCGACGAGTTTCAGCGTCTCGCCGGTGGCCCGGCGGAGCAGATTATGCACCGCCGCAATGACGAGGTAGGCGCCGCCGAGGACGATGCAGGCGTAGACGATGTCCATGCGCAGGCCGAGGCCCGCACTGCTCTGGCGGCCGACACTCGTGATGAACGTCATGCCCGCAGCGGAGCGGTAGGCCGCGGAGAAGATCACCATGGCGAGGCCCAGGGAAAGCCACAGGAAATCGATGAACCAACCCATCGGCCGCTGCACGGCGCGCGGCAATTTTTCGAGGAAGAGGCCCATGCCGATATGCGCGCCGCGCCGGTAGCCGATCACCAGGGCGAGAAACACGATCCAGATCAATCCGTAGCGCTGCAGTTCCTCGCTCCAACTGAGCGAGGCATTGAAGGCGTAGCGGCAGATCACCTGCAATCCGCCCACCAGCACGATCATCGCGAAGAGCGCGATCACGAGCGCTTCGGCCGCGCGGTCCGCGCCGCGCAGCAGCCAGCCGACCGCTTGCGTGAGGCGCGTCATGGTTTCGCTGCGGCGCGAATCTGCCGCAACAGGTCCGTGGCGCCACGCTCGGCGGCGAGCTGGTCCTGCAGTTTGATCGCCGCCTGCTGCCACGCGGTGGTGTCGATGGGGTGAATCGTCATGCCGCGCTCTGCGAGGGTCTTGAGCGCCTCGGCTTCGCGGATCGGCGCGAGGGCGCGGCCCTGGTCGCGGGCGGCTTCGGCGGCCTGACGAATCTTGGCCTGATCGTCCGGTGTGAGCCGATCCCAATGGGCTTTGGCATAGCACACCACCATCGCGGGGAAAAGGTGCCGCGACGTGGTGAGGTGTTTCGCGACTTCGTAGAAACGCTCCGCGATCAAGATGGCCGGGGCCTGCTCGAAACCGTCGATCACGCCCGTTTGCAGGCCGGTGTAGATTTCCCCGTAGGCCATCGGCGTGGGGTTGGCGCCCATCAGGCGCAACGCGGCGAGATACACCGGCGTCGGAATTGTGCGGATCTTGAGACCTTTCAAGTCTTCGGGCCGGGCGACGGTTTTCTGGGTGGTGATGAGATTGCGAAAGCCCCAGCCGTCGATCCACGTGAGGAGGATAATCCCCTGTTTTTCCAATCCGGCGGCGAGGTCGCGTCCGACTGCGCCGTCGAGCACGCGGTGCACGTGGTCGAAGTCTTGCCAGAGGTAGGGCAGATCGACGACGCCGATGCGCTGGTCGAAATTGTTCAGGATCGCTGTGCCCGACACCGTGAGCGAAGCGCCGGAGCCGAGCTGCATACCCTCGTAGACCTCGCGTTCGCTGCCGAGCGTGCCCTGGGCGAAAATTTTCGCCGTGTGCCGGTCGGAAATTTTGGCGAGGGCCTCGGCAAAGGCGACGGCGGTGAAGTGCAGTTCGCCGGCCACGTCAGGGGTGTGCGCGTGGGCGAAGCGCAACTCGGTGCGCCCCGTGGACGAGGTGGGCGCGGCCGCGTCGGCCGGGGCTTGGCCGCAACCCGCTAGCGCGACCAGCGAGAGCAGAGCGCCCAGTGGGGCGAGAAACGAAAAGCGGTAGTCATTCTTCAGGGGCATTGAAGCGAGGGGAAGCCCGAAGCTCACGTTGGGGGATGCCGCGGTCAACGCCGATTCGCGTGGGGCGTATCCCGGTTGCTTGCAGCCCCCGGTGTCTCCGGGTGGGCCGTGCGCTCGGCGCGCGGCTCAGCGAGTCACGCCACGACCGGCCAGCCGCCGCCGGCGGAGCGGCCGGCCCACCGCGGGTATCACTTGCCCTGTTTCGCCCAGGCTTTCATGAGGGCGATGTTTTTCTCCGTCACGCTTTCGCCGGCGGCTTTGTCGCTGCGCCGTCCCTCGCCGACATACACCTTCATGTCGCTGTCATACATCGACTCAGATTCCGGCCCTTGGTCCTTGGTTTCGACGATCCAGCGGTCGAGGCGGGCCCGCAGTTTTTCCAACGTCGCGCGGTGGGCCGGATCGGTGGCGAGGTTTCTCACCTGCCAGCGGTCGGTGGTCCATTCGTAGAGCTCTTCGGGCGGGCGCGTCGGGCTGAAGAGCAGACGCTCGACAAGCGGATCGAGCGTCTTGGCTTCATGGAGGGCGCGCAGAGCTTGGACGATCGACTTGCCGTCCTTGTAGGCGTTGGGCTGCAGGTGAGGGCGCAGCGGGTAGAAGTTCCGGATATAGAGGAATCGGCCGTCGCGCACGCTGCGGAGGCGTTCGACGGTTTCATCGCAGCGGTCGCGCGCCGCGAAGGCGTAGTCGCGCGGCGCGTAATTGGCGGCGAAGATATTTTTCCCCTGCATGACGGCCGGCACCGGGAGGCCGGCGGCGGCGAGCGAGAGCGGGGCGAGATCGATCAATTCCACGAGGTCGTCGCGGGTGTGGTTCTTGGGGATGCCGGGTCCGCGCACCACCAACGGTACGTGCGTGCCCTCGTCGTAGAGAAACTGTTTACCGCGGGCGTGGCTGATGCCGTGGTCGGTCGTGAAAATCACCAGCGTCTGGTCGAGCACGCCCTCCTGCTCGAGGCGGGCGAGCACGTCGCCCACGTGTTGGTCGGTGAAGCGCACGGCATCGAGATACGCTGCCCAGTCGCGCAGCAACACCGGGTCGCGCGGGTAGTAGGGGGGCAGCGTGACTTTGGCGGGATCGGTGGCCGCGCCGAACTCGGCCTGGGCGCGTGCGGCGAGAGCCTGCGCGGCGGTGTCGGTGCCACCCCGGAGTTTTCCGCCGGCGAGCTGCACTTGCATGAAGAACGGCTGGCCCGCCTGGCGGCCCGCCCAGTCGTGACTGTCGTAGATTTTCTTGTCCCACTCGAAGTTGTAGTCGGTTTTGCCGAGTGCGCCGCCGGGCGTGCGCTTGGCGTTCTTGCCTTTGCCCGCGCGACCGGCGTCGGGGAGACCGCTGCCGATGCAGGTGTAGTAGCCGGCGCGTTGGAAGATTGCCGGCACGGGCGCGACTTCGGCGGGCAACCCGATTTTCTCGGTGCCGCGCCCGCTGCGATGGTGGTGCGCGCCGATGGTCGTCTGGTAGAGGCCCGTGATGAACCCCGAGCGGCACGGCGAACACACCGGCGCGGTCGTGTAGGCGTGGGTGAAGCGCGTGCCCTCGCGGGCGAGGCGGTCGACGTGCGGCGTTGCGATCAATTTCTCGCCGTAGCAGGAGAAATTCGCCGACATGTCGTCGACGATAAACCAAAGGACATTCGGTCGCGCGTCGGCGGCGACCAGCGGGTGAAGCGAGACCAGCGCGAGGAGCGCGACGAGGGCGAAGCGGAGAGGTTTCATGGGGGGAAGGGTGTTGTGGCGATTTTCGGACGGGTGGCAATCGGCGCGTGCGTGACGTCGCGCGGGACAACGCGGTGCCGCCAGCCGGTGCGAACGACCGATCGTTCGCGGCAAGATTATCGATGTCGCGCGCAGGGCGGGAGAAGCGAGCGGAGCTCCGGTCATTGCCTGAACCGCGTCCCTCGCCGCGATGAAATCCGCGCTCTTCTGCTTCCTCGGTGTCGGGGTGTCTTCCGCTCTCTCGCCGGCGGTGTTGGCCGCTGCGCCCGCGTCGCGGCCCAACCTCGTTTTTATCCTCTCCGACGACGTCGGCCAGGGCGACTGCTGGGGCGAGGGCGGCGGTGGGCAGAAGACCACGCAGGAGGCGGGCGGCTACGAGCGTGGGTCAACGTGGTCGAGCGCGCGCAGACCGCGCACCATCCCGATCCCTACGATCCGAAGCCGTCGAAGCGTGACACGATCAACTCCGATGGCCCGCTCGCCTACAGACGCGTGAGCTTTGCGGTGCTCGCTGACCGCCAGTTCTAGTCCGCGCCCGAGGGCAAAGTTCCGCCCACGCGCGACCGCGGCGACCACGTCATCAACCCAAACTACGATCCGAAAACCGCCGACCTGCCCGGCCTTGAATTGCAGGGGGGGGACAGGAGCAGTTTTTGCCCGATTGGGTGCTCGACTGGTGCGGCGCCGACATGAAGGCCGCGATTTCGCAGACGGTGTTCACCGCGATGGCGACGACGCACGGCGGTAGCCAGCAGGTGCTCATGGCGGATTACGATGCGAGCGGGTGGCCGTAGACCGCGCGGCGCAACGCCCGGCGCGAACTGCGCAAGGCCTTCGCGGTGCATATCGCGGGCGACCAGCATTTGCCGGCGGTCGTGCACTACGGTCTCGAGACGCACCGGGACGGCCCGGTGGCGTTCGCCGGTCCGGCGGTGAATGTGGGTTATCCGCGCTGGTGGGAGCCGACGAAGACGGGTCGCAACAAGACGACGGGCACCCCCGGGTTCACCGGCGATTTTCCCGATCACTTCGGCAATCCGCTGACCGTGCTCGCCTACAAGAACGGTCCCTCCGATCCGCCGCGCCCGGTGCTGGAAGCGGTCAACGCCAAGACGAGCGGCCTCGGGGTCGTGCGGTTCAAGAAATCCGCGCGGTCGTTCTCGTTTGAGTGCTGGGCGTACTCGGCCGAAGTGACCAAGCCCGGCACGCAGATGGCGACGTGGCCGGTCACGGTGAATCAGTTTCACAACTACGCCCGACCGCCGCGTATCTGCCGACGCTGAAAATTTTCGGCGTGAAGGATCCGGTCGTGCAGCGCTTCGAGGAGAAAACCGGCGAACTCGTCTACGTATCGCCTCCGCGGCAGCAGGGCGCGGCCCTTCGTCTGCGCGCTGGGCAAATGGGCGGTGAAAGGCGGCGATCCCGATGCGAACCGCTGGAAAACGGTCACCGGCGTGGCCGCGGCGGTGGCGCAGACGGCCGAATTGGTGATCACGCTCTGAAGCGACCCGGGCAGCGCGCGCTTCAGCGTGGGCGCTGCCAGTTCTCGACGGTGAGGCCCGGGACGCGGGAAAACTCGGCCGTGTTGTGCGTCACAAGCGTCGCACCCAACGCCAACGCCTGGCCGGCCAGGAGCGCGTCGTAGGCGCCGATGGGTTGGGCGTTGGGTTTCAGCCGGGCGAGGTGGGCGCGCACAATCCCGGTCTGATACGCCGCCGCTGCGTCGAAGGCCGTGATTCCGGGAAACACCGTCTTCAGCCGGATGATGCGATCGCGAAAGATCGCGATTTCCGGTTGCTTCGCCGCGCCGTATTCCAACTCCATGAGGACGATCGCCGAAAGGCGGCAGTCGGCTAACGAGCCCTCAAGGCGGTCGCACAACGCGGCATCCTCCGCGCGATCCCGGAGGTAGCGGGAGAACACGTTCGTATCCGGCAGGAAAATCACGTTGTGTGGTCGGGAAAGTTAGGGGCGGAGCCGCGCAGCGCCTGCAACGCCTTCAGTCGCCGCGCTTCCGCCTTGGGGTCGACAATGATGAAGCCGGTCGCCGTCGGCGTCACTTCATAGGACTTGGCTTTCACGTCGAGGCCGCGCGGCAGGCGCAGTGCCTTGGAATTTCCGGCCTGGAAGACTTTCGCGGTGATCGGGGTGCTCATGTGAGCACAGTGTAGGCACGGACGAGGGTGTCAACGGCGCGCCGGCGGAAGGGCCGGCGGGCGCGGCCCGCTCACGGATCCTGCGGCGTGATCGGGAAATTGCCGGTGGTGCGCTTGGCGACGGGCGGTACGGGGTTCGGGTAGTAGCGCTTCCGCCAGGCTTCGTGCTTCGTGGTCAGCTCGGCGACTTTGGCGGAATTCTGCTCGGCGAGATTGCGGTCCTCGCCGAGGTCGTCGGCGGGGCGGTAGAGACGGGCGGTTGTTTCCCAGGCGCGTTTCACGAGCTTCCAGTGACCGTCGAGCACGGCGTAGTTTTGCTGGTTTTCCCAGTGGAGCGCGCCCGTGCGGGCAAAGGGTTCGCCGCGGAAAAGTGGGAGGAGCGATTGGCCGTGGATTTCGTGGCTGGCGGCGGGCTTTACGCCGGCGGCGTCGAGCAGCGTGGGGAGGATATCCATCGTGATCGCCGGACCGGCGCTCACGGTGCCAGCGGGGATTTTTCCGGGCCAGCGCGCGAGGAACGGCACGCGCAGGCCACCCTCGGTCAGACCGAATTTGTAGCCGCGGAGGGGGCCGTTGGAATAGTCGGCGCCTTCGGGGCCGTAGTGGTTGAGTTCGGCGCTCGGGCCATTGTCGGAGGTGAAAACGACGAGGGTGTTGTGGGCGAGCTTCAGTTCGTCGAGCGTGGCGAGCACTTGGCCGATGCCGGTGTCGAGTCGCTCGACCATCGCGGCGTAGAGCGCGAAGAGGCCGCGGTCGGGAAAGAGGCGGCGGTACTTCTGGACGAGCTCGACGGGCGCTTCGAGCGGGTAGTGCGGGGCGTTGAAGGCAAGGTAGAGGAAGAACGGTTTTTCGGCCGCGGCATCGCGGCGGATGAACTCGACGGCCTTGGCGGCGAGTTGGTCGGTGTAGTAGCCCTTGCCGGTGACGTCGATGGGCGTCTCGTTGGCGAACGTCTCCTTCACCTCCCAGAAGCGCGGGGTCCCGATGAGCGAGCCCCAGAATTCGTCGAAGCCGTGGGTGCGGGGCCAATTTTTCTCCGCGTGGCCGATGTGCCATTTGCCGACGAGGGAGCTGCGGTAGCCGGCGGGTTTGAGGGCTTCGGGAATCGTGATCGCGGCGTGGGCGAGGGCGAGGATCGGGACGTTGCCGCGGGCGTCGGGGCTGGCGAGCTCGGGCACGCCGACGCTGTGCGGGTAGCGGCCGGTGAGGAGCGCGGCGCGGGTGGGGGAGCACATCGGGGCGGAGGAGCGGTAGTGCGTGAGTTTCACGCCCTCCTTGGCGAGCCGGTCGAGGTTGGGCGTGTCGATTTTGGAGCCGTCGTGACCGAGGTCGGCCCAACCGAGATCGTCGGCGAGGATGACAATCAGGTTCGGCGCGCGCTCGGCGGCGCGGCCGCGGCAGGCGAGGAGAGTCAGGCTCAGAACGACGAGGCGGAGAACGAGGGTGGAGGGCATGGTGGAGTGGGAGGACAGGAGCGAAGCGCGGGGCGAGCGGGTGCGCACGCGAATTGTGGCGCTGGCCGCGGAGGAAAAAAATCGACAATGGCTCTGAAGCTCATCCCAATTTTGGGCTGCTGCCCCGAGCCTCGCGACCAACCCGACCGAGGTGGCGGTGTCCCACCTCAACCCCGACTGCACTCATGAAACGCACTTCTGTCTTGGCTCTGTTCTGGTTCCTGCTGGGCGCGATCGCGCCGACCGTTTTCGCCGCGACCGGCTCGATCGCCGGCAATGTCAGCAATGCCGGCACGGGCAATCTGCTCGAAGGCGCGCGCATTGCGCTGCCGGTGCTGCGGCTCGATACGCTCACGGACGAGACGGGTCGCTTCGTGTTGGCGGATGTGCCCGCGGGAGCGCACGAGCTCGTCGTGACTTATCTCGGGCTCGATACCCAGAAATTCACCGTCAACGTCACCGCCGGTCAGCGCGCGATCCGGGACTTCGATCTCACCACGGGCGTTTACCAGCTGCAGGCCTTCACGGTCACCGGCGAACGCGAAGGTAACGCGGCGGCGCTCACCGCCCAGCGCAATGCGACGAACAAAAAGGACGTCGTTGCCCTCGATGCCTACGGAAACTTGCCGAACATGAACGCGAGCGAACTCGCCGTGCTCCTGCCCGGCGTCGCCGGCAATCTCAGTGACGAGGGAAATATCGTCGGCTTCACCGTGCGCGGCATGCCGCCGGCGATGAACACGATCACGATCGACGGCGCGCTGATGGGTTCGCAAGGCGGTATGGCCCGCGCGACGCGCATCCACACGATCACGGGATCGATGTTCGAGGCGCTCGAAGTCACCAAGGGCCACACGCCCGACAAGGAGGCCGGCTCACTCGGCGGCACGGTCAATCTCAAGAGCCGCTCGACGCTCAGCATGAAGGAAAAGCGCCGCGTCACCTACAATTTCTCCGGCCGCCTCGCGCCTCCGGGCACCCAGCAAATTCCGCTGCGCGAGGAGCACCGTTTCCATCCGCTCTTCAATCTCGGCTACCAAGAGGTGTTCGACGTGCCGGGCGGGCAGCGGAACCTCGGCGTGTCGGTCAACCTTTTCTACAGCGAGCAGGCGGTCGGCTTTTTTAGCACGACGCGTGATTTTCAGGACACGGCGGCGACGCCGGCCTACGTCTGGGATTACCGCACGCAGGACAACTACAACAACCGCAAGCAATCGAGCGTGAACGCGAAGCTCGACTACCGGCTCTCGGCGAACTCCAAGTTCTCGCTCAACCTGATCTACAATGACGCGTTTGAGCGGTTTCGCCTGCGGTATTTATTCCGGGCGTTCACGGGCAACCAAAGTATCGTGCCCAACGCCACCACCTCTGGCGTGATCCCGGGCTTCACGTCGCGCCTCACCGAGGTCCGGCCCGTCGCCGCTTCGACCATCGATATCACGTCGCAGATGTCCCATTATTACCACCGCCAGCGCCACGTGGATTTCGGTGGCGAGCACACGTTTGGCCGGCTGGAGCTCGACTACAATGCGGTGTTCAGTCCCGACCACATCAACGGCGGCGGCGGCGAGGGCGGCGTGCTCGTAAACCGGGTGACCGGCGTGGGCTGGAAGCTCGATCGCACCCAGTCCGATCTTTACCCGCGTTTCATCCAAAACGGTGGGCCGGACATCGCGAATCCTGCCAGCTATCGCCCGAACAGTTTGAATTTTGCCGAAGGGACCAACATCCACGAAATCCGCGAGGTGCGCGGCAATGCCCGCTACCGGCTCACGCAGGAGAACCCCCTCTATCTCAAAACCGGATTCCGCCTGCGCGAGGAAACGGCCGGGGACATCAACCGCGACCGGCGCTCGATTTTCACGGGCACGAATTCCGCCCAGTTGCCCACGGATCTGACGGTTGTGACGTATGGCGACCGCAAGACGGGGCTGAAAATCCCCGCGTGGAACGCCAACGCGATCAGCGTTGGCCGCGCGCCCGTCAATGCCGCGCTGTGGCGCGACGACGTCTATTTCGCGGAGAGCCAGAAATTCATCGGCACGCGCGAGGTCACGGAGACGGTCACGGCCGGCTACCTGATGACGCAGGGTACGTGGGGCCGCACCGGATTCATTGCCGGGGTGCGCGGCGAGAAAACCGAGGATGACAGCTGGGGCTGGGTGCGCGCGCGCGTCGGCAGCACCGCCGCCCAACAGGCTGCCGACCCCGTCGGCTCGGCCCAGCGCGACTACGCGAATACCCGGCGGGAAATCTCGGGCAGCTACTCCAAGCTCTTCCCCAGCGCGCATCTCACCCGCGATCTTTTGCCGAACCTCAAGGCGCGGCTGAGCTGGTCGAACAGTTTCGGCCGGCCGCCGCTGTCCAATTTGCTCCCCAACGAGACCGTCAACGAAACTGCGCAGACGCTCACGATCAATAATCCGAGTCTCAGACCGCAGACGGCGGAAAGCTGGGACGCCGCGTTGGAATATTATTTCGAGCCCGTCGGCAGCCTCTCGGTCAGCTGGTTTCATAAGACGATCAAGGATTACTTCGTGAACGGCGTGCTGGCCGGCACGGTCGGCAGCGGCGCCGACAACGGTTACAACGGCGAGTATTCGGGCTTCACGATTTTGACGCGCGACAACCTGGGCACGGCGATCGTGCAAGGCTGGGAGTTGGCCTATCAGCAGCAGTTCACGTTTCTGCCCGGCTTGCTCAAGACCCTCGGCGTCTCGGCCAACACCACGATCCTCGAGACGCACGGCGATTTCGGCTCGACCACCGCGACCCGCAAAACCGGTGAAGTCCCGGGCTTCGTGCCGCGCACCGCCAATCTCAGCCTCAGCTGGCGTTACCGGAAGTTCGGCACGCGCCTGAACGTCAATCGCACCGGCGAGTATATCAACGCCTTCACGGCCAGCGGCTCCGGTCGCAACCAATACACGCTGCAACGCACCGTGGTAAACGTTGGGGCCGCGTATCAGTTCCGCCCGGCGATGAGTTTCTCCGTGGACGTCGGCAATATCTTCAACGAGGCGCAGGTGTTCTATCGCGGCATCTCGGACAATATCTCCGAATACCGTATTCCCGGTGTGACCGTCACGGTGGGCGTCAGCGGGCGGTTTTGATTTTCTTGGAAAAACTGCGTGCGGCCCGCTTTTTTCCGTGTGGCGGGCCGCAGACTGTTCCAACGTCGTGGCATGAAGCTCCGCCCCTTAGTTTTCCTCGCGTGCGCCGTCGTGTCCCTCGGTTTCGCCGGGACTGCCTCGGCGGCCGCCGCGAAACGCCCCAACATTCTCTGGCTCATCGGCGAAGATTTTTCGCCCGACCTCGCGTGCTATGGCGTGAAAGAAGTGACGTCGCCGAATCTCGACCGGCTCGCGGCGCAGGGCATGCGGTTCAACCGGATGTTTACCACTGCGCCGGTGTGCAGTGCGTCGCGCTCGGCGTTCATGACCGGCATGTATCAGACCACGATTGGCGCTCACAATCACCGCTCGCACCGGGACGACGGTTACCAGGTGCCGGCGGGCGTGCGGCCGATCACCGGCTGGATGCGCGACGCCGGTTATTTCACGGCGAACATCCGCGAGTTTCCGGCGGCGCTGGGCATCCGCGGTTCGGGCAAGACGGACTGGAATTTCACGTACCCGGCCCAGCCCTTCGATTCGGACCAGTGGCGCGACCTCAAGGGCAAGCAGCCGTTTCTGGCGCAGGTGAATTTTTCCGAGACGCACCGCGCCTTCAAAGGCCCCAAGCGGGCCGATCCCGCGAAAGTGGCGCTGCCGCCGATTTACCCCGATCACCCGGTGGCGCGCGAGGACTGGGCGGCCTACCTCGACGATGCGAGTGAACTCGACCGCAAGATCGGCCTCGTGCTGAAGCAACTCGAGGCGGAGGGCCTCGCCGACGACACCGTGATTATTTTTATGGGCGATCACGGTCAGGCCCATGTGCGCGGCAAACAGTTCGTCTATGATGACGGGCTGCGCGTGCCATTCATTGTGCGCTGGGCGAAGAATTTTCCCGAGCCCAAGGGTTTTAAGTCCGGCACGGTGAGCGACCGGATCATGGAAGCGATCGATCTTGCGCCGACGCTGCTCGACGTCGCGGGGGCGGCGAAACCGGCGAAGATGCAGGGCCGCATTTTATTTGGCGACCGGGCGGAGCCGGCGCGCGAGGTGGCGTTTGGCGCCCGCGACCGGTGCGACGAGACGGTGTTTCGCTTCCGGACGGTGCGCGATGCGCGTTATCGCTACATTCGGAATTTCACGCCCGAGCGCCCGTTTCTCCAGGCCAACGCCTACAAGGAGCGCCAATATCCCGTGTGGGCATTAATCAAGGAACTCGGCGCCCAGGGAAAGCTCACCGATTGGCAGAAAAATTTCTATCTTTCGTCGACGATGGCGCCGGAGGAACTCTACGACATGGACACCGATCCGTGGGCGATGAACAACCTCGTGAATTCTAAAGAGCCGGTGCACCAGACGACCCTCGCGCGGTTGCGGGGCACACTGGAGCAGTGGATCGTCGAGTCCGATGACCAAGGGCGCGTGCTGGAGCCGACCGCGCTCGCGGCAGCGGCCGGGGCGACGAAGCCGGCGACCGGCGGCAACACGGCCAAGCAGAAGAAAGCCAAGCCGGCGAATTGAGCGGGGAGGCCGGGACCGAGCCCGGGATGGGCCGGAGGCCGCCGTGTGATGATTCGGTGAGCAGGCCTGCGCCGGCTTGCGGGGGAAGGGTGGACGTGCCGTGCTGGCGGCCCGCATGACACCGCGATTTTTCCATCTCCCGTTTTTTTTGCCATTGATTAGTCTGGCGGGCGCGGCCGACGCGATACCGCCCAAGCTGGCGGTGGTGATCTCGGTCGACCAGTTGCGGGCGGATTACCTCGTGCGGTTCCGGCCGTATTTTGGCGAGGGCGGCTTCAAGCGACTGCTCGAGGGCGGGACCGAATTTCGCAACGCCCGCTATCGGCATGCGATCACGCAGACAGCGCCGGGCCACGCGCAGATGCTGAGCGGAGTGTTCGCCAACGTCCACGGCATCATTGGCAACGAGTGGCTCGACCGCACCTCGTGGGAGCAGGTCAACTCGGTGGAAGACCGCGATTCGCCGCTGGTGGGCATCGCGCCGGCGGAGTTGGGGCCGGTGCAGGCGAAGGCGCAGGAGAAGACCGGGCGTTCGCCGAAGAATTTGTTGGCGGCGACGGTGGGCGACCAGCTGAAGCTGCGCGACGGGGCGAAGGCGAAAGTGTTCACGGTTTCAAATAAGGACCGCTCGGCGATTTTGCTCGGGGGCCAGCGCGGCGACGCGGCGTATTGGGATGAGAACGGGAAATTTGTGACGTCACGCCACTACCGGGCGGCGTTGCCGGCTTGGGTGGTGGCGTTCAACGCGGAGAAAAAGGCGGAGGCGGCGTTCGGCCGGGTCTGGGAGCGCGTGCTCGCGCCCGCGGTGTATGAGACGGTGCAGGGTCCGGACGACGCGGCGGGCGAGACGGTGGACTTTGGGTTCACCCGGGTGTTTCCGAAAACGGTGAACGGCGGCACGGCGGCGGTCTCGCCGAAATTTTTCACGGCCTATGAAAACTCGCCGTTCAGCACGGAAGCGTTGGGCGAGTTCGTCCAGCGGGCGGTGGTCGAGGAGCGCCTCGGGCGGCATGAAGGCACCGATTTGCTCGGCGTGAGTTTTTCGCAGATCGACGCGATCGGGCACAGCTACGGGCCCGACAGCCATGAGGTGATGGACTCGATGCTACGGCTCGACCGGGTGCTCGCGGCGATTCTCGAGCGTCTCGACCGCGAGGTCGGACTCGCCCGTTGCGTGGTCGTGCTCACGGCGGATCACGGCGTGGCGCCTTTGCCCGAGGGTTCTAGGGAGGGCCGCGGGGGACGGATCAAGGTGGCGGAGCTCGATGCGGCGGTGCAGCAGGCGCTCGACGGGGCGTTTGGCGCGTTGCCGAAGGGCGAGACGTGGTTTGCGCGCGACAACCTCTCGTATCATCTGCGGCCGGGTGCGCTGGCGGCGAGGTCGGTCAGCGCCAAGGACGCGGGCGTCGTGGTGAAGACGGCGCTGAGGGCGACCCCGGTGGTGGCGGAAGCGTATACGCGCGAGGAGATTCTCGCGGCGGAGCCGGCGGGTGACAGCGTGCTCGCGATGGTCCGGCGCAGCTATCACGCGGAGCGCGGGCGCGATGTGATCATCGTGCCGAAGCCGTATTTTATGGTGAAGCCGTCGAGCGGTTCGACCCACGCCACGCCCTACGACTACGACACGCACGTGGCGCTCGTGTTTTTCGGGGCGGGGGTGCCGCAGGGTGTGCAGGAAGGCCGCGTGGGCATCGACGATTTGGCGCCGACGCTGGCGCCGTTGCTGGGCGTCAAGGTTCCTCCGCTCGCGCAGGGGCGGAAGCTGTTCTGAACGCGGCCGGAGCGTGCGTGGTCAGGCCGGGAGCGGTTTGCCCTTGGTCTCCGGGGCGAGCCAAATCACGACCAGGCCCACCACATAGACCAATGTGATGATCGCACCGGCCTTCGCGTAGCTGCCGTCGAACATCGTCATCAGCGCCGACATTTGCAGGGCGCCGGCGGCGGCGAGAATTCGGCCGGCATTATAGGAGAGGCCCTGTCCGGTCGCGCGCACGCGGGTGGGAAAAAGCTCGGGCAGATAGAGCGGGAAGAATCCGTAGAAGGAGGCAGTCAGGGCGCCGACGGCGAACACCATCACCAAAAACGCCGGGCCGTAACTGTGGAAGCCGCGGAACAGGATGGCGCAGGTGACGAGCGACCCGAGGCAGAGGAGAAAGAACATCGTGCGGCGTTTGAAAAATCCGCCGATCCAGGCGCCGGCCAAGCAGCCGACGACGGCGCCGATGCCGGAGGCCAGGCCCGTCCAGCCCTTGGCCGCGGGGTCGGCGGCGCCGGCCATTTTGTCGGCCCAGAGGGGGAGCCATTGCACGGAGCCCCAGGTGCCGATGAGCGCGACGGAAGTCAGGACGGTGGCGATCAGGGTGGTGCGCCAGAGCTGAGGGCCGAAAATTTCCTGCAAGGGGCGGATTTTGGTCGGGCTGGCTTTGACCGCGGCCTGCCATTTTTCCGACTCGGGCACGAAGATCCGGAAGCCAAACGTGAGCAGCGCGGGGGCCGCGCCGATCAGGGCCACCCAGCGCCAGGAGTCGATGGTGACTTTGAAGAAAATGGCGAAGACCGCGATGAGGGCGAAACCGACATTGGCGGCGGCGCCGATGATGCCGGCCATGAGCGGGCGGTGTTTTTCCGGCCAGACTTCCATGACGAGGGCAATGCCGAGCGACCACTCTCCGCCCATGCCGAGAGCCGCGATCAACCGCACGGCGCAGAGGTGCCACGGCTCCTGGGCGAAATAGATCAATCCAGTGAACAGAGAGTAGACGAGGATGCTCGCGGCCATGGCGCGGACGCGGCCGATTTTATCGCCGAGCCAGCCGAACACCACGCCGCCACCGGCGGCGCCGATGAGAAACGCCGCCGTCGCATAGCCCATCCACTGGGCGACAAACGCGTCGCTCAGGGCCAGCCCCTGGGCCTGTTGCATCTGCAGCAGGGCGGGGCGGGCGATGAGCGGGAAGAGGCCCATTTCCATGCCGTCGAACATCCAGCCGAGGAAGGCGGCGACGAGGACGGCGGCGAGGCGCTTTTTACCGGGCGGTGTGACGGCGGGATCGGGGGTGGGATGCTTCATGGGGATGGGGGGGTAAGAGGGAGGAGAGCGCGGCGGTTTGTCGAGCGGGCGACGCGAAAAATCTGCCGATTTCTCCGCGGGCGGAAGGCCGGCGCCGGGGGCGTCAGAGCGGATCAAGTTTCACGGCCGCGGGCTGGGCGTAGCCGTGCCAGTAGGCGTCGAGGTGGGCGCGGTCGGGTGCGCCGTCGGCGACGATGAAGCGGAAGCGGGCGACGTAGGGGGTGCCGGGCTCGATGCTGAATTCGCCGAGGAGCTGCGGCACGAAACTGAAATAGGGCATGTTGGGGTGGAGGCGCACGGGCTGCGGCGCGCGGAAATTCGACGGGTGGCCGAGGGTAGCGGTGCCGGCGAACGCGCCGTCTTTGAGCGGGCCACCGAGGAAACACCAGCGGGCGCGGGCGTTGTTGCCCTTGATGCGGTCGGTGACGCCCTCCGAGGTGAGGAAGCGCGCGGCGTCGCCGGGACCGTTCCAAGCCCCGGCGCCACGGAAGCCGAATCCGCCGTAGTGATACTCGGGCAGAATCAGCGGGTCGGCGGTGGCGCAGGTCTGCGTGGTGACGAGGTCGAACATGCGCACGGGGCGCGAGGCGCCGCCGAGATCGTAGACCGTGACCGCCCAGGTTTCGTGGAGGGCGGTGACGGGGGTGGGGGCGGAGAGATCGACCATCTTCAGGCGGGCCTGAAATCCGCCGTGCACTGGGCCGCTCCACGTGTGGTCGAGGGCGACGAATTCTTGGGCGCCGGTCTTGTTCTGCATGTTCCAGAAGTCGGGCGACCGGCCCTGAAAACTGGTCTTGGTCCAAGGCGTCCAAATACCGTGGTGGTGCGGGTGGTTGGACGGGTAGTCGTCCGTGACGAGTTGGCCCGTTGGGGAAAACACGGGGTGGAGGTAACCGGCGCGCACGATCTCGGGCTTGAGGTCGGCGCGGGGCACGGCGTCGCGGTCGAGATGATAATAGAGGACGGCCTGGCCGGCGACGCTGACTTTGAGTTCGCCGCGGTCGGGGGCGACGACGACGCCCTCGCGCGGGCCGCCGGCGCCGGACGTGAGCGTGAAGACGAGCGACTCGCGGGCGCGCTGGGCGGGCACGATGAAACGCGCGGTGCCGTCGGGGTCGGTTTGCAGCGGAACGGCGCGGCCGTTGGCGTTGCGGAGGACGGCGGATTTGGGCGCGTCGGCGGGGAAGGGGAAGGCGATGACCTGGCCGGCGCGGTCGACGTCGGCCGCGGCGAGCATCACGCGGAAATTCTTGGCGGCGGCGTCGGACCAGACCGTGGCGCAGGCGAGTGCGGCGGCGAACGAGCGGGAGGCAATGCGCAGGGGGAAAGACAAAGCAGGAAAACCAAGTCAGAGGGGCCGGCGGCGCGCAAGCCCGCGGAAGGAAGGCGTGGGCCGGTGTGCCCATCGCTTTCCGGCCAGCGCCGTCCGGGGTGGGCCGGCCGCTCCGCGGGCGGCGGATGGTGGGTCGTGGCGTGACTGGCTGAGCCGCGCGCGGAGCGGACGACCCACCGGGGCCGCCGAGTGCGGCGAGAAACGGAGAGGCCCCGGCGGCCGAGGATTTGCCGGGGCGCAGTTTGGTTTCGACCCCGGAGCACGGGCGCGCATTGTCGGGGCCGGGAGATCACCATGCGCCTCGCGACCATCTTGCCTTTCAGCAGTGTCGAATCGGTACCGGTCGCAGCGGCGCCGGACGGGACTTGGATTGAGTTGGCGGGGCTGATCGGGCGGGAGGCGCCGCGGATGAAGACGGCGCTGCCGTGGTTGATGGTGCACGGCGGCAATCTCGCGGAGCGGGCGGAGGCGTGGCGCGGGCCGCGGTATCGGGAGAGTGAATTTTCGTTTTTGCCGCCGGTGGTGCGGCCCCATTCGTTTCGGGATTTTTTCGCGTTCGAGGAGCATGCCCAGGCGGCGCGCGCGTGGACGGGCGGGGGGGTGCCGGCGGAGTGGTATGAAACGCCGATGTTTTATTTTTCGAACCCCAATGCGCTGATTGGGCACAATGCGGCGGTGGTGCCGCCGACGGGCTGTGCGGAGTTGGACTTCGAGTTGGAGCTGGGCGTGATCATCGGCCACGGCGGGCGCGACATCCCTGCGGCGCGGGCGTGGGAGCACGTGATGGGTTTCACGATCATCAACGATTTTTCGGCCCGCGATCTTCAGCGCAAGGAACAGGCGGTCGGGCTCGGCCCGACGAAGTCGAAGGATTTTGCGACGGCGGTGGGGCCGTGGATGGTCACGCGCGACGTGGTGGCCGACCGCATCGGGGGAGAGGTGCTGACCCTCGAGATGTGCGCGCGGGTGAACGGCCGGGAACTTTCGCGCGGCAACGTGGCCCGGCTCTACCACTCCATCCCGCGGTTGGTCGCGCAGGCCTCGCTGGATGCGGAGCTTTTTGCGGGTGATTTGATCGGCACAGGCACGGTGGGCACGGGCTGTCTCCTCGATCTCGGGCCCGAGAACACGGGCGGCTGGCTGAAAGCGGGTGACTTCGTCGAATTGGAGATCGAACGGATCGGGGTGTTGCGGACGCAGATCGGCCGGCGGGCCGCGCTCAGCGTAGAAGGGACGGGGGTTTGAGCGGAGATGGAATATCGGCTTTAGAGGCGAATTAAATGGAAGTGTTTTTATCGCCTTAAGTGGCGAATTGATTCGATCACTGCAGTTGTGTCGTCAAAAAAGACGAATAATGAAAATCACCAGCGAGGCTTCGGATGCAGCGTTGCTGGAGGAGCTGGGGCGAAGGCTGGTGCAGGTACGGTTGGAGAAAAACCTCACGCAGGCGCAGCTGGCGGAGCGGGCGGAGGTCGCGAAACGCACGGTCGAACGACTGGAGGCGGGCAGGGTGGCGCCGCAATTGGCGGGGTTTGTCCGAATTTGCCGGGCGCTCGATTTGGTCGAGCGGTTTGAGCAACTCGTGCCCGAGGTGGCGGCCAACGAGGGCGCGCGGGTGGATTTCGGGGTGCAGCCACGGCGGCGTGCCTCGAAGGCGGGGGCCCGCGGGCCGGCACGGGGTGCGCCGCGTGGGAGCGGGGCGGCCGCAGCAGGACCGCAGACGGTGCGGGCGGTTGAAGCGCCGGCGGTCGGGACCGAACAGCCGGCGAAGGGGGTGGTCGCCGCGGCGTTGGAGCGCGCGGCGGACGTGGTCGTGGTGGCCCACCACCTGAATTGAGCGGGCGGCGGCGGGCTCGATGGCCCCGGTTGGGCTAGCCGGCCTTCGGCGCCGGCCGGTTATCGCGATGGCCCTTAAATTTCAGATTTTTCCGCTGGAGACCCGCCTGGTGGGGGCGGGAAACCCGGCCGCCGGCCGGGCCGACCGTCTGAAAACCAAAGGCCGTTGGTCCTACTCGGCGGAGAGGTGGCGCAGGGCGCGGGGCTTGGAGTCCACGGGCACCTGGTCGGGACGGGCCCGGAGGCTGGCGAGGTATTCGACGAGGTCGCGGACTTCGGATTTGGTGAGGATCGCGCCGTAGATTTCGGGCATGCCGCTCGGGGCGCTGGCACGCTGGGCGATGTTGGTTTTTTTCACCGCGACGAGTGAGTTGTCGGTGGTGCGGAGGGTGATCGTGTCGGCGGTTTCGCTGGCGACGATGCCGGCGGCGGCTCCGCCGGATTTTAACGTGAGGACAATTGTGTCGTAACCGGGGGCGATCTTGGCGTTGGGCCTGATGATCGATTCGAGGAGGTAGGCGCGGTCGTATTTGAGGCCCATGTCGGCCAGGTTCGGGCCGGCTTCGCCGCCGCTCTCGGTGCCGACCTTGTGGCAGCGGACGCAGGCCATGACGGGCTGGTGGTTGAAGATGCGTTCGCCGCGGGCTCGGTCGCCGCCGCGGAGCGTGACCTGGAACGGAGCGAGGGGATCGGGATTTTGGGCGAGGGCGGCTTCGCGGTCGGCGAGGAGTTTTTTCACCGCGGGTTCGTTGCGGAGGGCGGCGGCGTTGAGGAGGTCGAGCTGGACGGCGGCGGGCGGGGCTTGGTCGGTGGCGAGCGCAGCGAGTTGGGTGGTGAGAATGGTTGCGGCGCTCGGGTCCTGGAGCGTGCCGAGGGCGCGATAGGCGGTCTTCTGCTCGGCGGGGGTGCCGTGGGCGATGAGGTTGGCGAGGACCGGTGCGGCGGCCGCGGGTGAGAGGCGTGCGGTGATCGGCAGCACGGCCTGCCGGACCAGAGGGGACTTGAGGTCGCTCGCGAGTTTCACGGCTTCGGGGAGGCGCGGGTCTTTGAGTTTGTCGAGGGCGCGGAGGGCGGCGGCGCGGTGGGCGGCCGGTTGGTTGGCGTCCTGCAGGACGGCGAACAGGGTATCGGCGGCGCTCTTGATTTCGAGGGCATCGACGGCTTTCAGGACGGCGGCTTGGAGGGTGGCGGGGGACGTGGGTTTGAGGAGGCCGGGGAAAATGGGGAGGAGGGCCTGGGTGGCGACGGAGGCGTCGCGGGTTTTTTCGGTGAGCGGGCGGAAGAGGCCGACGAGGCGGTCGCGGGCGGGCGGGGAGGGCCAGAGGGCGAGTTGGGCGACGGCTTCGGCGCGGAGTTTGGCGGGGGCGGCGGCGTTCGCGGCGTAGGCGGCGAGGGCGGCGGCGTTGGCGGGCTGACCGAGGCGGAAGTGGGCGTTGAGGACGCGGAAGAGGACGGCTTCGTCGGTGAGGGGTTGCGTGATGAGCGCGGCGAGGGCCGGGGTGGCGGCGACGATGGGGGCGTCGTTGATGGCGAGGGCGGCTTCGCGGACGATGAAGGGATCGGCGTCGTGGAGGAATTTGGCGACGAGGGGGTGTTGGAGGCGGCGGAAGGTGAGAACGAGGCCGAGCCGGACGGCGCGGGAATCGGAGGCCATCGCGGCGGTGAGGGCGGTGACGTTGGCGCCACCGACGAGGCCCACGACGAGGGCGTGGCGGAGATATTCGTCCTGATCGTCGTTGGTGCGGAGGGCGGCGATGAGTGCGGGCGCGGCGGCGGCGTGCTGGAGTTTGCCGAGGGATTGGGCGGCGAAGAATTTCACGCGGGGCGCGGCGTCTTTGAGGGCGGCCACGAGGGCATCGGCCTGATCGGCGGCGCGGTGGTCGCCGAGGAGTTTGGCGGATTGGGCGCGGACCTCGGAGTCGGAGTCGCGGAGGAGTTGCGTGAGCGGATTGAGGGCGGCGGGGTTTTTCGGCGCGAGCTGGCCCAGGGCCCAGAGGGCGTGAAGGCGGGCGTAGGGTTTGCTCGAGGGCGAGGAAACGATGGCGGTGAGGGGAGCGATGCTGCTCGCGCCGCGCTCGGCGAAGGTGAACTGGGCTTCCTGGCGGACGCGTTGATCGGCGTGGCCGAGGAGGGCGGAGAGTTCGGCGACGGAGTCCTGGGTCCAGTCGTGCGCGATGAGTTTTTGGGTTTCGAGGACGAGGGCGTCTTTCTCGTGCTGCGGATCGGAGATGGCGTAGATGCGGCCGCGTTTGGATTTCGGCCAGCCGTCGGCCCAGTCGGAGGTGTAGAGGCGGCCGTCGGGGCCGAACTTCACATCGGTGGGGAGGGCGGACTGGAGAAACGGTTTGGAGTCGGCGATGGCGTAGCCGGCGCCCTTGGGTTTTACGTTGTAGGTGTAGATGCCGCTCTTCGCGACGCTGCCCTTGAAGTGGGTGATGAAGAGGGAGCCGCGGTAGGAGTCGTTGAGGCCGGTGCCGGGATAGTAGGCGATACCGGAGGGGCCGTCTTCGATGTTGCAGATGGGCGAGAGGAGATAGGCGGCGGTGTCCGGGGTGCGGGGCTGCCAGAGTTTGTCGGCGAGCCAGGGGCTGTCGCGGTCGATGAGCGGATGTTGGTAGCCGACGCGCCAGCCGCTGTCGCCGCCCTCGACGACGTGGACGAGGCGTTCTTCGTCGCCCTTGTCGCAATCGTTGTCGCCGGTGAGGAGGTCGCCGTTTTCGGTGAACGCGAGGGACTGGGGGTTGCGGAGGCCGCGGGCGAAGACCTCGAGCTGGGTGCCGTCGGGGTTGCAGCGATAAACGGCGCCCTCGTCGGGGGTGTCGGCGAGGGAGCCGTCGGGGCCCTTGGCGTGGGCGCCGCGGTCGCCGTTGGAGAAGTAGAGTTTGCCGTCGGGGCCGAAGATGAGGCCGTGGAGATCGTGGCCGGTAAAATTGAAGCGCACGCCGTAGCCGCGGCTGATTTCGGTGCGGGTCTCGGCCTTTTGGGCGCCGGTGAATTTCCAGACGCTGGGGATGCTAGTGAAGTAAACGCTGCCGCGGCGGGCGAGGACGCCGGAGGCGATGCCGTCGAGCGGGGAGTTAAAGCCCTCGGCGTAGAGGGAGGATTTGGTGGCGACGCCGGTGCGGTCGGTATCCTCGAGGAGGCGGACGCGCTCGGACTCGATGGAGAGTTCTTTCACGCCCTCGGGGCCGAAGTGGCGGGCGATGGCGGCGGATTGGTCCTCGAGGGTGCGGTGGGCGAGCTCGTCTTCGAGGGTCCACATGTAATCGCGGATATCGAGGACGCTGGAGCGGTAGCGGTAGGTCTCGGCGACGAAGAGGCGGCCTTTTTCGTCGAAGTTGAAGGCGACGGGGTTGGCGAGCATGGGCTCGGCGGCCCAGAGGGAAATGGTGAGGCCGGCGGGGACCTTCATGCGCTTGAGGGCTTGCTCGGCCTCATTGGAAGCAGGGGCGATCTCGGCGGCGGCGACGCGCGTGCCCAGGTTGAGGATTTTTCCGGAGGTGCGCTGGGCACCGGCGGTGGAGGCATCCTCGTCGTGAGCGGCGGCTTCGGCGGCGCGCGACACGGTCGAGAGGCTGAGGGCGAAGGCGGTCGCGCACGCGGTGGTGCGGGCGAGCTGACGGAGGGTGGGAAGACTCATGGGGAGATGCGGAGGGCGGAACGTAGGAGTTAGTCGAAGCGAGGCAAGCGACGTCGCGGAGATCACTCGGCTGGGGGAAGGCGCGGCGGGCGAGAGAGGAGAGCGCGAGACGGAGAGAGGCGGGCGTGAGAAAGCCCGGTCGGGTTGACCGGGCTGGGGGAAGGCGGGACGGAGAGTGCGCCCTACTTGACGGGGCGGAGGGCGGCGGCGCCAGTGGCCGTGAGAGCGGCAGCGGAAGGCGCGGGGAGCGTGACGGTGCCGGTGGCGGCCCATTCGGTGCCGCGGGCGAGGGTGAGCTGGAAACCGAGGCCGTGGATCGCGTCGGTGAAGTGGCCCAGGGTGGTGTGGAAGACGCGGCCCTGGCCGAAGGGAATAACCATGAGCATGGGCTCGTGCTCCTTGGTTTTGTCCGAGCGGGCGGAGGCGAGGACGGTGACGTTTTCCGCGGGGCCGCGGAGGCTGTCGTAGAGCTCATCCTTGGCGTGCATCCATTTGGCCGGGAGACCGCGGAGGATCGGGTGCTCGGGGACGCTGGCTTCGACGAGGAACTCGTGTTGCGCGCCGTGGCTCCCGCCGCGGCCGGGGGTGAGGTCCTTGGTCCAGGTGGCGGTGCGGAGGCGGAGGTAGGGGCCGGATTTTTCGGTGCGACCGCCCCAGCCGCCGAGGCCGATCATGGCATTGTAGTCGGGCCAGTCGGGAAAGGCGTTGTTGGCGGCGTGATAGGAGACGAAGCCGCCGCCGTTTTTCACGTAGGTGGTGAAAGCGGTCTCGACCGCGGCGGGCCAGCGCTCGCCGTTGTAGTTGGAGAGGACGACGGCGTAGGCGGAAAAATTCGGGCGCCACTGGGCCCAGAGCGCGGGCGTGTTGGACTGGTGCGCGGCGAGGGCGGCGGGGTGTTTCGCGAGCGCGGCCTCGTGCGCGGATTTTTGCGCGGGTGTGGCGTCTTTCGCAAGGCGCGGGGCGTTGGGGGCGGCGGCGGGCGTGGTCGTGATGTCGACGGTGAAGCGGCCGGTGTCCTCGAGGATTTTTTTCAGCAGCGGGGTGGTGGTGGCCCACTGATGGTTGTTCTGGCCGTCGATGATCAGGACTTTGAGTTTGGCGTCGGCGGCGAGCGCGGAGGAGGCGAGGGTGACAGCGAAGGTGATAATGCGGAGGAAGAGGCGCATGGTGAGAACGGAGGGAGAAGGGAAGGCGAGGGGAAGCGGGGATGAAATGCGAGGGACGAAGAGGGCAGCCTCGTCAACGATTGGGCTCAGAAACTGAACGTGTTCGTGAGGACAAACTGCCGCGGATCCTGATAGCGGTAGGTGATCGGCGCGAGCGTGCGCGGGTGCGTGTTGTTCACGATCAGCTCGCGCTGATCGAGGACGTTGTTGATGTTGAGCTGCGCGCTCCAGCGGACCTTGCGCTGCAAAATCGGGAGCGAATAGCTGAGCTGCACGTCGTAGACATTTTGATCCTTGGCGCTGACGGTGGAGACTTTCTCGATGACGCGGCCGTTCCAGGTGTCAGTGTAGTCGGTGCCGGGCGTGATCGTGTAGTCGGTGCGCGCGCCGGCCACGCGGCCGAGGCGCAGGCGCGTGCCGCCGCCGATGGAGAAGCCCTTGAGCGCGCCTTCGCGGAAATCGTAGCGCGTGCGGAGATTGATGTTGTGCAGCGGATCGCCGACGAAGCGCTTGCCCTCGAAGACGTGCGGGTTGTCGAAGAAGAGCTGCTCGGTGTCGGCGATCGCCTCGTTGATGCTGTCGGTGTTGATCGTGAAATCGCCGGTGGCGGCAATGTCGGCGGGGGTGCGCCAGTCGGTCGAGCTGGGCGCGAAGTCGATGCCGGGGGTGTTGGCGTTCTGGGTGATCGCGTAGGCGCCGAAGCGTTTCCAGTAGGCCTTGTGCGCGTCAATGTAGGCGCGGTATTCGGGCGCGATGTTGGTGCGCGTGGTCTGGTTCTTGGAATAGTTCACCGACACGGACCAGCCGGCGACGATCCGGCCGACGACCTCGAGCTCAAGGCCGCGGCTCTCGGAGTCCTGGGTGTAGCCCTGCACTTGGTTGATGACCTCGGCCTGGCGCCGCGCGAACGTCGTCTCCTCGGCGTTGAGGCCGCCGGAATTGGCAAGCGCGGTCCAGATGTTGACGGGGTTGCCCTTGTTGAAGCCGGAGAAGCCAAACTCGCGCTGTGAGACGGTGTGGAATTTGGTGGCGGTGAGGAAGAGGCGGTTCTTCAGCAGCGAAAGTTTCAAGCCGTAGTCGGTGGTCTTGCCCGAGGGCGAAGGCACGAGGTCGGCGATGGTCGTCTTCCGCGGATCGCTCGGCGTGATGTAGTTGGTGCCGGGGGTACTGACGCTGTTGGACGTGTTGAAGAACCCCGAGAGCCACGGGAGCACGTGCACGACGCCGCCGAGCGTGCGGGTCTGGCCGCTGAAGATGATCGGCGCGGCGGTCTTGGGATCGGCGGGGGTCCAGACGCCGGTGTTGGGCGCGATGGCCTCGCCGGCGGGATCGCGAAAGGCGACGCCGACGCGGCTCTTCAGGCGGTCCTTGCGGTAGCCAAACGTGCCGACGATTCGGTCTTTCAAGAAAAAGGCCTGCGCGACGCCCATCCATGCGCCGGTCTCGCGGTTGGCGTAGCCGATATTGCCCTGCGCGCGGTTGAATTCGTGCAGGTAGATGTCACTCACGGCGCCGGTCGCGGGGTTCTGGTATTTCGTCGCGCCGGAAAAAGTCTGGGGGCCGGGGATGCGGAAATTGGGATCGTTGAGCTCGGCGAGGTCGCGGATGTAGAAGCGTTGGATGACCTGGTTGGCGCCGTTTTCCGGCGTGGGGTTGAACGCGCCGCCGCTGGTGAGCGACGGGCCGCGCAGGAAATACTGCTGGAGGATTTCGCTGCGCGATTTCGTCTCGGACATCTCGCCGAGCCCGGCGAGGCGCACGCGGGCGAGCTCGCGGTAGGCGCGCTCGTAGGAAACCGTCACGCGGCCCTGGCTGACTTGCGAGCTGGTGGGCCGGTGGTCGGGCGAGACATCGAAGTAGTAGAGCTGGCTCGCCGGCTTGAGCTGACCGGTGGGGAGAAAACGATTCGTGTCGGCGGTCACGCCATAGTGATTCCACGTGGCGAGATTGTGCGTGTCGCCGCGCTGGGTCTGGCGGTTGAAACCGAGCTCGACGTTGAGCTCGCGCGCCAGCTCGCGGGTGACGAAGGCGGAGGCGTTGTTGACGCGGAACTGGCCGCGGACCCAGTTGGCCTCGAGCACGGCCTCGGGATTGCGCCGTCCCATCTCAAAGTCGTTGGCGAGCACGCCGCCGGTGGCGGATTCCGAGTAGGTGAACTGCCGGTAATTTTGCGCGAAGGGAAACTGCGGGCTCACCACAATCCAGTCGCCGCCGGAGCGCTCGAGCACGCCGGTGACGGCGGTCGCGCCGGTGTCGCGGAGCGGCGTGCCCGGCGTGCCGATGACGCCCGTGCCCACGCCGGTGCCGGGTGTGCCGGGCACGTAGGTGGCGGGAAAATTGTTGAAGATCGGCTGGCCGCTGGCGTTCCAGACGGAGGTGTTGTCGTTGGCGAAGAACGGGCGCGGCACGAAGCGGTTGATCTCGCCGTGCTCGAACTCGATGCGGACCGAGGTCTTCCTATCCGGCTGCCATTTTGCCGTGAGGAAGGCGCGGTCTTGGTCGTTGTGGCCGGCCGCGCGCCACGACGATTCGCGGCCGCGAAGCAAGGCGGCGCGGACGCCGAGCTTGTTTTTGATCGGGGCGATGCTGGCGTCGGCGGTCCAGCGTTGGCCACCCCAAGAATCCGTGCGGCTCGTGAGCGAGTAGGCGTTTTTGTTGAGGAAGGCCTGTTTGCTAGAGATGTTGATTTTGCCCGCGGGCGAGCCAAAGCCGAAGAGGATGGAGTTGGGGCCGCGCGAGACCTCGAGACTCTCGGTCATGTAGAGGTCCACCTCGCCCGGGGCGCCGAAGAAATTGATGCTGCGCCCGCCGCCGGGCAGGCCGCGGATGCGGATGGAGCGGATGCCGTCGTTGTAGCCGTCCGCCACGGGACCGGCGGCGCGAGCGTCGTCGGTCTCCATGCGAGTGCCGACTCCGTATTCCATCGCGCCCTCGACGCTGGTGGCCGCGATGTCGCGGAGAAATTCGGCCGTCATCGGGCTGATCGCCGCCGCGACATCGCGGAGATTGGTGCGCAGGCGCGAGCCGGACAGCGTGTCCTGGCCGGCGTAGCCGTTGTCTTGCGTCTCGCTCACCTCGAAGGGCGAGAGCGTGACGACGTTGGCGGGAGAAGCGGATGCAGGTTTGGGCGTGGGAGCAGGGGCTTGCGCGTGAAGCGCGGCGGGAATCAGCGATAGGGTCGCGACGGTCAGGTGGAGCAATTTCATTGGTAATGGGGTTTTCGGATGCGAGGGGGGCTGGTGCACCTCTGTTAGCCGTCAAGTGTAGGGGGAACGGGTTTTCGTTTGGGTCAACACTTGGCGGCGTCTGCGGTGGTCAGCGCGGGTAAGAGACTGAGGTTCCGCCTCGGTCGACGGCATGGCGCGGTCTCCGTGCAGGCGACGGAACTGCGTGACCTCGTCTTTCGAGCTGGGCGGGGCCTGGTTGCCCCAGGTGTGGCGGATGAACCTGATCAACGCGGCGAGGCGGTCGTCGCGGGTGATGCCGAGCTACGCGGCGGGCACCGTCATGGCGCCCTCGTAGGTGCGGCCTTCGATCGGGCCGACAAGGCCGTTGATCAAAACGGGAACGAGGCCGGCGGCGGGGCCTTTGACCCGTGCGCTGCCCGCGAGCGAGGGCGCGAGAACCACGGTCGTGCCGGGCACGGCGACGCCGCGACCATCGGGGCTGTGGCAACTCACGCCCGTCTCGAAATAGGTGTCGGCGCCTTTCGTGATGAGGGCGTGCTGCTCTGGTAGCGAGTCGGACGGGAGATTGAGGCCGCGTTGCCATTGGGCGAAGCCGTGGGTCCAGAGTGCGGCCACTTCGACCCGGCCCGCGGGATCGGAGATGGCCAGTAGTGCGTCGCCCGATTGGAGGCGGGCGAGGAAGGGCGAAGGTTTTTTCAGAGGACCGTGCATGCCGCGAGAAAGACGCCGTCGTGGGCGACGTGACGCTCGATCAACGCGTCGCTCGCCGGAATTACTGCGGGATCGGCCGACCATCCGAGGGAGAGGATGAATTGTTTGGCAACTTCGGGGACGCGTTCGGAGGAGGCAGCAGCGGCTAATTCACAACAGCCGGCGGTATCACTCGGTTTGTCATTGCGAGCCCGGCTTGGCGGGCGCGGCAATCCAGCTGGAATTTCAGATGATTGGCCACGTCGCTGTGCTCCTCGCCATGACAAACAAAGTTCATTGCCTCGGTTACCCAAGGCGCCGCGCACTGGTTCAGCTCTCGCAACGACCGGGTTGGGATCAGAAATTCAGGTTGGCGCTGAGGCGGTAGGTGCGGCCGGTTTGCCAGACGGCGCCGTAGAATTTGTCGTCGTCGGCGAGGTTGGCGAGGTTGAGCTGGACCGAAGTGTTGTAGCGGCCGATTTTGTGGCGGTAGCCTAGGTTCAGGTCGTAGAGGTAATGCGACGGGACGAGGCGGCGGTCGATGGTGATGGCGCCGGTGTTGGTCGCGACTGTGATAAGTTCGGCTTCGCGCTGGCCGAGATACTTCGACGCAATCATCACCCATGTGTTCTTCAGAAAGGTCTGATTGAATTCGTAGCGGAGGTAGGCGCTGCCGGTGTATTTCGAGATGTCGGTCGAGGGCTTGCCGAGGTAGCGGCTCGAACTGCCGCCAGCGGCGACGAAGGTCTGCTGCGCGAGGAGACGCACGGGGTC
>CANHJG010000010.1 GCA_947461205.1 Opitutia bacterium
GGGGTCTCGCCGTGGTAGCGGGCGCGGTATTTTTTGACGAACGCGTGGACTTCGGGCGCGGTGCTTTCGGAGGAGTAGTGGCTGGCGTAGTAGGTGCCTTCGACGGCTTTGCCGCCGATCTCGATGAGTTCGGGGGCTTCCCAGCCGTCGCCGCCGAAGATGGGGAGGGTGAGACCGAGGTCGCGGGCCTGTTTGCAGATAAGGGCGGCCTCGGTGTAGAAGCCGGTGGCGGCGATCGCGTCGACTTTGGCGGCCTTGATGGCGGTGAGTTGGGCGCGGAAATCTTTGTCGCCTTCGGAGTATTTTTGCTCGGCGACGATTTCTCCGCCGAGGGCGGTGAAGCGTTCGCGGAAGATTTTTGACAGGCCGACGCTGTAGGAGGCAGAGACGGACGTGAGGATGGCGACGCGTTTGGCCTGCAGGGTGGTGGCGGCGAATTTGGCGAGGACGGCGCCCTGGAATGGGTCGATGAAACAGGAGCGGAAAATGTAGTCGCGCTTTTCAGTGACCTCGGGGGCGGTGGCGGTGGTGGCGACGAAGGGGATGCGAGCGGCCTGGGCGAGCGGGGTGATTTCGTTGCAGTTGGAAGAGGTGCCGCCGCAGAGGAGGGCGACGACCTTTTCGCGGCTGAGGAGTTTTTTCGCGACGGTGGCGGAGTCACCGGACTTGGACTGGTTATCTTCGACCACGACGACGAGGGGGCGGCCGAGGACGCCGCCGCGGGCGTTGATTTCGGCGATGGCCATCTGCACGCCGCGGTGGGCCTGCTGGCCGAAGGCGGCTTCCTTGCCGGTGAGCGGTTCGATTTCGCCGAGCTTGATGGGTTCGAGGGCGGCGGCGCGGGTGGAAGAGAGGGAGAAGGGGAGAAGGAGAGCGAGGGAGAGGAGGGGGAGGTAAAAGAAGCGGGGCGCGAAACGCGCGGGGGGTGGGCAGATGGATTGCCGCGGCGCTGCGCTCCTCGTAATGACCCCGGGACGGAGGGCGTCGGAGGAGATCACGGGGCGACGGTTTTGTGGAACTGGAGTTTGCCGCCCTTGACCGCGATGATGGTGGCGGGCTTGGAGGCGTTGCGGTTCTGATCGAGCGTGGTGACCCCGCTGGCGCCGGAAAAATTTTTCGTGGCGGCGATCGCGTCGCGGAGCTTCGGGCCCTCGGTGACGCCCGAGCGGCGGATAGCGTCGACGAGAATGTAGAGAGCGTCGTAACCGAGGGCGGCGTAGGCATCGGGGGTTTCGTTTTTCCAGCGGGCCTTGAATTTTTGCACGAAGGTGGCGACGGCAGGCTCCTTGTTTTCCGGGGTGAAGTGGGTGGAGTAGTAGGTTCCGTTGAGCGCCTCGCCGCCGATCTTGAGAAGTTGCTCGGACTCCCAGCCGTCGCCGCCGAAGAGAGGAACCGTGAGGCCGAGGTCGCGGGCTTGGCGGGCGACGAGGGCGGCCTCCTGGTAGTAGCCGGGGACGAAGATGGCCTCGACGTTGGCGGCCTTGATGGCGGTGAGCTGCGCTTTGAAATCCTTGTCGCCTTCGCTGAATTTCTGCTCGGCCACGACGGTGCCGCCGCCGGCGACGAAGGTTTCCTTGAAGAACTTGGCGAGGCCGACGCTGTAGGCGCTGGAGACGCTGACGAGGGTGGCGACCTTCTTGGCCTTGAGATCATTCAAGGCGAACTTCGCCATGACGGTGCCTTGGAAATCGTCGATGAAGCAGACGCGGAAGACGTAGTCGCCTTTCTGGGTGACGGCCGGATTGGTGGCGCCGGAGGCGATCAGGGGGATTTTCGCGGCTTGGGCGAGCGGGGCGACCTCGAGGGTGCGGCCGGACGTCACTTCGCCGAGGATGGCGACGACTTTGTCGCGGGAGAGCAGTTTTTTGGCGACGGTGGCCGACTCGCCGGACTTGGACTGGTTGTCCTCGGCGATGAGTTCGAGCTTGCGGCCGAGGACGCCGCCGGCGGCGTTGAGTTCTTCGAGGGCCAGCAAAATTCCTTTGTGCTGGGACTGGCCAAAGGTGGCGTCTTTGCCGGTGAGGCAGGCGAATTCGCCGACTTTGATGGGTTCGGCGGCGCGGGCGAGCGGCGCGAAGAGGAGGGCGAGCGCGGCGAGGACGAGGGCGGCGAGGTGGCGGAGGGTGGGGAGCGATTTCATGAAGACGGAGAGATGGGGAGAAAGAGAACGAGAACGATTACGAGGAACGAGAACGATTTGGGGGCAGGGGAGAACGAGGAGGGGTTACGGGCTCACGTCTTGGACGAAGGTGAACGTGCCGTTTTTCACGGTGAGGACCACGGCGTTCTTCGTGGGGTTGCGGTTGGTGTCGAAGGTGATCGAGCCGGTGACGGCGGGATAGTTGACGGTCGTCGCGAGGGCGTCGCGGATTTTGGCGCCGTCGGTGGATCCGGCGCGGCGGATGGCGTCGATGGCGAGCATGGCGGAGTCGTAGCCGAGGACGGAGAGGGCGTTGGACGCGATGCCCCAGCGTTGCTGGAAGCGCTGGTTGAAGGCGACGACGGCGGGGGATTTGCTCTCGGGCGAGTAGTGCGTGCTGAGATAGCAGCCCTCGGCGGCGGCGCCGGCGATGGCGACGAGGTCGGGAGATTCCCAGCCGTCGACGCCGAGGAGGGGCAGGGTGAGGCCGAGGTCGCGGGCCTGTTTGCAGATGAGGGCGGCTTCGGCGTAGTAGCCGGGGATGAAGATGCCGTCGGCGCCGGCGGCTTTGATGGCGGTGAGCTGGGCGCGGAAATCTTTGTCGCCCTCGCCGTATTTTTGCTCGGCGGCGATGATGGTGGCGGGGGAGGTGAAGCGTTCGCGGAAATATTTGGCGAGGCCGACGCTCTGGGCGGAGGAGACGGAGGAGAGGATGGCGACGCGTTTGAGTTTGAGGGTGTCGCGGGCGAATTTGGCCATGACGGTGCCCTGGAAGTCGTCGATGAAGCAGATGCGGAAGATGTAGTTTCCCTTGGCGGTGACGTCGGTGTTGGTGGCGCCGGGGGAGATGAGGGGGATTTTGGCGGCTTGGGCGATGGGGGCGGCCTCGAGGGTGCGGCCGGAGGTGATCTCGCCGAGGACGACGGCGACCTTGTCGCGGGAGATGAGTTTCTTGACGACGGTGGCGGACTCGCCGGGCTTGGACTGGTTGTCCTCAGTGATCAGCTCGAGTTTGCGGCCGAGGACGCCGCCGGCGGCGTTGGTCTCTTCGACGGCGAGGAGCGTGCCCTTGTGGGCGTTCTGGCCGAAGACGGCTTCCTTGCCGGTCATCGAGGCGAATTCGCCGAGCTTGATGGGGTCCTGGGCGAGGGTGGCGGTCGTGATGAGGGCGCTGGTGAAGAGGGCGACGAACGACCGGAAGGCGAGAGTCATAGGGAGGTGGCGGGAGGAAGAGCGGGTGCGGAGCCAAGGCGAGGCCCAGCAGGTTTTCAACCAATCTTGTGGCGGGATGCGGAGCAGAGCGGAGGGAGGGATATTCGGACGGAGACGCGGGGGCTTTCATCGGCGGGTGGAAACCGCCGCTCCGTTGGGCGAATTCGCGGCGGTGGTTCCCCGGGGCGGAGTTTTTTGTGAAATGGGCTTTCCGTGATGGGGTGCGGGGCTTTTGATGCGGGCATTGAATACGTTTGACCGACATCTCCTGCGCGAGTGGTTGCAGATTCTCGGGCTCGTGCTCGTCGCCACGTGCGGGCTGCTGGTGGTGCAGGTGCTCTACGACGATTTCCGGTCGTTGCGCGAACTCGGGGCGCGGGGCTGGGTGTTGTGGCGATATCTGGGGGTGACGTTACCGAGTTTCCTCGCGGTAGTGCTGCCGGTGGCGCTGCTGATTTCGTTGATGTATGTGCTGGGCAAGCTGCATCGCGCCAACGAACTCACGGTGATGCGGGCGGCCGGGGTCGGCTTCCTGCGCTTGACGGCGCCGGTGTGGGCCGTGGGGGTGCTGTGCTGCGGGTTGTCGTGGTGGCTCAACACGACGGTGGTGCCGTGGTCGGTCGAGCAGTCGCGGTCGCTGCGGGACGAACTGGTGTTTCAACGCGACGCGAAATCGCTGACGCAGGACCGGGTGGGCGCGGCCTACAGCGTGGCGTTCGACAACGCGCGGGAGCGGCGCATGTGGTTTTTCAACCGGTTCAGCCGGTTTACGCAGCACGGTTACGGCGTGTCGGTGTCGGAGCTGGACGCGAAGCGGCGCGAGACGACGCGGATCGTGGCGGCGGAGGCGTGGCCGGACGGCGCGGGGAAGGGGTGGGTTTTCAAGGACGGGCGCGAGCTGAGGTTTGCGCCGGAGACGGGCGAGCTGCTGGCGTCGGCGCCGTTTGCGGAGAAGGCGCGGCCGGCGTATCGGGAGGATTCGCAGCTGATGCTGTTGATCGACCGTCGGCCGGTCGATTTGTCGCTGCACGAATTGCGGGAGCTGATCGACTATCTGGAGGCGGAGCAGAACCCGAAGGCGGTGCCGTATGCGGTGCGCTACTACGGGCTGATCGCCGACACGCTGGGACCGCTGTTGGTGATCGCGATGGCGATTCCCTTCGCGATGACGGGCGTGCGGGTGAATCCGGCGGTGGGCGTGTCGAAATCGATTGGGCTTTTTTTTCTGTATTATGTATTCGCGAATGTCGCGGCGTCGCTGGCGACGAAGCAGATCGTGGATCCGGCAGTGGCGGCGTGGCTGCCGAACATCGGAATGGGAGCGATCGCGCTGTGGTTTTTTGCGCGGATGCGGTAGGAAATCACGGGCGGGAAAGCCCTTGACCCCTGCGCCACCCGGGCGGCGCAGCGGCGGCGGTGGGAGGCGCGTTTAAGGCGGATGAACTCGGCGAATTCCTCGGCGTGGCGCACGGCGATCCAGCCCAGGAGGGCGAGGTCGTGGTCGGCGGCGGTGAACTGGGCGCGGGAATCAGGGCCGAGGCTGAAGGCGGCGATGGGCGCGGCGGCCGCGGTGGAGGCGTGGGGCAGAAGGAGGAGATTCGCTAGGACTTCGTCGGGGGTGCGGTGAAAGCCCGACGCGAGCCGCTGGAGGGCGGCGTAAACGGCGTCGCTGACATCGATCTTTTTCATGGCCGCAGCGAAACCGGTTCGGGCGGTTCGGGCGACGACGGTGCGACGGAGTGCGGTGGATTCGCGACGAAGGGCGGGCGACCGGAGACGAAGTTTTGGCTGCAAACGGCGCCTAGCGTTGCGAAGGTGCAGCGGGCGGATCGACGAGCGCGAGCCAGAGGGGCTGCGGGTGGGGACGCGATGTGGAGCGGGGCGCGGACGTTTTCGAGCGAGCGACGGCGACGGATTTTTTCGGGGTAGAGGCGGACACGGATTTCTTCTTTTTCGATGGCTGCACGGGCGACGCGGTCAGGGGCCACGGGGCCGGGGCGGAGTGGGACGAGGGCGTGGCGGAGGAGGCGGGGCGGGGGAAATCGGTTTCGGAAAAATCGTTGAGGATGCCTTCGTGCGGTCGGTCCTGTTTGTAGACCTGTAAGATCCGGGCGTGCTCGGCGTCGCTGGTTGGGAAAATTTTCGGCGGCTCACCTTTGAGAAAGATGGCGGTGTAGGCGCGACGGCGGTCGACCATGCGACGGATGACGATCATGGGCGGAAGGAAACGCGCCGCGGGGATTTTGCGAGGCGCAGGGCGGGAAAAAGATCGACGCCTTCCCGTGGGTCGGTGGCAGGCGCTCAGGGCGTGCCCGGGGGTGGGTTCGGCGCAGGGACCGGCGGGGCGACGGGTTGCAGCATCAGGACCTGTTGTTCGACCTGGCCGTTGCGACGCACGCGCACGGTGACCGGGATTGCGTCGGCGGTGAGCCCGATACGGGAAGTCATCGGGTCGGCTTCGACGGAGGCGCCGGGCGGGAGCGAAATTTTCCGCGGCTGCACGACGAAATTTCCGAGGTCGGAGTTGAAATCGAGGACCTCGACGTCGACGGGTTCGGTGCCGTGATTCGTGAGGCGCAAGTGGAGGCGCATGGGCGGGCGATTGGCGGCGACGATGTGGGGCGCAGGCGCGCCGTCGCTGGTGCGCGCGGGCGGTTGGCCGCTGCGGGCATCGCCGGGTTCGCCACCGCCACGACGGCGACCGCCGCCACCACCGCCCATGCTGCCGCTGAAACCGCCACGACCGCGGGCTTCACCGCCGGCGGGAGGCGCGCTGTCTTTGCCATTGGCGCGGGGGCCGAAGCCCGCGTGGCCGAGGAGGATTTCGGTTTCGAGTTGGCCGGCGAAAAATGTGCGGTGGACCGACATCTCGGGGGTGGCGGGAAGCGGGATCGTGGCGCCGGTGGCGGCAGCGGGCAGGCCGCGGCGGGGGGAACGTTCGTCGCTCTCGCAGCCGGTGAGAGCGATGAGCGCGAGCGATGCGGAGAAGGAACGCAGCGGGGACAAGTGGCGGCGAAAGCGGGGTAACGACATGGCGCAGGTTCGACGCCGGAGGCGTGCGGATGTTTCCGGAATTCGAAGAGGGCGCCGCGGAAGTCGCCAGTCACCGCGGGGGCGGGTCAACTCCAGTTGAAATTAAAGCTGACGCTGATGCGTTCGTCGGCGACGCGGTTGGCGGCGACTTCGTGGCGGAGCCAGCTCTCGAAGAGGATGACGTTGCCGGCTTCGGCGGCGTAGGTGACGTGGGGAAGGTGGGCGGGGCGGGCGGACGGGAGCTTCGGAGGGGCGGCCATGAATTTGCTGAGACGGGGGTCTTCGAATTTCAGGCCGGAGCAGCCGGGAGGGGTGGCGACGTAGTAGGTGCCGCTGATGAACGAGAGCGGGTGAAGGTGGAGCGAATGCGCGGCGGTGGGGGGCATGATGTTGACCCAGAAATCGGTCATGCGGATGGAGCGGCCGCGGAGGTCCATGGCGAGGGCGCGGGCGAAGGCGCGCACGTGGGTGGTGATCTTTTTCTCGAGGCCGGCGAAGGTGCTGGAGAAGCGATGGAGCTCGTTCATCGAGGCGTAACTGGTGTAGCCGCCGGGATAGTTTTTCGCGGACCATTTGCGGCCGGCCGTGTCGAACTCGCGGAGTTGGCGGCACTCCGCGGCGAGGGCGGTGTTGAAGCGGTCGCGGGCGGCGGCGGTTTTTTGGAGAGGCTCGCAGTAAATGAGCGTGGGGAAATGGGAGCGGATGGGCATGGGAGGAAGACGTGAAAGAGAGGAAGACGCGGGAGAGTGGAAGACGGGGAAGACTTGGAAGGGTGGAAGGCGCAGGGGCGGTCGGTTATTTGCCGAGGAATCTCAGGCCGAGGACGCCGGTGACGATGAGGGCGATGCAGGCGAGGCGGGCGGGAGCGGCGCTTTCGTTGAAAAGAAAAATGCCGGCGATCGCGGTGCCGACGGCGCCGAGGCCGGTCCAAACGGCGTAGGCGGTGCCGATGGGGAGTCCTCGGGCGGCGAGGGCGAGGAGCGCCATGCTCGCGGCCATGGCGGCGCCGACCCCGAGGCTCGGCCAGAGGCGCGTGAAGCCGTCGGTGAACTTGAGGCCGGCAGCCCAGACGATTTCGAGGGCGGCGGCGATCAACAGGAGTGTCCAGTGCATGGCCGCGAGCGTGGGGCGCGGGGCGGGCGGGTCAACGCGGGGGAGCCGCGGACGCTTGTGGTCTCGCAATTACAAAGACAATTGAGGGGAAGAGCAGCCCACCAACGACTGCCCCGCACAGTTCTGCCAATGCGAGAGTGAACATGTCATTGTGAGAGTTTCCCATGCCGACGGATCGAAGGATGAAAAAGCAGACCTGTCGTCCGCCAATCATTCCGAGCCAAATACCCGGAATGGTTGAAGTGATCACCGCCAACCAGCGAATGCCGCGCCCAAGCCTCATGGGCAATGCGTCACCGGACGCCGCCCATGAGTTTTTTGACCCAGGGGACGAGGGCGAGGAGGACGACGGTGCAGCCGCCGACGATGAGGGCCTGGTGCCAGAAGAAATTCGCGAGTTCGGTGGCGTTCTCGCTCTTGAATTCACCCGCCAGCACGCCGGCGAGTTTGTTGCCGAGAGCGGCGGCGAGGAACCAGATGCCCATCACGAGGCCGACGAGGCGCTGGGGGGCGAGCTTCGTCATGGTCGAGAGGCCAACGGGGCTGAGGAGCATTTCGCCGACGGTCTGGAGGAAGAAGAGCCCGACGAGCCACAGCGGGCCGACCTTGCCGTCGGCGGTGAGTTTGGCGGCGGGGACCATCAGGACGAAGGAGAGGCTGACGAAGAGGAGGCCGAGCGCGAATTTCATGGGGCTCGAGGGCTGTTTATGGCCGAGGGCGATCCAGAGGTAGGCGAAGATGGGGGCGAGGAGGATGACCCAGATGGAGTTGACGGACTGCCACCACGAGGAGGGGAAGGACTGGCCGAAGGCGACGTTGTGGGTGAGTTTGTCGGCGAAGAGGGAGATGGAGGAGCCGGTTTGCTCGAAGATGGCCCAGAAGATTTCGGCGGCGAAGAAGAAGACCAAGATGGCGGCCATGCGCTTGCTGTCCTGGTCGGGGCGGAAGGCGAAGAAGAGGATGGCGGCGATCTGGAGGGCGAAGAGGACGTAAACGAGCACCGGATACGTGTCGGAGGCCTTCATCGCGGCGATGAGGGCGAGGGAGCCGAGGGCGACCAGGCCGAGTTTGCCCCAGGGGCGGCGGCCGTCGGCTTCGGGGGCGGGGGCGCTGCCGACGTGGGCGAGGCGGCCGCGTTGGAGGACGTAGACCACGAGGCCGAGGGTCATACCGACGCCGGCGGCGCCGAAGCCCCAGTGCCAGCTGTTCAGGGGATTGAGGCCCCAGGCGGTGAGCTGGGTTTTCCAGCCCTCGCTCTGGGCGAGGTAGCCGGTGACGAGGGGGGAGAGGAAGGCGCCGATGTTGATGCCCATGTAGAAAATTGAGAAGCCGGCGTCGCGGCGTTCGTCGGTGGGGCGGTAGAGGCTGCCGACCATCGTGGAGATGTTGGGCTTGAGGAGGCCGGTGCCCATCGCGATGAGGACGAGGCCGGTGTAAAAGGTGAGCGTGCTGCCGAACGCCATGGTGAAGTGGCCGGTGGCGATGACGATGCCGCCGACGAGGACGGCGCGGCGGGCGCCGATGAAGTTGTCGGCGATGAAGCCGCCGAGGATCGAGAGCAGATACACGCTCATGGTGTAGGTGCCGTAGATGGCGGCGGCGCTCTTGGTGTCGAAGCCGAGGCCGCCCTCGGCGGCGGTCTTCACCATGAAGAGCATGAGGAGGGCGCGCATACCGTAGTAAGAGAAGCGCTCCCACATTTCGGTGAAGAAGAGGGTGGTGAGGCCGCTGGGGTGGCCGCCGAGGCCGCCGGTTTCATGGAGCGCGAGGGGGGTCGCGTTTTCGGTTTCGATGGAGACTGGGGGGAGGGGGGAAGAACTCATGGGTTGCGGGGGGAGACTGCGTGACGGGTGAGCGGGGGCAAAGCTGAAATAGGACGGAGCGCGGGGGGGGGGCTGGGGTGGGCGCGGCGGGCGGGGGGCGCGGAAGTCGGGCGGTTTGCCGCTCGCCAGCGGGGGCGGGGGCGCGGCAGATTTGGCGCAGGTGTTTCCGACGATGAAAATTTGGGCGGTTGGGTTGTGGGCAGCCTTGATCGTGGTCCCGCTGGGGGCGCGCGTGGACTTGTTGCTGGTGCCGCCGGTGGGATCGGTGGAGGCGAATCAGGGGCAGGCGTTGACGCTGTACGTGGACAATCCGACGAACGAGGAGGACGCGGATGTGCGGTTGCCGAAGACCATCACGGCGGTGTATGCGACGCCGACGACGCGCGGGGTGGTGCGCCTGAAAGTCGTGGCGGCGGATCTGGCGAGCGGGGCGGTTTTCAATTCGGCGAGGGGCCACCTCGAGTTCAAGGTTCCGAAGATGACCAGCCAGGCGATCACGTTGCAGTTGGCGGAGGCGCTGCCGGCGACGGAGGGTTTTGTTTCGCTGCGGCTCACGGATCCGCCGACGAACACCATCATGTTCAAGGTGGTGAAAGGGGCGGCGGTGGAGGCGAGCGCCGCGCCGGCGCCGGTCTATGCAGCGCTGCCGGTGCGGGCGGTGGAGCGGGTGAAGAACGAGGCGGGAGACATCGATCTGCGCAACGACGTGGAGGTCGTGCGGCGGCACATTTTGGGTTACGAGCCGATTTATTTTGTGGTCGGCGCGCGCGAGCGGATCAACGCGCGGTTTCAGTTCAGTTTTAAATATCGGGTGCTGGAGCCGCAGCCGGAACCCGAGGCGATCAGGGATCTCTATTTCGGCTACACGCAGACCTCGATCTGGGATTTGGAGTCGGCGTCGAAACCGTTTTACGACTCGAGCTACAAGCCGACGGTGTTTTTTCAGCGGGAGAAATTTGCCGATGAAGGGGGGTGGAGCCACGTGGGTGTGCAGGCGGGCGTGCAGCACGAGTCGAACGGCAAGGGCGCGGGGGCGGCGACGGTGGCGCTCGCGAACGGGTTGATCGCGCCGCCGAATCCGGCGAAGCATCCGCTGGATTCACGGAGTCTGAACACGCTGTATGTGGCGCCGCGGGTGCGGTGGGCCTCGCCGGAGACGGGCTGGTTTGTGGAGGCCTCGGCGCGGGCAATCGCGTATCTGCAGATCGACGAAAATCCGGATCTGCCGAGCTACCGCGGGCACGTGGAGGTGATGGTGCGGGGCGGGCACGACCGGGGGTTTCAATTGGCGATGCACCTGCGGGGGAGTCCGCGGCGCGGGCGCGGGAGCGCGGAATTCAATGCATCGTGGCCGGTCACGCAGATGCCGCTGCTGAAGTGGGTCGTGCCGGTGGACGTGCTGCGGTCGTTGGGCGGCTACGGGCAGATTCAATATTTCAACGGCTACGGCGAGAGTTTGCTCGACTACGATGTGCGGAGGAAAGACCAGCTGCGGATCGGGCTGGAGATTGTGCGGTAGGAGGCCGCGCGGGAGCGGTGGCCGGCCGGCGGCCGGTTACCGGGCCGGATGGGCTTGGGCCCATTGGGCATAGTGATCGAGCGTACGCTTGGGACCATCGCCGAACCAGGCGTAGCCGTTGCGGCGCTCGGCGGAGATCTCGTTGACGTCGTCGTGGATCGTCAGGTCGCGGTCGCCGAAGAGGGGGCGGTCGGTGCCGATTTCGGCGTAGCGAGGCCAGAGGGGGCCGGCGCCGGGCGCGGGAAGGAGTGTGCGGCCGGAGCCGTCGGGGGCGGGTTTGAAGACAACGTCGCGGAGGGGCGTTTTTTGAAACCAGGCGGCGGCGGCGTGCACGGCGGCGACGATGGCGGAGCTCGGGTCGGGGAGGGCCATCAAAAAGAGCACGATGCCGGCGCTCTCGCCGGCGGATTGCGACGGCATTTCGTAGTTGCGGGCACCGACGGGGGCGAGGGAGAGGACGTCGACCTGCTGGCACCAGGCGGTACGGCGACCGTTGAAGGTGATCTGGCTCGCGAGGATGCAGGCGATGCCGCGGGCGGCGCTGGCGCCGGCACGGGTGCGGAGTTCGGCGGGGACGAAGGCGAATTCGGCGCGGGCGGCGGCGAGGTCGCGGAGGAGGGCGAGGACGTTGATCATGGCGCCGTCGTTGAACGTGATTGCGTCGTGGTAACCGCCCTCGAGGGGGAAGACCTGGGGCCAGCCTCCGTTGGGGTATTGCGCGGCGAGGAGGTAGTCGACGCCTCGGGTAAAGGAGGACCGCCAGGGGTCGGTGCGGGCGTGCGTGGGGCCGGCGGCGGTGATCGTCTTGGCGAGGAAACGCAGTGGGGTGATGGTGGCGTCGTTGTCGATGGTGCCGACGTAGCCGGCTTCATGGCCGGAGCGTTCGCCGGGCCGGCGCGGGGCGGTGGTGAGGTCGGTGTTCTTGTTCCAGCCGCCCGCGGGGGTTTGGAACGAGACGACGATGTCGGCGATGCGGGCGGCGGCGGGGCCGGGCCAGAAGGCGGCCGGTTGGTTGAGGGCTACGCCGCGGCCCTTGGCGGGGACCAGCGGTTCAGTGAGGCCGGCGGCTTTTAGCTCGGCGGCGAGCGTGGCCTGATCGAGGGCGGCCTGGGCGCGCGACTGGGCGAGGTAGCCGTGCCACGCGGTTTGTTCGGCGGCGGGCAGGGCGTGGATCCGCTCGGCGGTGAGCGGGCGGGCGGGGACGTTGGTGCCGACGACGGCGGCGGGCAGCAGACCGGGCAGGAGGAGGACGGCGGCGAAGGCGAAAAGCGGGCGGAAGCGGGAGTGCATGAGGGCGGAGTGCCCCGCGAGACGTGCCGCGGCGGCCCGGGTTGCGTGATAAGCGGACAGCCGTCCGTTTCATGGCGCGACGTGCCGATCTGCGACGAGGGAGACGAGTGTCGGCCGGGCGGCGCAGCGGGCCGGCGAGGACCGCGGCGAGGGCAACGCCGGGGAAACGCCGAGGGGAGGGGCCCTGGTCACGTCAGACCTGACACAAGGTTGGGGGCATTTCCGGCGCGGGCCCCCGGGCGCGGGGCGAGATCAGCCGTGGCGCGTTTCGCGCTCGGGTTGCGCGGTGGGGGCGGTCCAAGCCTGCGCGGCGGGGCTGCGGAGGGTGAGGAATTGCCAGAGGCCGAAGAGCACGCCGAAGGCGATCGTCACGGCGAGGAAGGCGAGGCGGTCACGGCCGAGGGCGTTGTTGCTCTGGCCGAGGGTCCAGAACAGGGTGGCGCCGCCGACGCCGAGCGTGGCGATGATGCAGAAGATGCTCCAAGCGATGCCAGCTCGGCGCGCGCAGTCACAACGGAAGACGATGCCGAGGCCGATGCCGACCATCGCCAGATCCCAGAGGAGGGGGAACAGCAGGCCGAACGGATCGGGCCGCGGGGTGAGCCTCACCAGGGCAATGGTTCCGACAACAACAAACAGGGCACCCGCCAACAGGGTGCAGAGGGGTAGTTTTTTCATTGGGGCAGCCTGACTGAAGACGGGTGACCGTGGGGAAAGATCGGCGCAGGTGTCGAGGACTGAGCCCCATAATTATTTTTGAACGAAAAGCGCGGTGGGGTTTCCGGTGGGGCGGCGGGTGCCGGCGGCGGTCGTGGACGGTGCCGCGCGGCACGCCGTCGCGCCGGGTAAGTTCGGGTCGGAGGGTCAGTGGGGCCGAGGGTGAACTCGACGTGGTCGGTGGGGCGGGCGGGCGGAGGGCCCGGCGGCGAGCGGCGCGGCAACGGAAACCCGGGTGGTTCCCTGGCGCGGGGAGAGGGCGACGCAGGCAGACGACGGGGTCGAATTATTTGCACGCGGTCCCGGGACGTGCACCAGTGGGGCGTCAATTTGACGAATTTCCATGGTCCCTCCCGACACCTCTGTTCCGCCGCCGACGGCGTGTGAGCGCCTCGCCGAGCTGTGCGCGCGCGCGGGCGGAACGGTGACGCCGCGGGCCGGCGGCGGGGCGGGGCGGGTGGACGATGCGGGGCCGGCGCAGGCGACAGCGGAGCTGCGGGACTTTCTGCGGAGGACCGCGTCCGTGGAGTGGGGCGGGGAATTCGTCGCGCAGTTGCCGGGCGGCCGGGTGTTCGGTTCGGGCCAGGTGCTGTCGCCGGACGGGCGGGCGATCGCGCGGGATGTATCGCTGGATTTCGGCAAAGCGTTCGGGGAGCACTGGCTGCTCGGCTACCAAAAAATTCGCCGGCCCACGCGGCTCGACGGGACGGTGGCGGTGGTCGCGACCACGCTGGGCGCGGGCTATGCGCACTGGCTGTTGGAGGAATGGCCGCGGCGGTTGGCCCTTGGGCCGGGGGCGGGCGGCGCGGAGAAAATCATCGCGCACGCGGCCCAGCCGTTTGCCCGTGAGGCGCGGGCGTTGACCGGTTGGCCGGACGAGGTGATCGAGCCCGGGCGGTATTCGCATTTTGGGTGCGAGCAGTTGGTCGTGCCCAGTTTGCCGGGACCGGAGGGGCGACCGACGCAGGCGATGGTGGACCGCGTGACCGAGGCGGTGGCGCCGCTGTACGACCCGGCGGTGTCGCCGTGGGGCGAGCGGATCTACGTCACCCGGGACCGGGCGCGGCGGCGGCGCGTGGTGAACGAGGCGGACGTGTGGGCGCAGTTGGAACCCCGGGGGTTTGTGAAGCTGCGGGCGGAGGAACTGACGTGGGCGGAGCAGATCAACGCATTTCGCCAGGCGAAGGTCGTGGTGGGGCCGCACGGGGCGGGGCTGGCGAACCTGGTGTTTTGCCGGCCGGGTACCCGGGTGGTGGAACTGTTCAACCGGGCGTATGTAAACGGGCTCTACTGGCGGCTCGCGGCGCTGCGGGGGTTGGATTACCGGCCGGTCGTGGCGCCGGGGGCGGAACCGCTGGCGCAGCTCACCGTACGCAACCGCGACGACCTAGTGGCGGACGTGGCGGAGCTGGTACGCGCCGTCGGGTAGGCCGATCGGGCCTGAGATGCAGAAACGGCCGACGGGGCGCGGTGACGATCGGCGCGAGGGTGGGGCGGGATTCGGTGCCGTCGGCACCGGCGAGTATGCGCCAGCCTTCCCGTTCACGCCCGGCTTCGGCTGCGACGGGACCGATTTGTTCGAAGCCGCCGGTGACCTCGGCGTGACGCACGAGGGGGGGCGGCCACGTGCACGGCGGCGAAGCGACGCGGGCGATGATCGCGCCCGGGATCGGGGTGCAAATCGACCGCGGGGACGATCTCTCCGGAGCGCGGGTGGCGCACGAGATCGGGCGCGCCGCAGCGACCGTGGTACCAGCCGATGGGTTCGCGTTTGTGCCGGCAGAGATCTGCTGGAGTGCGGGCCGGTGTGACGATCGATCCTTGCCCCAGTTCGGGCGGCAATTCGATGAATACGCGGAGAATTCATGGCGTCGGAATACGGTTCTCCTCTCGCTCCAGGTGGGGGTTGGACCTTGCGCAGGAACGGCCCGACGGTGCTGCCGGAGGACGCACCGCCCGTTTCAGGAATGGAGGCAGGAAGATTTTATTGGTCGGAAAATTTCGCAGGGCACCGCTCTTGTCTGAACGGTTGATCAGATCGTTCAGCTGCAACCCAGTCTCCCTGATCTGCGCTGCGGCCATGCAGCCCGATGCCATGGTCCTCGGGCATGCAAAAACCGAACGGTGACTTCGTCGGCCGCCCGCTGGCCGGCGCGTTTTCGGGCCACGCGCAAGCGCGCGGCCGACGGCAGACTGAATCGTGACGGCTGAGGCTGACGGAACGTGCAACGAGCCCTTCTGGTCGGATTTCTTTCCGTGGTTTGGAGTATTTTTCGACCAACCGAATTTTTCCTGCCCCAACTCCAGCGATGTTATTTTAGGAGACCTGCGCCGGTTCAAAGCACTGCATGAACTTCTGCAAAGATGGATCGGAGCGTGCGGAGCTCGTCGGGAAACGCGTAGGCCATCACGACCCTGCAGGCATGGTGGATGAGGTCGACGGGTAAGTGGTGTCGTCGTCGATCAGGAGGGAGTCAGAGGCGAGGATTTCGCGGGTGAGAATCGCAGTGCTGATGCGGGGGGGGCATCGCTCCCTCCGAGGCAGCGTGGGCGAGCTGCGTTGCTGGAGCTGTTCAAGTCCTTCGATGACGGGCGTGGTCATCGAGAGTTCGCGGATCTGGCGAAGCCCGAGAAAAAAGACCACTTCCTCGCTGTTGTTTACCCGCGTAGGGAGGCCGGGGGAGTCGGAGTTTGGCGGTGGACCTCGACCCGTCGCACTGCGACGACGCCACCGAACGGAATTGTCCGGTGATGCGGTTGCCCGCGAACTGCGCCCTGTCGGTTTTCGCCGAGGCGGCCAATGACCTGATGCCCACATTCTCCGCTGCGGTCGACGCGGGGATCAACGACGTCGTCGTCGAAATCCGCCCGAGCCGTCTGCTGTCCATGGGGGTGATCAAGCCGCTCTTTCAGGCGAGGCAGCCCGGCCGCGACCTCGCGATGAACGTCGGCCCGGTCGGCGAGCCGCCGATCGCGCCAAATTGTAAGTAAGTTAAGGATACGAGCGGCCGGACGTTCCGCGGCTTGAGGGGCGGAGCCCAGGCAAGCTTGGGGGCTCGGCGGCCGCCCCGCCACTCGCCGGGGTCGGCTGGGCGCGATCACGGCTGCCCGGGGGTGGAAAACACGGAATCGGCGGGCCGTGCGCCACGTGGGCGCGCCGCCCGCCGCTTTTTTGTCCGGTCGCGCCCGGGAAGGTCGCCGCGGCGTGCGCAATTTCTGCGCAGACGCCGTCCATTTTGCGCAAAGACTGCGCACGAGATGACAGAGAAATCGTTAACAGATAGCTATTTACATGGCTACAATGGGTGCTTTACTCTGTGTTCCCCATGAAAGCAATTTCCCCTCCAGTCTCGTTAGTTCCGGCCGTGTCCGCTTCCCGCCACCGCCTGGTTCGCGCCCTCTCGCTCGTTGCGGCGGCCAGTGCTTTATCCGTCGGGCTTTTCGCCCAAACGTCGGCCCCGGCGGATCCGAATGGCGACCGACGCCGTCGTTCGGGCGGTGACGCCAATGCCGCCGACAACGCGGGTAAAGGGGGGCGGGGCACTTACGATCCGGCCGCCATGATGGAACGGATGCGCGAGCAGTTTGGCGTCACGGACGATGCCGAGTGGGCGTTGATTTCCGATCGCCTGACCAAAGTGAGCGAGATTCGCCGGAGTGCGGGCGGCGCCATGGGGCGCGGTGGTCCTCCCGGCGGCGGTCCGGGCGGTCCCGGCGGAAGCGGAAATCGTCCGACGCGCGGCCCGTCGGGCAACCCCGAGCAGGATGCGCTGCGCGCAGCGATCACGGACAAGCTGCCGGACGCCGAAATCAAATCCCGGTTAGACCGCCTGCGCGAGGTGCGGAAGCAGAGCGAAGCCAAGCTCACCCGGGCGCAGGAAGAACTACGCGCCGTGCTCTCGGTCCGCCAAGAGGCGGTCGCCGTGATGTTCGGTCTCCTGCCCTGAGCGGCACTCTCTTTGTGTTGACCGAATCCTCGCCCCCAGGCAGCGCGAGCAGCGCTGTGCCCGAACTGCTCGGCCGCATGATCGCGGCCCGACAGCTCACGACCACGGATGCGCGCGCGTTTCTCGCCCAGCATCCCCCGGCTGACGCGCTCACCGAAGAGCGCGTCCTGCGGTGGCTCGCCCACGAATACGGCGTCGGCTATGCCGCGCTCGACGAACTCGAGCCGGACAAGCAGGTGCTTTCGCTGTTTCCGGCGCGGCTGCTGCTGCGCGACGAACTCCTGCCGCTGCGGCGCGCCGACAACTATATTGAGATCGCGACGAGCCGGCTCTTCGCCACGCAGGGGCTCGACGGACTGAAGGCCCTCACGGGCCTGCGGCTCCGTCCGGTGCTGGCCCCGACCGAGGTGATTCAGCGCGAAATGAAGAAACGTCTCGGCGTCGGCGCCGATACGATCGACACGCTCGACGACGAGGCCGGTTTGCAGGTCGTCGACGACGAAAACGGCACGGACAACAACCTCGACGAGGCCGCGGAGGACGCGTCGATCATCCGCTTTGTCAACCAGGTCCTGAAGGATGCGATCGAGCTGCGCGCGTCCGACGTCCACCTCGAGCCGTTCGAAGACGAGCTGCGCATCCGCTACCGCATCGACGGTATTTTGCAGGAGGTCCCGGTGCCGGCGCAGATCAAACGGTTCCAGCCGGCGATCGTGGCGCGCGTGAAGATTCTCAGCCATCTCAACATCGCCGAAAAACGTCTCCCGCAGGACGGCCGCATCAAGGTCCGCATCGAGGACGCCGAGGTGGATATCCGTGTATCGATCATCCCGATGCTGCACGGCGAAGCGGTGGTCATGCGTCTGCTGCGGCAGAACTCCAAGCTCCGGGGCGCCCGCGACCTCGGCATGGGCGAACGCGAACTGTCCTGCCTCGAGCGCGTGCTCCAGCTCCCTCACGGGATCGTGCTCGTGACGGGGCCGACCGGCTCCGGCAAGACCTCGACCCTTTACACCGCGCTCAACGAAATCAACGACTCCGAGCGCAAGATTATCACCATCGAGGACCCGGTGGAGTATCAGCTCAAGGGCGTTAATCAGATCCAGGTTTCGGAGAAATCCGGTCTGACGTTCGCCCGCGGCCTGCGCTCGATCCTCCGCCACGACCCCGATGTCGTGCTCATCGGCGAAATCCGCGACCAGGAGACGGCGCAGATCGCCGTGCAGGCCTCGCTCACGGGCCACCTGGTTTTCTCCACGCTGCACACCAACGACGCCGCCGGGGCGCTCACGCGGCTCGTCGACATGGGCGTTGAGCCGTATCTCGTCGCCTCCTCGCTGGAGGCGGTGCTCGCGCAACGGCTCGTGCGGTTGCTGTGCCCGCATTGCCGGAAGATCGACACGACGCCGGAGTCGCGCGTCTACCGCACCAAGCTGGGGATTGCGCCCAAGGCGGACGTTTACCGGGCCGTCGGGTGCCGCGAATGCCGCAACACCGGCTACCACGGCCGCCGGGCGATTTTCGAGTGGATGGATTCGAGCAGCGAAATCCGCTCGCTCATCCTGAAGAACAGCTCGACCGATGCGATCCGCGATTCCGCGCGCCGCGCCGGCATGAAGACCCTGTCGGAAGACGGGCGGCGCTTGGTGGAGGAGGGGATCACGACGATCGAGGAAGTCTTGAGCGTCACGACCGTGCACGAAATGGAATCGGACAAGGCGGCCGCCGAGGGCCGCGCGGCCCCGGCCACCGCTGCCCCGGCGGCGTTGCCGCGTTCGTTGATCTGAGCCGCCCACCGCGATGCCCCAATTTGCCTACAAGGCCCTGCAGCACGACGGCGTGCTCACCGAAGGTTTCCTCGATGCGAGCAACCGCCATGAGGCGATGCGCCAGGTCGAGGGCCGCGGACTGAAACCGATCAAGCTCGCCGAATCGGCGTCCGGGCCCGCGAAATCGTCCGCGGCGACTCCTCCCGCGGACCAGGCCGTGGGCGGCGCGCCGGCGGCGGGTCTCAGCTTCGCGCTCGGCGGGAAGCCGAAGATCACCCCACGGATGCTGGAGAACTTCACGCGCCTGCTGTCCAGCTTGCTGGCGGCGGGCGTGCCGTTTAGCCGCGCGCTGGTGATTTTGCACCGCGAGTCCGCCGAGCCGGTGGCGAAGCAGAAGTGGAAGGAAATCCACGACCTTGTGATCGACGGCATGTCGCTCTCGAAGGCGATGGAGCGTTCGCCGGAGACTTTCCCCCGCGTCTACGTGGCGATGGTCGAGGCGGGCGAGGCCGGCGGATTTCTCGACGTGGTGCTGGCGCAGATCGCCGATTTTCAGGCGCGGGAAAAAGACATCCAGTCGAAGGTCACCGCGGCCCTGATGTATCCCGCCATTTTGCTGTTTCTCGCGATGGGCGTGCTGGTGTTCCTGATGGTATTTTTCATCCCGCGCTTCCAGCTGGTGTTCGCGGGCTTCAACGCCGAGCTGCCCCTCCTGACCCAGCTGATCATCAACACCAGCTATGTCATCCGCAGCTACGGCCTGTTCGTGCTCATCGGCCTGGTCGTGGCCGTGGTGTCGCTGAAGAACTGGTTTAAGTCCCCCAAGGGCCGGCGCGCGTGGGAGGGCTTCGTGCTCCGGGCGTGGATCGTCGGACCCTTGCTCGCGCAATTCGCGATGGCCCGTTTCACTCGCATGCTCGGCACCCTGCTCAGTGCGGGCGTGCCGCTGATCAGCTCGCTCAACGTCGCCCGCCGCTCCATCGGCAACCAGGTGCTCGTCGATGCGGTGTCGGAGTCGATCGACCGCGTCAAGGAGGGCAAGCCGCTCGGCAAGAGCCTCGCCAAAAATCGCACCCTTTTCCCCGGGGCCATCGTCGAGATGATCTCCGTCGCCGAGGAAAGCGGCAAGCTCGACGCCGAGCTCCTCCGCATCGCCAACGTCACCGAAGGCGATCTCGATCGTCAGCTGAAGAGCGCCGTCGCCATGGCGGAGCCGCTCATGCTGTTCCTCATCGCGGCGCTCATCGGTACGATCTTCATCGGCATGGTCTACCCCATCTTCTCCCTGCAGGATCACATCAAATGATTTTCTCCATGAAACTGAATCCCTCGAAAAAACGTTCCCGTGCGTCCGGCCAGCGCGGCTTCACGCTCGTCGAACTCCTCCTGGTGCTCGTCATCCTCGGCATCCTCGCCGCGCTCGTGTTGCCCAAGTTTACGGGCCGCACCGAGCAGGCGCGCATCACCGCCGCCCAGACGCAGATCGCGACGTTCGGCACCGCGCTCGACGCCTACGAAGTCGACACCGGCAGCTACCCGCGCGGCCAGGACGGTTTGAACCAGCTCATCGCGCAGCCCGCCGACGTCACCGGTTGGCGCGGGCCTTATCTAAAGAGCGACATCCCGCTCGATCCGTGGGGCCACGGGTACGTCTACGAATTCCCCGGCAAGGTCAACGCCAGCGGCTACGACATCCGCTCCCTGGGCCCCGACGGTCAGGCGAACACTCAGGACGACGTGGTGAATGCTTCCATCTCGGCAAAGTAACCCGGCCCGCGCCCGCCGCCGTGCCTTCACGCTGATTGAACTGATCTTCGTGATGGTGCTGCTGGCGATCGGCGCGGCCATGGTGGCCCCGAGCATGGCCTCGTTCTACCGCGGCCGCCTGCTCAGCTCGGAGGCGAAACGCGTGCTCGCGCTCGTGCATTACGGCCAGAGCCGCGCCATCGCCGAGGGCGTGCCCGTGCTGCTTTGGATCAATGCCAAAGATTCCACCTACGGCCTGCGCGTGCCCACGACCGAAGCCGCCAGCGACCAGCACGCGACCAGCTTCTCGGCCGACCCGACGATCAAACTCGACACCCCGGCGACCGACACGCCGGCCGTCTCCGAGCAGGACGACGAGAAACTCGGCCTCACGGACGGACTGCCCGTGATTCGTTTCACGCCCGACGGGTTTTACGACGAGTCGAGCGTGCGCAAAATCATCCTCCGGCAGGGCGAGGGCAACGAAAACGCCCTCGAAGTCGTCCAGACCGCCAATCGGCTCGGTTATGAAATCCGCCCCGCCACCGCGAACTGAGCCCACGCGCCGGAGCCGTCGCGCCTTCACCCTCATCGAGGTGTTGGCGGCGCTTTTGCTCATGGCGATCGTCATTCCCGTCGCGATGCAGGGCATGAGCATCGCGAGCCGGGCGGGCCTGCTCGGTCAACGCAAGGCCGCCGCCATGCGCGTCGCCGAGCGCCTGATCAACGAACTCATTGTCACAGGCGAAATGAACCAATCCACGTCGAGCGGCACCCTCGCCGACGGCGACGCGAGTTATCCCTGGACGATGCAGTCGGAGCCATGGACCGAAGACGCGATGACGCAGGTGACGGTGAAGGTGACCTTCTCCATCCAGGGCAACAGCTACGACGTGAGCGCGAGCACGCTCTTTGACCCAATCGCCGGTGCGGCCGCGGCCGCCAGTCCGCTCGCCCTGTGATGAACCGCCGGCGCCCCTCCCATCGCTCGACCCGCGGCTTCACGCTGCTGGAGTTGCTCATCGCCACGGCGGTGGCGGCGATTGTATTGCTCGCGATTAACGCGACGTTTTTTGGCGCGCTCCGCCTGCACAACACGACCCACGAGAAAATCGACGGCGATCTCATGGAGCAACGTGCGCTCGGGATCGTGCGCCGCGACCTCGCCGGCCTCATGCTGCCGAGCGGCGGCAACGGCCCGGTGTTGGCCGGGGCCCTCCAGACCACTGAGTTTTCCTCCTCGCCCAACGATCCCGCCGGGGATCGCGTGAGCGCCGATTTCTTCACCAACTCGGGCCGGATCGACGGGTGGAATCCCTTTTCCGAAGTGCAGAAGGTCGCCTATTTCCTGGCTCCGGCGACGGATGGCTCCAACCGCAAGGCGCTCGTCCGCGCGATCACGCGCAATCTCCTCCCGGTGCAGGAGACCGGCCCCGATGAACAGCAGATTTTGCTCTCGGGGGTCGCCTCGGCCGAGATCGAGTTTTTCGACGGCACCGACTGGATTGCCGACTGGGATTCCACCGTCACCTCCACGCTGCCCACCGCGATCAAGTTCCGCCTCGTGATGGCGCGCCCCGGCAGCGCCGTGGACACCGGCGGCCCCATCGAACTCGTCGTGCCGGTCTTCGCCACCACGACGACGAGCCAGACCGACGCCGCCGCGGCGGCAGGAGGGCTCGAATGATTCCGCCCACCTCCAGCTCCCCGTTGTCGCGCGGCCGCTCGCGGCGCGGCTCGGTGCTGATCATCGTCATGTGGACGTGTCTCGGCCTCGTGGCGCTCACCCTCTATTTCGCGAACTCGATGAGTTCGGAACTGCGTGCCGCCGACAATCGCGTCACCGAGGTCGAATCGCGCCAGGCCGTCGCCGGCGGCATTCGTTACGCCGGCTACGTTCTCGCCAATTTCGCCGCCAACGGTGCCGTGCCCAACCTCGCCGACTACAAATCCGAGGCGCTGCCGGTCGGCGAAGCGCAGTTTTGGCTGATCGGGCGGGACAACAGCCAGACGCCCACGACCGAGCCCGTCTTCGGCCTCATCGACGAGGCCTCGAAGCTCAATCTCAACACGGCCACCCGCGCGATGCTGACGGAACTGCCGGGCATGACCCCGGATCTCGTCGAGGCGATCATCAGCTGGCGGCGCGCGGCGAACGCGCAGGCCGCCGGCGGCGATCCGGCCGAGACGGGCGGCGGCTCCGATAACGTGTATGCCCGGCTCGATCCGCCCCGCCTGAACAAAGGCGGTCCGTTCGAGTCGGTCGACGAACTCCGGCTCGTCGACGGCGCCACGTTGGACATTTTGCTCGGCGAAGACACCAACCGCAACGGCGCCCGCGATGCCAACGAGGACGATGGCGATGCCTCCGCCCCGCGCGACAATCAGGACGGCCAGCTGCTGGCCGGCCTCCTCGAATACGTCACCGTCTACAGCCGCCAGCCTAACACCCGCGCCGACGGCACGCGGCGCGTCAATGTCACGAATGGCAACGGGCAAAACCGCCAGCAACTCATCCAGCTGCTGCTCTCGAAAAACATCGAGCAGCAGCGCGTCGCCGCGATCGTCAACAACGCCTTTGGCCCCGCCACGGCGCCCGGCGGTCCGGGCGGTGGCGTTTTTCCGGGCGGCCGCGGCGGTCCCGGCGGCGGGCAGGGCGGGCAGCCGGCCCGGCCGGACCTGACGAGCGTCGCTGAGTTCATGGTCGCCAGCCAGATGACGGCCGAAGAATTTGGGCTGATTCACGCCGACATCACGACGGCCACGGGCGCGACGCAGCAGGGCCTGATCAACGTCAACACCGCGAGCGAAGCGGTGCTTGCCTGCATCCCCGGCATCGGGCTCGACAACGCCGCGACGCTCGCCGCCTACCGGGTGGCCCATCCGGACGGGCTCACCTCGTTCGCTTGGCTCACGCAAGTGTTGCCGCCCGCGGCGATCCGCCAGGCCGGGCGCTACCTCACCGATCAGTCCTACCAGTTTACGGCCGATGTGGCGGCGGTGGGGCGGTTCGGCCGTGGCTATTGCCGCGAGAAGGTTATTTTCGACACCCGAACCGGCACCCCGCGGATCATTTACCATCAGGATCTCAGTGCCTCCGGCTGGGCGCTCGGTGCCCAGGTCCGGCAAACCTTTAAAGGAACGAATAATTCATCGTGATCACGAAACGGAAAACCAAGAAACGACTGGCCTCAGTCCTCGGGCTGGCTTTTGCCGACGGCCATCTGCGGGCGTGCCAAGTCTCGCGCGCCAAAGGCGCCAATGAGGTTGTCAAGGCCGCGTCCGCCGCCCTGACGCTCGACCTCCTGCATCCGGAGTCCGAGCTGGTGGGCCGCGAGATCCGGAACCATCTCGACGCCGCCGGTATCCGCGAGCGCCACTGTGTGGTCGCGCTCCCGGCCGGTTGGATCATGAGCCAGCACACGACCGTGCCGGCGCTTTCGCCGGAGGATGCCGTCAGCTTTCTCCAGATCGAAGCCGAGAAAGGATTCCCCTGCGATCCCGCGCAGTTGCAGATCGCGCGGTCGTTTCACCGCTCCGCCGGAGTCGCCTATGTGACCCAGCTCGCGGTGCGCAAAGAGCAGCTCGAGCAGTTGGCGACGGTGGTTAAAGCCGCCGGCCTGAAGTCGGTCAGTTTCTCGCTCGGCCTCGCGGCGCTGCCCGGGGTGATCGCTCCCGCCGGCCAAGGCCGCATCACGGTCGCCGTCGAACCGAAGGGCGCGACGCTTCTGATTTCTGCCGGCGGTGGCATCGCGGCGCTGCGCACGTGCGAGGCCGCCGTCGAATCCGAGGTCGGTGAGCAGGTGGTGAACGGCAACGCGGTCGCCCGCGAGCTGCGCATCACCTTCGAACAGGTGCCGGCCGATTTGCGGGCGGACCTCCGGCAACTCGCCCTCTGCGGCGACGAGACGATGTGCCGCCAGCTGGCCGAGAAACTCGCCGAGTGGGCCGGGGCGGAAGGGGTGGCCGTCACGCGCAGCCTCGCGACGCAGCAGCCGATTTCCGATCAGATCGCCGAGCAAGTCGCGTCCCGTTGGCTCGCGGCCGAGGGCCCGGATCTGGAGTTTCTCCCGCCGCATCCCGGGCGCTGGGCCAAAATGGTGGCCCGCTACAATTCGAAACGCCTCGCGACGGCGGGATTCGCGGTCGGCGGCGCCGCCGTGCTGGCGGTGGGCTTTTTCGCCTGGCAGGAGTTTCGCCGTTGGTCGCTCCGCGCCGAGTGGGAAGCGATGGCAGTCGAGGTGAAGGCCCTCGATGTCGTGCAGGACCGCATCCGGGAATTCCGGCCGTGGTATGACGAATCGTTTCGCAACCTCACGATCCTCAGCCGCGTGACCGAGTGCTTCCCGGACAACGGCAGCGTGACGGCGCGGTCGGTGGAAATCCACGGGATTACCGCCCAGACCGTCAGCATCAGCGGCACGGCCCGGGACAATGCCTCCCTCCTGCGCACCCTCGACCAACTGCGGAAGGTGCAGGAAGTCCAAGCGGTGAAAGTGGAACAGATTCGCGGCAAGGTGCCCGCGCAGTTTACGTTTACGTTTCGTTGGAAAGGAAACACCGGCTCATGAATTTCAATCCGCAAAACCGCCAGAAGGTGCTCCTGATCGCCACGGCCGCCGCCATCGCGCTCTACGTGCTCGACGCCGTCCTCATCACGCCTCTCACCAAAACGTGGCAGACGCACGCCGCCGAAATCGTGAAGCTTAAGAAAGACGTGGCGCGGGGCCGCGGCCTCATCGAACGCGGTCCGCAGACCCAGCGGAAATGGACCGAGATGCAGGCCGGCGCGCTCCCTAAGGACGCCGCGCAGGCCGAACAGGATCTGATCTCGGCCTTCGATCGCTGGGGGCGCGACAACCGGATCGAACTCGGTTCGATCAAACCGCAGTGGAAACGCGGCACGGACCGCTCCTCGACCCTGGAGTGCCGCGTCGATGCCACCGGGACCCTCGCCACGCTCAGCCGTTTTCTCTACGAACTCGAAAAGTCCCCCATCGCACTGCGCGTCGACTCGGTCGAACTCACGGCGCGCGACGAAGGCGGTAACAAGCTCACCCTTGGTCTCATCGTCAGCGGCCTCCGGATGGCCCCGTTGGAGGGCAGACTATGAACCCGCGTTATTTTCCCCTCCTGGTTGCCCTCGCGGTCGCGGTCGACTCGGCCGTCGCGGCCGACGCGCCGAAGGTTTCCCCCTCGTCGGTCGTCGAGTCCGCCAAGCCGGCGCCGAAGCCGGCCGCCAAGTCCACCCCGAAGCCTTCGTCCTCCGGGAAATCGTCCGAGCGCCCGAAGGTCGTCGCACCCGCCGGCCCGGCCTTCGAGACCTACCGGCTGATCGGGGACCGCAATATCTTTAACCCGAATCGCGTCGGGCGTAGCCGGTCGGCGGATACGCCATCGCCTCGCACCGAGGTCATCGCGTTTGTCGGCACGATGCAGTATGAAAAAGGCCTCTTCGCCTTTTTCGACAGTCCGGATACCGCCTACCGCCAGGCCCTCAATGCAGGCGGCGCGCTCGGGAAATTCACGGTCAAAAGCATCGCCGCCGACAGCGTCGAACTCGAACGCGACGCCAAGGCCCTCACCCTGAAAATGGGCCAGCAACTGCGCCGGCCCGAAGGCGGCGACTGGTCCGTGATCGGGGTCGAAATCGTGCGCAGCGAGGCGCGCGCGGCCGAAGCTGCGGCCAATCCCGGCCCCGGCGCCCCGCTCGCCATTCCGGCCGATGCTTCCGATGCGCTCCGCCGCCTGATGGAGAAACGCCAACAACAATTGAAACAATGAAAACGACCCTGCTCACCCCGTCCCTCTGGCTCGGATTCGCCGCCTTCGCCGCCGGCGCTTCGGCCCAAACCGCCGCTCCCGCTCCCGCGCCTGCGCCCGACCGGGCTCCGGCCCCCGACGCGCGCGCGGTCCCCGGCCCCCGGCCGGCGGCCAAACCCGGCGAGCTGCGCTTCAATTTCCGCGGTGCCCCCCTCGAGACGGTGCTCAACTACATGAGCGACGCCGCCGGCTTCATCATCGTCCTCGAAACGCCCGTCCGCGGCACCGTCGACATGTGGAGCTCGCAGGCCGTCACGCGCGAGGAAGCCGTGCAGTTGCTCAACCAGGCGCTGAACAAGAACGGCTACAGCGCCAGCGTGCAGGGCCGCAGCCTCATCGTCAGCTCGAAGGACGACGCGAAAAAGAAAAACATTCCGATCCGCACGGGCAACGACGCGCAGGAAATTCCGATGAATGCGGAACTCGTCATGCAGATCATCCCGCTGCGCCGCATCGACGCCACCCAGGCCGCCCGCGACCTGGCGACGTTGATCCCCGGCTCCGCCACGCTCACGGCTAACCAGGACAGTAACTCCCTCGTCGTCACCGACACCAACATCAACGTCCGCCACATTGTCGAAATCGTGTCCGCCCTCGACACCTCCGCCGACACCGTCTCGACGATGAAGATGTTCAAACTCACGAACGCCGACCCGGTCGAGATGGCGCAGCTCATCACGAATATCTTTTCGTCGCCCAGCCAGGGCCAGAGTGCGACAGCCGGACGCGGCGGCGCTGGCGGGTTTCCCGGCGGCTTTCCCGGGTTCCCGGGCTTTGGCGGGCGCGGCGGCACCACGGGGGGCGGCGCGACCGGCCGCACGAGTCGCACCGGCACCGCCGGCGGCGGGGCTTCCTCCTCGGCGCGCTCCACGCCGGTCGTGGCCATCGCCGACGCCCGGACCTACTCGGTGATCGTCACCGCCGGCAAGGACTCGATGCCCGAGATCAGCGACATCATCGCGCAGCTCGATTCCAGTCCCGCCCGCAAACAAAAGGTCTTCGTTTACACGTTGGAAAATGCCGACGTGAAGCAGGTCGAGTCGGTCCTCAAGAATCTTTTCCAATCCAGCAATTCGCGCGCGTCGACCTCCACCCAGACCGATCCGTTGGCCACCCGCGCGGCGAACAACAGCCAGACGACGTCGTCCAACACCACGCTCTCCACGAGCGGCCGCCGCTAACCCACCCGCGTCGCGCAAACCTTCACTCCCAGGCATGCTCATGAATCCCTCCCGTCTTTCCCTCCGTTCGTGGCTCACGCTCGGAATCTCCGTGCTCCTCGCTGCCGACGTCTCGGCGCAAACCCGGCCGGCGCAGACGCCCGCCCGCTCGACTGCGACCCCGGCCCGTTCCTCCGCCACCGGCGGCGGTGGGGGCGCCGGTGGCGGGGGCGGAGGTAGCGGGGCCTCCAACCGGCAGTATAACAACTCGACCATGCTCGGCGACGCGATGATCACGAGCGACATGGAGTCGCGCCGGCTCATCATTGTCACCGACGACGATACGAACGACAACATCAAGACGATCATCGCCAGCCTCGACAAGCCGAAGCCCCAGGTGCTGATCAACGTCGTCTTCCTCCAGGTCACGCACGACAAGGACCTCGATCTCGGCGCCGAGGCGTCCTACACGGGCCGGATCGCCATCAAGAACAACCCGGAGGGCAACGCCCTCACCAAGTTCGGCGTCGCCGGTGCGCTGACCGATCCCACGTCCTACGGCGCGTTCTACAAAATTCTAGGCGGAAACGTCGACGCGACGATCCACGCCCTGTCGTCGGTCAACAAAACCGAGATTCTGTCGCGGCCGTCGATCCTCACGCGGAGCAGCCAGCAGGCCACGATCCTCGTCGGTCAGTCGGTGCCCATCATCACGAACTCGCGCGTCAGCGACACCACCAACACCACGATCAACACCGTGACCTATCAGGATGTCGGCATCATCTTGCGGGTGACGCCGTTCATCACGCAGGCCGGCTTGGTCGAGATGATCGTCTCGCCCGAGATCTCGTCGCTCAGCGCGACGACCGTCGCCATCTCGAACACCGTGAATTCCCCCGTCATCGACAAGCGCTCGGCCGACACCGTCGTCGTCACGCCCAGCGACCAGACCGTCGTCATCGGCGGGCTGATTTCCACGCAGGTGATCGACCAAGAGAACAAGGTGCCGCTGCTCGGTGACATCCCGCTGCTGGGGTATGCGTTCAAACGTAACATCAAAAAGAACCAGAAGACCGAGCTGCTGATTTTCCTCACGCCCCATGTCGTGGCCGATCCCAACGATCTGTCCGGAATGGCGACCGCGGAGCGGGCGAAACTGGAACTGGCGCCGAAGACCTTCGAGAAAGGCGAGATGAAGAAATTCCTCGGCACGCCCTGATTGCGGACTTGGAACGGCGCGGCGTCCGGGGTTAAGTCCGCTTTGCACCCATCATGATTTGGCCGTCCGCAAAGCGAAATCTCATCGTTTCCGTCACCCTGATTGGCTGCGGTCTGGGGATTTGTGGCTGGCAGATCGAGGAGCATTTGCGCTTTAAGCGCGACGCCGCCCAGGCGTTGGTCAACCGCGGCCGGGACATCACGTCGACCCTCGGCGTCGTCGTCCGCTCGCAACGTCGCAACGGTCTGGTGGTGTCCAAGGAGCGGCTGCAGTCGGCCCTGCAGGACCTGATCCGGCCGCAGGAGTTGGAGGCGATCGCGATTCTCGGCGCCACTGGCGAACCGATCGCGAGTGCCGGCCAGCCCGTGGAGTTAACGCCGGAAATGCTGCGGGCGCGCGGGGTGTTCTGGCGGGATCACTCGCTCACGATTTTGAATCTGATGGATTTGGGCTCGCCGGCGGCGGAGGACGGCACGCGCCCGCCGGCGGCCATCGTGGTGAGCGACGAGCGCCTCACCCGCGCGTTCCGGGCCCCCGGACCGCGGCGGCCGTCCGAGCCCGGCGCGGCGGTCGTGCCGGACGCGGCGGGCGGGACCGCGCCCCGGCCCCTGTTCAGCCGGCCGTCATGGATGTCGAAGGAGGACTATGATTCGGTCATCCAAAAACAGGGTGCGCACAGTCTCGTGCTTTCGATGTCGACGGGCGAAATGCGCCGCGTGGTCCAGAGCGACCTATTGCTGCGCTCGCTCGTGAGCTTGCTCGCCCTCGGCGGCGCGGTGCTATCTGTGCTCGCCTGGCGCAATCTCGCGCAGAATTCCGAACTGCAAATCCGGCTCGTCACGGCGGGCGAGATGAACACGCACCTGAAGGAGATGAATTTCGCCGCCGCGGGGCTCGCGCATGAGACGCGCAACCCGCTCAATCTCATCCGCGGCCTCGCGCAGATGATCGCGATGCAAGCGCAGCGTTCGCCGAAGCTCAAGGAGCACGCCTCGACGATCATCGAAGAGGCGGACCGTGTCACCGTGCAGTTGAACGAGTTCATCAATTACTCGAAACCGCGCGAGGCCCACCTCGGTCCGGTGGAGGTGCGGCGGTTGGTGGCCGATGTCGCGCGCACGCTGGTGCCGGACATCGAGGAAAAGCACATTACCCTCCGCCAGCCGGACGCGCCGCTCGTCATCGAGTCCGACGAGCAGTTGCTGCGGCAGGCGCTGTTCAACGTGCTGCTCAACGCGACCCAGGCCGTGGCCCCCGGCGGGATGATCGAGATCCGGTTCGCGCTGACCGGGCCGCGCGAGGCTATGCTGGAAATTTGCGACGATGGTCCCGGCGTGCCCGCGGCGGAGCGGGCCGCCATCTTCAAACCCTACGTGACCATGCGACCGAAGGGCGTGGGCCTCGGCCTAGCGATCGTCCACCAGATCGCGTCCGCCCACCACTGGGAGGTCACGTGCGCGGCCAACCAGCCGCACGGCGCGATCTTCCGGTTCAGCCGCCTGAAGTTGGCCCAGCCCGTCGTATGAAGGAAAGCGCGTTGCCGCCGGCGGCCATTTTGATCGTGGATGACGATCGCGGGCAGCGGAGCCTGCTGGAGACCTTCTTGGGCGCCCAAGGCTATCGGACCCAGTCGGCCGCGTCGGGCGAGGCCGCGCTCGCGATGCTGGAGACCGAAACGTTTGCGATGATGATCAGCGATGTCCGCATGCCCGGCATGTCGGGCATCGAGACCTTGCGCCGGGTGCGGCAGAAACATCCGACGCTCCCGGTGCTGCTCGTCACGGCGTTTGCCGATATCCGCAGCGCGGTGGCCGCCATGCGGGACGGCGCGGTCAACTATCTCGCCAAACCCATCGATCTCGACGAACTGATCGCCACCGTGCGGCTCGCGACGGAGCGGCGCGGGGTGGCGCTGCCTCCGGAGCAGGTGGCGGACAGCCTCCCGAGCGGCGTGGTCACGGCGAGTCCGCTGATGCAGGCGGTGTTTCGCGACGCGGCCGTCGTCGCCCCGTCGGAAACGCGCGTGTTGTTGACGGGGGAGAGTGGGGTGGGTAAGGAAGTCGTCGCCGAGGTGATCCACGGCTGGAGCCCGCGTGCGGCGGGCCCGCTGGTGAAGGTCAACTGCGCGGCGATCCCCGAGAATCTCCTCGAAAGCGAACTCTTCGGCCACGAGAAGGGCTCGTTTACGGGGGCGACCCAGGCGCGGCTGGGGCGGTTCGAGGAGGCGAACCGCGGCACGATTTTTCTGGATGAAATCGGCGAGCTGCCGTTGGCGCTGCAGGCCAAATTGCTGCGCGTGATCCACGACGGATCGTTTCGCCGGATCGGTGCGGGGCGCGATTCGCATACGGATGCGCGCGTCCTCGCCGCTACGAACCGGGATCTGGAGGCCCAGATCGCCGCGGGCCGGTTCCGGGAGGATCTGTATTACCGGCTCAATGTGATGGAAATTCACCTGCCGCCGCTGCGGGAACGCCCGGAGGACATCCTGCCGCTCGCCACGCATTTCATCGGTCAGTTCACGCGCCAAAAATCGCGTTTTTCCGCCACGGTCACGGCCTGTCTTACGAACTACCGCTGGCCCGGCAACGTGCGCGAACTGCGCAATGCCATGGAACGCGCGGCGCTGTTGTCGCGGGGCGAGATTGTCCTGCCGGAACACCTGCCGGCGCGCATCGCCGCTCAGGCCTCCGCGCCGACCCTCGAGCCGGTCGACGCCCAGCGGTTGGAGCAAATCGAGCGCGAGGCGATCCTGAAGGCGTTACGGAAAAACAATTACAACCGCACGGAAACAGCGCGGGAGCTCGCCATCAGCCGCCGCGCGCTCACCTACAAACTCCAGCGCCTGCGGGCCGAGGGCGTGGCGGTCGATCCGGCTTAGCGGCCACCGCGGCGCTCGGGCGGCGCGGCCCGGCCGGGGCCGGCGCCGACTGGTTCGCGCCCGCGCAAAACAGCCCGGTGTGGACGTGCGTCGGGCCCCGGAGCCGGCTGGGCCCCGGGGCCGTGAGGACAGGCCGCGTTGACTGGCGGTTTGCGCTGGTCTCGCCGGTGTTTTGCGCTGTTCTCGGTTCCGCCTCCGGCTGGTCCCCGCTGCCGGAATCCCACCTCCATGAAGTCCCCCCGACGTTTTGGTCGCGCCGTCGCTCTGCTCGGTGTGCTTGCCGCATTCATTCTTTGGTGGCGAACCTCTTCACCGTCCCGTTCGGTTCCACTCCCGGAGACGCTCGCCGACCACCGACCCGCGGCGAAGGCCGCCCGAGCCGCCGTTTCCCCCGTCGCACCGGCGGTGCCGCGCTCCCCGGCCGCACTTTCGCCCGTGCTCGCGGCCCCCGGCTCGGCGCTCGGTCAGTTTCAGTCGTGGACCCAGCGCTACCTGGCCGCGTCCCCCGCCGAACGTCCGGCGCTCGTCGCCGCAGGCGTGCAGCTCGCGGCCGCACGCCGACCCGCCTTCACGGCGCTGATTGTCGGCGATCCGCGCGAGGCGTTACGCCAGGCCGTGCCGCTGGTCGCGCGACAGCAGTTGCCCGCGGAGGTCATCGCCTACCTCGAGGAACGCATTGAGGGCCGCGCCCACGTGCGCATCTATCAGTCCACCCCGCTCGATCCGGCCGCGCTCGGGCAGCCGCCCATCGCGCGCTACGCGGAGTTCCCGGACGGTGCCACCTACGAGGCTTACGTTTACGGCCGCCGGGCGGAGTCCATGCGCTGGCTGCCCAATGCCTCGCTCAACGGCGTCGCCGTCGATCGCAAGCTGGCCGTGAACGAGAGTCCGCTTCGCCGGCTCGAGGTCGGCGAGATTCCTCTCTTTGGCAAACCGGCCGTCGAGCTCTGTCCCGTCTCCGGCAAGACCACGCTCGCCACGCCCCCGGACGCGGCCATCGCGGCAGAGGTCGTCGCCGTCGAGGCCCACGGCGAGATTGTCTACCTCTGCGACGGCAGCCACGTGTTGCTCTTCGAGGCCCAACTCGCGCAACTCGAAGTGCAGAGCGAGGGCCTCACCGGCGGCGCGCAACGCTTCACCGGCGCGCTCCCCGCTTCGCCCGCCACCTCCCTCGGCGAGCTCCGCGTGCTCTACCTCCCGCTCACGTTTGCGGATCAAAACACCGTCCCCGTCTCCGAGGCCAAGTGCTACGAGGTCATGCGCGACGTCTCCGATTTTTTCTACAAAGCTTCCTATGGTCGTCTCACCGTGCACGCGACCGTCACGCCGCCGATCAAGCTCCCGCATAACGAGGCCTGGTATGTGCAGAAGGATTCCACCGAGGGTTTCAGCAAGGAGTTCGACGCCCTCGGCCTCGAGCACACCCACGCCCGCGAGGAGGCCCGCAAGCTCGGCTACGACAGCGGCGATTTCGACGCCGTCGTCATCCGCCTCACCGGCGGCCCGCGCAGCGCCGGCGTCGGCGGTTGGGGCGGCGGCACCAGCGTCTGGATGTATAACGATTCCCCCGGCACCGTCGCGCACGAGCTCGGCCACTGCTTCGGCCTCGCCCACGCCAATTACTGGGACACCGGCGGCGCCAGCGCCATCGGCCCCGGTTCAAATCTTGAATACGGCGACAGCTTCGACGTCATGGGCTCCTCCGGCTCGAACTTCCCCCGCAACCACCTCAACGCGCAGGCGAAAAACCAGGTCCGCTGGCTCCCCGATGATTATGTGCAGACGATCACCGCCAGCGGTACGTATCGCCTCCACGCCTTCGACCAGGCCCAGCTCGACCCCACCAAACGCTACGCGCTGAAACTTACGAAAGATGCCCAGCGCACCTACTGGTGCGAACTCCGGGCGCTGATCGACGTAGAAAACAAGTGGACCGCCAGCGGGGTCCTCCTCGGCTGGCGGTGGCCGCAGAACGGCGGGTCCAATCTCCACCTCATCGACACCACGCCGTCGTCGCCCGCCGGCCGCTCCGATGCCCCGCTCGTCGTGGGCCAGACCTTTGCTGATCCCGCGGCCGCGGTTTACCTCACCACGCTCGCCGTCTCCACCGACGCCGCCGGCGAGCGCAGCGCCGAGGTGCGGGTGAATTTCGGGCCTTTCCCTGGCAACCGCGCGCCTTCGCTCGCGCTCACCGCCACGGCCCTCAACGTCCCGACCACCGCCCCCGTCACCTTCACCGCCACCACCGCCGATCCCGACGGCGACGCACTCGCCTACCACTGGCGCTCCTCCGACAACACCGCCGCCGCCACCGCTGTCGTCGGCCCCAACGCCCCTGCTTTCACCCGCAGCTTTGCCACCGCCGGCCAGTACGTCGTCACCTGCACGGTCTCCGACATGAAAGGCGGCACCGCCACGCGCCACCTCCTCGTCATCGTCGGTAACGGCAACGCCCGCTTCGCCCTCTCCGGCCGGATCACGCTCGCCCTCCGGGGACTCGCCGGCGTCGGCGTCTCCACCGGCACGGGCAACGGCGTGCTCACCGACAGCGATGGCTACTACACCATTCCTAACCTCGCCGCCGGCACCTACAGCGTTTCGCCGCTCCTCTTCGGCTACACCTTCAACGAACTCTTCAACAACAGTGTCCTCGTCGGCCCCAATTTTTCCGGCGCCAACTTCTCCGCCGAACTCGTCCCCACCGTGTCGATCGCCGCCACCACGCCGCGGGCTACCGAGGCGGGCACCGTCGCCGGAAAATTCACCCTGACGCGCACCGGCTCTGACGTGGAGCCGCTCATCGTCGCGCTCGTTCCCCCCACCGGCACCGCCACTCTTACGACCGACTACACGTTCACGCCCACACTCGCCGCCGGCTCGCCCTACAATACCGTCACGATCCCCGCCGGCTCCTCCACGCTTGATCTCGTCGTCACTCCGGTGAACGACACCGTGAGCGAAGGCCCCGAGACGATCATCCTCCAGCTCGGCCTCGACTCCGCCTACGCCGTCGAGGGCTTGCCGACCGCGACCGTCACCCTCGACGACGACGATACCGCGCTCCCGAAAATTTCGCTCAGCGCCGACACCCTCGCCGCCCAGGAAAATCCCACGCGCACCGCCAATTTCAGCGTCGCGCGCACGGGCCTCACGACTGCCGCCCTCACGGTCTCGCTCACCTACGCCGGCACCGCCACCAGTGGCGTTGACTACTCCCCGCTTCCCGCGACGGTCACGATCCCCGCCGGCGCCGCCACCGCCGCCGTCACGCTCACGCCGCTTAACGATACCGTCGCCGAAGATTTCGAAACCGTCGTCGCCACCCTCGCAACCAACGCCGCCTACCTCGTCGATCCCACCGCCGCCACCGCCACGCTCACCGTGGTGGATGACGACCAGCAGGTCGTCTCGCTCGAAGTTGCCGACGCCACCGGCACCGAGGTCAACCTCGCCCTGCCCGGAGCCGTGCCTGACCCCGCCGTCTTCGTCGTCACGCGCACCGGCGATATATCTCGACCGCTCACCGTCTATTACGCGCTCGCCGGCACCGCGCTCCACGGCGTGGACTACGAGGCACTCCCGGGCTCGGTCACGCTCCCGGCCGGTGAGGCCCGCGCGAGCCTCGTGATCACGCCGCGCTTTGATCGCCTCGGCGAACCCGCCAACGAGTCCGTCCTCGTGCAACTCGCCGCCGGCGGCAGCGGCGCCTACCGGCTCGGTCCGGTCAGCTCGGGTATCGTCACTATTTCCGATGCCGGCGACTTGCCCTACGTCGAGGTCATCCCGCTCGCCAGTGCGCGCGAACCTTCCACCGCCGGCAAGTTCCGCTTCACCTTGCGTGGCAGTTCCACCGCCGCCCTCACGGTCAACTACACGGTCGGCGGCACCGCCACCGCCGGCACCGATTACGCCGCGCTCTCCGGCTCGGTTACGTTTACCAACGGCGGCGGAAATAACGCCATCGACATCACCGTCACGCCGCTCAACGACGCGCTCGCCGAAGACCTCGAGACGATCGTCGTCACCCTCACGCCGAGCGCGACTTATCAGACCTGGGAGCCCACCCGCAGCGCCACACTCTGGCTCTACGACGACGAGCAGCCGACCGTCTTCGTCGATGCCCACGGCACCGCCAACAACGGCGTCGCCACGCTTGCCGAAAGCGCCACCGCTGCCGGCAAGTTCTATCTTTCCCGCACCGGCAGCACCACCGGGGCACTCACGGTGAACTACACGCTCAGTGGCACGGCCACCCCCACCGTCGACTACCAGACGCTCTCCGGCACCGTGGTGATTCCGGCCGGAGCACCCGGCGTCGATGTCCCCGTCACGCCGATCCAGGATACCCTCGCTGAAGGGACCGAGACCCTCGTGCTGACCCTTGCCCCCGGGGCCTACTCGCGCGGCGCCCCCGCCACGCTCTACCTCACCGACGATGAGACGGCCACGCCCGCCCTCGGCTTTGCCACGGCCGGCAGCGTCGTCGCCGAGTCCGCCGGTACGCTCGCCGTGCCCGTCACGCTCTCGGCCGCCGCGACCGTTCCTGTGTCCGTCGAATACCTCGTTACCTCGCCCGGCACGGCGACCAACGCGGGTCTCCAGTATACGACGACGCTGCCGCGCTGGGTCCGGATCGTTCGCGCCGGCCCGGTCTTTACCTGCTCGCAATCCGCCGACGGCATCACGTGGTCCACGTTCTCTTCCCCTCCCACGCTCGTGCTCGCCGACCCCATGCTCGTGGGCCTCGTCGTCTGTAGCTCCACCACGGATGGCACCACGGCCACCGCCACGTTCGACAATGTCACTCTGTCGACCGGCGCTCTCGGGTCCTTGACCGGTCGCGATGTGGGCTCGGTGGCGACGGCCGGCTCCTTCGCGGTGGGCAGCGGCACCTACACGGTCACCGGCTCGGGCGCGACCATCGGCGGCTCGGCCGATTCGTTCCATTTTGCGAGCGTCCCCGCGAGCGGCGATTTCACCTTCATTGCGCGCGTCGTCACCAGCACCGGCACCTCGACCAGCCGCTTCGCCGGCGTGATGGTGCGCGAAGATCTTCGGCGCAACTCCCGTCAGGTGCTCGTCGCCGCACGCGGCAGCACGCTCACGCAGCACTACAGTCGCACCGCCACCGCCAACACCGCCGATGCCACCGGCGTCGATTACACCTTCACGCCCGGCGTGCTCACCTTCGGCCCCGGCGTCACGACGCAGTCGATCCCGCTCACCCTCGTCGACGACCTCCTGGTCGAACCCAGCGAGCACATCGTGCTCACCCTTCGCAACGCCAACGGCGCCACGCTCTCCTCCACGCTTAATCAGCACGTTGTCGTCGTGCGCGACAATGACGTCGCGCCCCTCCAACCCTCCATCGGCTTCGCCGCCCGCGCGGGTTCTGTCGAAGAAGGTATCCCCATCTCCAGCACGAGTATCGTCGCTGAAAGCGGGACGCCCACCGTCCTCGTCTCGCTGAGTCAGCCCGTCGCCACGACGGTTACGGTCAACTACACGGTCAGCGGAGGCACCGCGGTGAGCGGGGTCGATTTTACGCTGCCCGCCGGCACGCTCACTTTCGCGCCCGGCGAGACGACGAAGCTCGTTCCGCTCGCGCTGGTTGACGATCCCATCGTCGAATCCGCCAAGACGGTTGTGCTGACGCTGTCCGCCGCCAACGGCGCAACGCTCACCGCCAACACCACCCACACCGTGACGATCACCGACGACGATTTGCCCTCCGTCACGCTCGCCGCCACCGCCGCCGCTGCCTCGGAAAATGGCGATCCGGGCCAGTGGACGTTCACCCGCACCGGCAGCAGTGCGGCCGCCCTCGTCGTTGCGTTTACGGTCGGCGGCACGGCCACCCCCGGCAGCGACTACCCGGCGTTGCCCGCGAGCATCACAATCCCCATCGGCGCGGCCAGCGCGACGCTCACGCTCGCGCCGCTCGCCGATGCGTTCAACGAAATCGCCGAGACCGTCATCCTTACCCTCGCCGCCAACGCCGCCTACACCGTCGGTGCGTCCGCCACCGGCACCGTCACGATCGCCGATATAAACACGCCCGTCGTCTCCATCGCTGCGACCGACGACGCGGCCGCGGAAACCGGACCCGATGCTGGCACCTTCACCGTCTCGCGCACCGGTGCCACTACGGCTGCGCTCACCGTCTCATTCACCGTTACCGGCACCGCCACCAGCGGCTCCGATTATCTCGCCCTCGGCACTAGCCTCACGATTCCGGCCGGCGCCGCTAGCGCCGCCTTGGTCGTCACGCCCATCGATGACACAATCACCGAAGGCCCCGAATACGTCGTCGTCTCGCTCTCGCCCCATGCGAACTACGCGGTCGACGCCGCGAGCTTCGCGAGCCTCACCATCGCCGACAACGACACCCCCCCCACCATCGTGGTCGTCCAGCCCGCCGCCAAGGCCGTACAACTTGCCGCCGGCGTCGGCCTGCACCTCGCGGCCTCCGCCACCGACGACGGTGCGCCCAATCCCCTCGCGTTCACGTGGTCAAAATTCTCCGGCCCCGGCCTAGTCACCTTCGGCACGCCCGCCGCCGCCGCAACCACCGCGACCTTTGCCGCCAACGGCGTTTACCTCCTCCGCATCAGCGTCACCGACGGTCAGTTCACCGTCTTCGACGAGGTCACCGTGCAGGTCGGCGGCTTCGGGCCCGCTGCTTGGCTCGATGTCAGCCTCGGCGCGTCCACCACCCGCGGCGGTTCGGGCGAGATCGGCGGCGTGTTCACCGTCGTCGGCTCCGGCAGCGGCTTTACCGCCAGCACCGACTCCGGCCATTTCGTCGCCCGGCAGGTCGAAGGCGTGGCCGCCTCGGTGGTGGCTCGCGTCACGGGCTTTGGCGCCGGCGCCGGGGCCGGCGCGCTCGCCGGTGTCATGCTGCGCGAGACGAACTACCGCGGCGCCCGCCGGGCGGTACTCGGCGTCAAGCCGTCCGGCGCCCTCGAATGGCACACCCGCAGCAGTGTCAGCGGCGCCAATACGCTCACGGCCGGAGGCACGACGGTGTTTCCCCTGTGGCTGAAGCTCGAGCGCAACGGCGATACGCTCACCGCCTTTCGCGCGGCCGACACCGCGGGCGCGCCCGGCGCTTGGACCCAGGTCGGCGCCGCCCTCACCCTCGCGGCGCTCGCGCCGGCCGTGGACGTCGGTCTCGCCGCCACCAACGCCGTGCTCAATACCACGGCGTCCGCGACCTTCGACAACGTCGCCCTCACCCCCGCCGGCCGCGCCCTCGTCGACGAGGACCTCGGTGTTCCCGGCACGGCCGGCAGCACCGGGGTCACCGGCTCCAGCTACACCCTGTCCGCGAGTGGCACGCTCGGCGACTCCGGGCGCTTTCGCTACCAGCAGTTCGTTGGCGATGTCACCCTCACCGCCCGCCTCGTCAGCCACACCGGCAGCGCGCTGTCCGCCAAGGGCGGCGTCATGATTCGCGACGCCAGTGCCGACTCAGCGGCGCACGGGATGATGGGCATCGCCCATTCCTGGGGCGGATACTTCACGTGGCGCAACGTCATTGGGAGCTCCTCCGCGACCAGCTACGGCAGCTCCGCGGTTAACCCGCAGTGGATTCGCCTCGTGCGTGAGGGCGACACGCTCACCGCGTATCGCTCGCTCAACTCCGCGACCAACACCCCCGCGGCCTGGGTCAAGCAGGGCTCCACGCAGGTGTTCGGCGCCGGTGCGCCCATCCATGTCGGCCTCGCCGTCGATAGTGCCGCCAGCGCGCTCAACACCGTCGTGCTCGACAACCTCAGCGTCGTCCCCGGCAACCTCGCCCCCATCGTCTCGCCCGGCACCGGCGGCACCTTCCCGACCACCGTCGTTGCCCTCGCCGGCACCGTCTCCGACGACGGCCAGCCGAACCCGCCCGGCGCCGTCACCGCCCTTTGGTCGAAGGTCAGCGGCCCAGGCACGGTGACGTTCAGCAACCCCAATCTCGCGGAGACGAGCGCCCTTTTCTCCGGCTCCGGCACCTACGTGCTGCGCCTGACCGCCGCCGACGGCGAAGTCAGTGTTTTTGCCGATACCACGTACATCATCGCCGCCGGTCCGCCGCCGACGATCGCAACCGCACCGCAGTCGCGGCAAACCGGGGCCGGCGGCGAGGTCACGCTGTCGGTCGTGGCCGGCGGGGTCGGCCCGTTCACGTATCAATGGCAAAAGGACGGCGTGGCCGTGCCCGGCGCCACCGCCGCCTCGCTCGCGCTCGGCGCCGTGGGTGTGGGCCAGGCCGGCAGCTATACCGTGGTCGTCGGTAATGCCGGCGGCAGCGTCACCTCGGTGGCCGCCGTGCTCGCCGTGGTGCCGGCGGGCACCGTGGCCGGGCAGCAGCTCGTGGCGGCCGGTTACGTCGGCGGTGCGCTGCATACGCTGGCGCACACGCTGACCTATGCGGGCACGGCTGCCGCGCTCGATTGGCAGACGGTGCTCCCGACGGGCTGGGCTTTCGTTTCCGAGACCGGCAGCGCGGCGCAGGTGAAACCGGCGGTGGGTGCGACCCAGCTGCTGACGTGGTCGTGGACGACGATGCCGCCGAGCCCGCTGAATTTCAGTTTCGTGGTCGCCGTGCCGGCAGGGCAAAGCGGCGCCCAGTCGGTCGCTGCGCTGGTCAACCTGCGCCTGAGCGGGCCGGCGCTGCAATTGCTCGCCCAACCCGACCCGCTCGTCGTGGTGGTGGGCGCGGCGCGCCACGGGGCCGACACTGACGCCAACGGCCGTCTGTCGCTCAACGAGCTGACCCGCGTGATCGAACTTTATAACGCGCGCCACGCCTCAGTCCGCACCGGTGCCTATCGACTGGACGCGACAACGGAAGATGGTTTCGCACCCGACCTGAATCGGTCGGGCCCCGCCGCGCTCACGCCTTATCATACCGCCGACACGAATCGCGACGCGCTGCTCGGACTCTTCGAACTTACGCGCATCATCGAACTCTATAATACCCGGAGCGGCACTGCCCGCACCGGCGCCTATCGCGTCCAAGCCGGTACTGAAGACGGTTTCGCGCCCGGGCCGTGAGGCCGTGGGCCTGAACGCGGGTTATTTTTTCGGCGCGGCGGCGGGCTGCTCTTTTTCGATCTTCGCGGCCTCCTCGTCACTGACCAGCATGTAGATGTGGGCCGTTTCGATCACGAGCGTATAGTTACGATCGAGCGAGAAACCATAGGCTTTCATCATCGCCTGATTGTTGGAATTGAGCGCGGCCAAGGCCTCGTCAACTTTGGCCTTCAGCTCTTTTTTCTTGGCGGCGTTGGTTTCCTTTTCAAACGCGGTGTTCAACTCCACGGCAGCCTGCCGCTGGGCCTGCATTTTTTGGACGTTGGTCTGGAATTCTTGGTTGGCTTCCACTGTTTTCAGCGTGGAGACGCGCACGAGTTTTTGCTGTTTTTCGGCTACTGGAGCGGTCGGAGCGGGGGCGGCTTTCTTGGTGTCGGCGGCGATGAGTCCGACGACGAGCACGCACGCGCTGAGGCCGAAGAGGGCGAGGGAGGATTTTTTCATGGCGATGGTTGGTTTCGGAAGGAGTGTGGTGAAGCGCTGCTCGGAAGGGAGTTGTTCGTTCAGGTCTGCAGGAAGCAGGATCGTTTTTGAATCGGGTGGCTAGCCCATTTTGGGCGGTCCGTCAGTTTTGGGGCGCGCTGGGGGAGGGAATCTTAGATTCGTCCGTCATGGGCGGTTTCGGCCGAACCATCTGGCCCGGTTTACGATCGGCGACGTTTGGCCGGCGGGCAAGGTGGCAACCGGGTCGACGGCCACGTTTGGGTTCACGTCAGACCTTCTGGTTAGCCTCAATCGCCGCCATGCTCGCGGGACGGTCGATCTCGAGTCACGGGGAGTCGTCGTGGCGACGGTCGCGACGAGGTCGATGCGAACGGGCCCGCGGCAGACGGACCCGCGGAGATTGAACCACGGCAGTTCGCGACGTGCGGACGGGCCCACCGCAACCTGCTTGGCTCCTTCCCCGGTCGCTCGACCTCGGACGAATTCCCCACGTGGGAAGGCCCTGACAAAGATATCGCTGGGCCGACGTTTCGGGTGGGTCCGCCGATGAAAGGGCGCGAAGCGGGACCCGACGAAAACAAGGAGTCGTGCCCCGTCGTCGTGCTCGATGCGGCGCGGCAGGAGGCGACGGCGCGCGCAGGCCGATGGAACACCGCGCGGGCGGAGAGTGAAAAAAACCGGTGATCCGTTGGGCCGATTCGAAGACGGTGAGTCTCGCGGGGCGTGAGCGGGTCATGCCCGAGGGTAGGTGGTCAAATGGGCTGAGCTGTTGCGCGTTTTTTCCGCTCGTCGTCACGGAAAATGACGGAGCCGATTTCTTGGCGCGGATGAGTTGCTCAACCGGGCCAGGGCGAACCTTGGGTTTACGGTTACCGGCGGAGCGGCTGAACTTCGCGGGGTTATCATTACCACCGGAAAGCGACGGGTGGATTGGGCAGCGACGAAGACACGGTTGGCGCCGAAAGATCGTGCCGTGGGTTTCGTTGGCGGATGGCGGTCACTATTGGTGAAGTCGGTCGGACTAGCTTTTTCGAGCAATGCGAGATCGGGAGCGATATCATGGACCGGACTTGCTTTTTGGCGGGTGACCATGCTTGGTCAAAGCGACAGCGCGTCCGACTTGTTGCTTACCCTCCACCCCGTTCCATGATGTCATCGTCCATTTGTTGGGCGGCACCTTGCCGTCTGTCTGCTCTCTGCCTCGCACTGGTCTGGGCAGCTTTGAAAACCGGCGCCCAGACGGTACCGGCGCGAAGCTCCGCCACAGCAGAAACCGTTTTGCTTAATCCCTTTGAGGTAAGCACCGCCAAAGATACCGGTTACGTAGCCGGCAGCTCGCTCGCGGGCGGTCGTGCGGAGACACCCTTGCGACTGACTCCTGCGTCGATTTCGGTGATGACGCGGGAGTTCATGGACGATCTTAATATCACGAGTCTCGAGGGTGCGTCCAACTGGGCGTTGAGCGTGATGCCCGGTAATGAGCGGCAGAACGAGACGCCGTTTGGCACGTTTCAATTCAACTTCCGCAACACCGGCGGGTCGGGCAATTATCCGACGCGAAACTATTTTTTGTTCTACGCCAACTCGGACGGCTACAACACGGAGCGTTTTGAATTCGCGCGCGGGCCCAACTCGCTGCTGTTCGGCGATGCGGCGCTTGGCGGGGTTTCGACCAACTTTACGAAACAGGCGCGATTTGGGCAGAAACGCCATGAGGCGCGGTTCCAGGTGGATAGCGAGGGCGGTTGGCGCAGCACGCTCGATTCACAGTGGGGGAACGACACGTTCGCCGTCCGGGCGAACGGACTGGTGCAGCGTAATAAGAGCTGGCGCGAGGGCGTCTATGAAAACCGCGAGGGCATCCATCTCGCCGCCTCCTACAAAGTGGGGCCCAACACGCAGATTCGCGCCGAGCATGAGTCGCTCGAAACGCGCGCCCTGATCTACCAGACTACCTACTCGGACAATGCCTCCTACTGGGATGGTAAGACGACGAACGACACCAACGGAACGATCGCCGCTGCGAACAGCTTCGGCCTCGAGCAATTTGGCGGCACGGGCTACAATGTTTACTCGTTCGCGACCCCCGGCCTCGGTGTGCTCGACTGGCGCACCTCGTATCGCACGCGTGGCACGGGTTTCGCGATCAAGCCGGAGGGCCGGTCGGACATCGCGAACGCACCGCGCCTGCCGTCGCGCGAATTCAATCTCGGACCGGTGGACGCGAACCAGGTGCGTCAACTCGGGACCCATGTGCTCTCGCTCGACCAGCGCATCAGTGCGGATTGGTTCGCCCAAGTCGCCTACTTTCGCATGGACCACGATGCCGAGGCCAAGAACACGGAGAGCCGGGCGACGGACTACCGGATCGATGTCAATCGCCTCCTTCCCAACGGTCAGACCAATCCGAAGTTCGGCCAGAAGTTTGCCGATATCGACCAGCAGATCCAGTATCAGGACAACCGCGTCGAGGACGTGCGCTTTCTCACCACCTACAAGTTTGAGTGGGGAAAGGCCTTCGACCTCAAGCAGCGCTTCAGTGTCATCGGTGGCTTTCGCCCCGAGCGCTTCGAAATGTGGCAGCGTCGCATGCGCCGAGTGAACAATCCCGCCGTGCCGCTGGTGACCGACGCGCGCAATATCGTCCGCTACCGGGTGTATTGGGACGAACCCTTCAAATATGCCATCGGGAACCAGCCGCCGTCCGTTCCCGGGGCCGAGTTCAAGTATGCCGACATCGGGTTCGGCAGCAAAGAACACAAAGACCTCAGCTACGCGCAGGTCGTCTCCAACAGCACGTTCTTCAGCGAGCGTCTTTCCCTGCTGGCGGGCATCCGGCGCGACACCTTGAAGCGCCGCATCATTCAACAATACACCAACGACCCGGTCACGGGTTACTCGATTTATGGCGGCTTCGATCCTTCGCTTAAAGCCAACCGGCCCGGTTACGAGCAGAACGAAAAGATCAGCGTCACCAGCTCTAATCTCGGCGGCGTTTTCTACGTGCTTCCCTGGTTGGGGCTCCAGGCCAACTATTCCGAAAACTTCGGCCTGCCGACGTCCGGGGTGAACAAATACGACGGCGCCGGCTTCACCCCGCCCAAGGGCAAGGGTTCCGACCTCGGCGTGAAATTTTCCCTCGCGCAGAACAAGCTCTACGCCGTGATCAGCCGTTACGAGTCCTCGCAGGTCGACCGCATCATCGCCGGCGGCAATCTCACGGAAATCCGTCGGATCTGGACGAACATGGGTGCGACCGAGGACGCGAAGATCAACTTCAACTACCGCGACACGGAGGACATCGAGGCGAAGGGCTGGGAGGCGGAAATTGTGGCCAATCCGTTCCCGAGCCTGCGGCTCACGGCCAACTACGCGCGCCCCGAGGCCACGATCATGCAGCAACGCCCGGGCCAGCAGGCCTACGTCGCGGCCAATCTTGCGGCGTGGACGGCGGCCGGAGCGCTCGCGGCTCCCGCCGGCGCGGTGATCAACCCCAACCAGATCCGGGCGGACATTCTCACGATCAACAGTGCGCTGGAGGGCATTGCGAAAGGGGCGACGACCAACAGCACCTACCGCAGCAGCACGAATTTCTACGGCACGTACAACTTCGCGGGCGGCCCGCTGAAGGGGCTCAATGTCGGGGCCGGGGGCAACCACCGCGGTACGCGCAAGATTGGCAATCGCGACGCCCGTCTGAAGTTCGCCACCACCGCGCCGACGGCGACCCAGACGCGCGAGGCGGCTTTCGATTACCTCTACGCGCCCAGTACGTTTGAGGCGACGATGCACGCGAGCTACGACTACCGCTTCAGCCAAAAAGTGCGGGCGCGCTTCCAGCTCAACATTTCAAATCTGCTTGATACCAAGGATCTCGTGATCACGAGCTACAACACCTATACGGTGGGAGGCGTTGGCTCCACGATCGCGCAGGCCGACAACAGTTTTTACTACATCAACCCGCGGAAGATGACGCTCAGCGCGACGTTCAACTTCTGATCGGGATTTGGGTGCCAGCGGCGCATGGGCCTGCGTTCTGCGCACGGCCCAGTTCTTGCCGGTTGCGTCGTTTTTCCGCGGCGCGCAACGCAGCCTTGAACTCCCGGCGCCGTGCGATTCGCTGTGGGCCGATGGCGAACCACCCCACCACCGTCGGCGCACAGGAGCACACCTACGACGCGATTGTCGTGGGCTCGGGCATTTCGGGCGGGTGGGCCGCCAAGGAACTATGCGAGGCCGGCTTGCGGACGCTCGTGCTCGAACGGGGGCGCGACGTGAAGCACCTCGAGGATTACCCGACCGCGTTGAAGAACCCATGGGACTTGCCGCATCGCGGCAAACTGCCCCAGTCCGTCGTGGGCGAGAATCCCATCGCGAAAAAATGCTACGCCTTCGACGAGGCGACGGCGCATTTTTTCGTTAAGGACAAGGAGCATCCCTACGTGCAGGAGAAGCCCTACGATTGGATTCGCGGCTACCAAGTTGGGGGCAAGTCACTCATTTGGGCGCGGCAGACGCAGCGGTGGAGCCGGTTCGATTTTGAGGGTGCGGTGCGCGACGGGATCGCGGACTGGCCCATCGGCTACGACGATCTGGCTCCGTGGTATTCCCACGTGGAGAAGTTTGCCGGGATCAGCGGCAACTACGACGGCCTCGAGACGCTGCCCGACGGCGAGTTTCTCCCGGCTTGGGAGATGAACGACGTGGAAAAACATGCGCAGGGGAAAATCATGGCGGCATTTCCCGGGCGGCATGTGATCCAGGGGCGCTGTGCGCACCTCACGGCGCCGAAGCCGGAACATTACGCGCAGGGCCGCGGCCGGTGTCAGGCGCGCAACCTCTGCTACCGCGGGTGCCCGTTCGGGGCGTATTTCAGCTCCAACTCCTCGACGCTGCCCGCGGCGGCGAGGACCGGGAGACTCACCCTGCGTCCGCACTCGGTGGTCGAGTCGGTCCTCCATGACGCCGCGACGGGCCGGGCGCGCGGCGTGCGGGTGGTCGACGCGCAGACCAGGCAGACCACGGAATTTTTCGCGCGGGTCGTGTTCATGAATGCGGCGTGCCTGAACACGAATCTCATTTTGCTGAATTCGAAATCGGCGCGGTTCCCGGCGGGCCTCGGCAACGACAGCGGGCTGCTCGGGCACTATGTCGCGTTCCATAATTACCGGGGCAGTCTCGCGGCGACGATGGAGGGGTTTGCGGACTCGTATTATTCGGGGCGGCGGCCGACGCAGCTGATGATGCCGAATTTTCGCAATGTGCGGAAGCAGGAGGCCGATTTGGACTTTCAACGCGGCTACATGGTGTTCTTTGGCGCGTCGCGCAGCGGTTGGTCGCAGGGCTACGGCGCGAAGGGCGTCGGCGCGGAGTTCAAGGAGCGCATCACGCGGCCGGGGCCGTGGGGTATCTCGATGATGATGCAGGGCGAGACGGTGCCGCGGAAGGAGAACCACGTGCGTCTGTCGACCGCGGCGAACGACGCATGGGGCGTGCCGCAGTTGATCACGGCGATCGGCTACCACGACAACGACGGGAAGGTGCTGAAGGATTTTCATGCGCGCGGGGAGGAAATGCTGGCGGCGGCGGGGGCGACCAACATCCGGAAGAACGATTCGAAACAGAACCCGGGCCTCGACATCCACGAGATGGGCGGAGTGCGCATGGGGAAGGATCCGCGGACGTCGTTGCTCAACGGGTGGAACCAACTGCACGCGTGCCCGAACGTGTTCGTGACCGACGGGGCGAGCATGGCGTCGACGGGCACGCAGAATCCGTCGCTGACGTTCATGGCCCTCGCGGCGCGGGCGGCGAACCACGCCGTGGGCGAGATGAAGAAAGGCACGCTATGAAGCGCGTGAGCCGTCGCGAGGCGCTCCGGCAATCGGCCCGGTGGGTCGGCGCGGCCGCGCTGTGGGCTAGCCTGCCGGCGCGCACGTGGGCGGCGCTCGCGTTGCCCCCGGGCTGGACCGCGGAAGAGGACGCACTCCTCACGCTCATCGGCGACACAATCCTTCCGGCGACGGTCGCATCACCGGGCGCGGCTGCGGTGGGGATCGGGCGTTTCATGATCGTGCAGGCGACGGAGTGCTACGCGCCCGGGGCTGCGGAGACGCTGCGGCGCGGGGTGCAGGAAATTCAGGCGGCGAGCCAGCAGCAGTTTTCGCAAACCTTCGCGGCCCTGGGCGTGACGCAGCGTGAGAACGTGCTGGCGGGCTACGAGACGCGCGCGGCGGCGCCGTGGCGGATGATCAAGGAACTGACGCTGCTCGGCTATTTCACGTCGGAGCCCGGCGCCACGCAGGCGCTGCGTTATCTGCCGGTGCCGGGTGGCTACCAGGGATCGTTGCCGCTCGGGAAGACCGAGCGGAGCTGGGCCCTTTAGGGGGTGGCCACTGGGTCGGAGCCGGGCGCCGGCCTCAGGGGGCGAACTGCGGATGGGCTGCGAGACGTTGTTCGAAGGCGGGCTTTTCGACCTCGGCCAGGTCGGCCGGATATTTCGACGTGCTGCGGCGCCAGCGGCCGAGCCATTCCGCGCCGAGGAGCGGTAGGGCAGAGGGATGGGCTTTCGCGCTTGCGGCGCGCGTGAACGCGGCGGTCGTGGTCGACTTCGGGCCGGTGCCGGTGCCTTCGGCGACGAAAAATCCCGCTGTCAGCAGCGCGACGCGCACGGCGGTGGCGGCCGAGTAGGTGTAGAGTTCCGCCGGCTTCGGCGCGCAGTGGGCGAAGAGGCGCGCGAACACGGCGGCGGTCCAGAGCGGCGAATCGGTTTTGGCGGAAAACGGATCGTAGAAGATGATTTCGGGTACGGCGGCCGATTCGAGGAATCCGAGGAAGTCGCCGTGCCACAGTTCCCAGTGGCACAGGCCGGAGCCGTGACTCCAGCGGCCGGCGTTGGCGAGCGCATGAGGGGCACCGTGACGGAGGTGCGGGAAACGCCCCGGCTCGCGGAGCGCGAGGCGGAGGGGATCGAGGTCGCGCTCGAAACTCACGATGCGCAGCGGCCGCAGCGCAGCGCTGCCTTGGTCCGCGAGCACGCGGGCGAAACACTCGAGCGCGGCCATGGCGTTCGACGCCGCGCCGAGGCCGACGTCCCAGAGGACGAGTTCCCCGTCGGCGCCGGCGCCCTTGAGCAGCCGGGCGGCGAGGCAGGACTGGTCGACGTAAAGTTTCTGCGCTTCGTCGCTCGGGCGGTTGACGGAGTGCATGACCTCGCCCGAGCTGATCTGGCGGATACTGGAGAAACCCTGCGGGCCCGTGACGATGTCGTAGTCGCCGAGGTGTTGCGGACGGGGGAAACGGGTTTGTTTGGTCGGACGGCTGGGGTTCGCCTCGTCCGTGCGCACGAGCTCGACGCGCATCTTTTCGTAGAACGCGCCAAAGTCGTCGCGCAGGATGTGGTCGCGCATGGCGCGCATGAGGCGGTGGTAGAACGCGAGGTTGTGGATGCCGAGGAGGTGCCAGCCGAGATTTTCACCGGTCTTGGTGAGGTGGTGGAGATAGCCGCGGGAATAATTTTTGCAGGTGTGGCAGTCGCACTGCGGGTCGATGGGCTCCTGGGAGAATTTGTGCACCGAGCGGTTGAGCTGGAGCTTCCCCTGAGACGTGAACACGGCGCCGCGTTGCGCGAGCTGGGTGGGGATAATGCAGTCGAACATGTCCACCCCGCGGTGCACGGCCTCGAGGAGGTCGATCGGCGTGCCGACGCCCATGAGGTAACGGGGGAGATGGGTGGGCAGGTGGTCGGTGACGAAGCCGGTGAACTCGTAGCGTTCCGCGTGCGTCTCGCCGACGGCGAGGCCGCCGATGGCGAGGCCGTCGAAACCGAGCGTGCGCAGAAATTCGGCGCTCCGGCGGCGGAGGTCATGGTGGCAGGCGCCCTGCACGATGCCGAAGAGGGCCTGCGGGGAGTCGCCCCGGGCGCGCAACGAGCGTTCGGCCCAGCGGTGGGTGAGGAGCATGGCGGCCTCGGATTGCGCGAAGTCGGCGGTCGAGGGGATGCACTGGTCGAGCACCATCATGATGTCGCTGCCGATCGCCTTCTGCATCTCGATGCTGGATTCGGGCGAGAGCAGAAAGGTTTTGCCATCGACGTAACTCTGAAAATGCGCGCCTTCTTCCTTCATCGCGCGGTCGGCCTGCAGCGAGAAGATCTGAAACCCGCCTGAGTCGGTCAGGACGGGCCGGTCCCATTTCATGAACCGGTGGATGCCGCCGAATTTCTGGAAGACCTCGGGGCCGGGGCGGAGGAGGAGGTGATAGGTGTTGGCGAGGAGCACGTTGGCGCCGGTCTCGCGCAGGGTCTCGGCGGTCTGGCTCTTGACGGTGGCCTGGGTGCCGACCGGCATGAAGATGGGCGTTTGGACCGCACCGTGGAGGGTTTGGAAGGTCGCCGCCCGCGCTTTCGATCCGGACGCGGTGTGTTCGAGGGTGAAGTTGAGGCGGGACATTTTTCGGTTGGGCGGCAGGGTGTTTGGGCGAGGAGTAAGGGGCAGAATCCGCCGCAGGCGAGCGGAAGCGTGCGGATCGACGCGGCGGCCGGCCGCATGATTTTTGGTGATTAACCCGCGGAAGACGTCAGCGTCGTCGGATGAAGATCAAATCCTCCGAGTTCGACCGCAGCGCGCCCAACCTCAAGGCGTGCCCGAATTCGCCCTTTCCCGAGTTTGCCTTCATCGGCCGTTCGAATGTGGGGAAGTCCTCGATCATCAATCTGCTCACCGAGCGGCGGGAGCTGGCGAAGGTGTCGGTGACGCCGGGCAAGACGAAGCTGATCAATTTTTTTCGGATCAACGGCTCGTGGAACCTCGTCGATTTGCCCGGCTACGGGTATGCGAACGTCGGCAAGAACGAGCGGGCAGACTTCAACGAGGCGGCGGCGGACTACGTGGAGCGGCGGGAGAAGCTGCGGTTGGTCTTCGTGTTGATCGATTCGCGGCTGGAGCCGCAGAAGATCGACCGGGAGTTCCTCGCGTGGCTGGAGGGCACGGGCAAGCCGTTCGCGTTGATTTTTACGAAGTCGGACAAGCTGTCGGCGACACAGGTGCAGACGAACGTGGCATTTTTTATGAAAACGGTGTTCGCCGGACGGACGGAACTGCCGCGGATCTTCACCAGTTCGTCCAAGACGAAGCAGGGGCGTTTGGAGATCTTGACGTTTATCGATTCGATGCTGGCGGAGCGGAAGTAGCCCGGAGCGTTGGGCGAGTTGCGAAAAACTCGACAGCACGGGCCTTCGTCGCGGAAATAGTTCGCAATGGGACCACTCAAGACATCGCTGGGTAGGCTGCGCATCATTGGTTTTTGGGAGGGCGTTTCGTTTCTGCTCCTGCTCGGGGTGGCGATGCCCCTGAAGTATTTGGTCGGTTGGCCCGATGCGGTGCGCGTGGTGGGGATGGCGCACGGGATCTTGTTTTTGCTCTACCTCGTGGCGGCGATGCAGGTGGCGCAGGAGCGGGATTGGCCGTGGCGCCGCACCGCGCTGGTGCTGATAGCGAGCGTGTTGCCGGCGGGGCCTTTTGTCATTGAAGCGAAAGTATTGCGCAACGAAGCGCCGGAAGTGCCGTGACGGCGGGGGCCGCGCGGCCGAGGGGCGGGTCGCTCCGCCACCGGTGCAGCGGTTGAATGCAAAAAGTGCGTTGCATTCCGCGACAGACGCCCAGACTTAATGGGCGTCGCAGGGTACGGTCAGTGTGCCTGCAAAGGGTGCGGCAATCGGGCCGCCTTTTCACTCCCAGAGCCAGTCAACCGCCAAAAAATCCATCCCCATGAATGTTCCGTCCGTCCCCCGTGTTTCTCGCCGTGATTTTATGAAACTGTCCGCGGTCACCGCCGGTGCCGCCGTCTTGTCCGGGCTGAATGCTCCGCGGATGTATGGCGCCGTAGCGGGCTCCGACCGCATCCGGGTCGGCGTCGTCGGCTGCGGTGGGCGCGGTCCGGCCGCGGCCCAGAACTGCCTCGATTCGGCGCCGGGCATCGAGATCGTAGCGCTGGGTGACTTGTTCCCTTGGCAGGTCGAGTCCGCGAAGAAGAAGCTGAAGCTGCCCAACGTGCAGGGCTTCTCGGGCTTCGACGCTTACCAAAAAGTCCTCGCGGCCGGAATCGACCTGGTGATCCTTGCAACCCCGCCCGGATTCCGTCCGCTGCATTTTGCGGCGGCGGTCGCGGCGGGAAAGCACGTGTTTATCGAAAAACCGGTGGCGGTGGACCCCGTCGGCGTTCGCTCGGTGATCGAGTCGGCGCGCCTGGCGAAGGAGAAGAAGCTGTCCGTGATCGCGGGCACTCAGCGCCGCCATCAACCGAGTTACATCGAGACGATGAAGCGGATCAACGGTGGCGACATCGGTGAGCTGGTGTCCGGCAACTGTTATTGGAACGGCGACGGCATCTGGTTCCGCGAGAAAAATGACCCGAAGTATCCGGATCTCGCCAAGCTCAGCGACTTCGAGTGGCAGTGCTGGAACTGGTATCACTGGGACTGGCTGAGCGGCGACCAGATCGTCGAGCAACACCTGCACAATCTCGATGTGGTCAACTGGGCGTTTGGCGGCCCGCCCGTTAAATTCTACGGCATGGGCGGACGGCAGAACCGCGGCAGCATCCCCGGAAACATCTGGGATCACTTCGCCGTTGAGATGGAGTATGCCAACGGCGCGCGCGTCACCAGCATGTGCCGGCACACGCCCAAATCGACCACCCGCATCGCCGAGCGCATTGTCGGCACCAAGGGAATGTCGGATTGCGACAAGGGCATGATCAAAGGGGAAAAGCCCTTCAACTATTCCGGCGAGAATCCGAATCCCTACGTCGTCGAGCACACCGATCTCATCAACAGCATCCGCAACAGCACCGCGCTCAATGAAGGCGAGCAGGTGGCGATCAGCACAATGACGGCGATCGGCGGTCGCATGGCGGCCTACACCGGCCGCGAGATCAAATGGCAGTGGCTCATGGAAGGCTCGAAGCTCGATATCTTCCCGAAGAATCCGGGGCCCGGTCCCGGCCTCTTCACGCCGGTGCCGATCCCCGGCAAAGTTGAGTTGATTTGACCCGCCCGAGGCGCACCGGCTCGTTACGGGAATGAAGAAACCGACCCGTGACGAGCGGCAGCACAGGTGTGGGCGCAAGCGCCGCTATCGCACGCAGGGGGATGCGCTCGATGCGGCGCTGATCCTCGGCCTGGCGCGCCAGCGCACGGCCTACCTGTGCCCGCTTTGCCGGCAATGGCATTTGTCGTCGACCGGAAGGTCTTAGGGTCCGGCCGGGGACTCGTTACTCTTCCTCGTCCTCGCGCAGGGCGCCGCGGTTGTGGGGCAGTTTTTCCGGCAGAAAATAGAAATAGCCCATGAGCCACCAGCTCCAGGACGAGCGGTAGAGCAGGGCGGGGATCGCGAACGCGCATCCGCCGCCCAGCGTGATCGCCGCGGCCGGGCCGATGAGGCCGAAGATGGAGAGCACCAGCAACGGCACGATCGCGAAGGCCACAGTGAACGTGTAGATGACGACAAAGGGGCCGAGGAAGAATCCGTCGCCGCGGTCGAATTTCAGCCCGCAGGCGGGACAGGCCGGGTTGATCGCGAAGCGTTTGCCGGGTTGAAACAAGGTGCGGCTGCCGCAGTTGGGGCAGGCTTGGTGGAGTCCGCGGGAAACAATCTGGCTTCGGGTGACGTGCATACGCGAGGAGATGCTCTCAGTCTGTCCGGGGGCGGGCGCGAAGCAATTCCGTCGCGGGGTTTGTTGGCGAGGAGGGCTGGGGCAATGGGACTCCGACGTAGCTGCAGACGGGCAAGCGGGACGGTTAACCGGCGGCGACTGCCGGGTCCGCGCGGTCGAGCAAGCGGCCGGTGTTCGCCTCGACGCGCACGCGGACGCCTCGGGTGGAGACGACGGTCAGCACGTCGTCCTCGACCTGGGCGATGGCCGCGCAGGGGTCGTCGGCCAGGGGCCATTCGGCCAGCCATTGCAGGCGCAGTTCGCGGTCGAGGCAGTAGAGATTGGGGATGCCCGGGAGCAGCCCGTGGGGGTGTTCGCGCACGTAGAAACACCGGGGGCCCCGGCAGAATTCGACCACGGCGGTCGCGAGCGGCGCATGGGCGGCGGCGTGGACCCCTTCGCGGGTGAGTTGGCAGAGCGAACCGTCGATCACGGCGATAGATTGAAGCGGGGTATTCACGGGCTGGATCGGCAACGGAAGCAGGCGGACGACGATTCGGCGACAAGAAATTCCGGGCACGTCGGCCGGGTTGACCGGAGCGCGGCGGGAATTGGCTTGTTTGCCGCGTACGCTTTCGGCCAACTCGCCGGACCTGCCCGGCGGCCATTCATGGTGCGTCGGGTTTTCCCACCCCCTTATGATGACCATCCGCTTCGCGGGCCGTTGGGCCCGTGCCCTGTTCCTCGCCTGCTTCGTCGCCGCGGCGGCGTTGGCCCAAACGCCGGCCACCGGCACGATCGAGGGCCGCGTGCTCAACACCCGCAATGGGGAGTATCTCGAAAAGGCGCGCCTCACCATCGAGGGCACGCAACTCGAGACGTTTACCGACTCCTCCGGCCAATATCGCTTTTCCGGCGTGCCGTCCGGCCCGGCCAAGGTGCGCGTATTTTTTACGGGTCTCGACGTCCAGTCCGAGGCGGTGCTCGTGGCGGCCGGAGCGACGGTACAGCGCGATTTCAGTCTCGCCGCCATGCAAAAAATGTCGGTCACGGACAAGGACACCGGCGTCGTCAAACTCTCGGAATTCAAGGTCGGTGCATCCAAGGAGATGGATGGCGCCGCGATCGCGATCAACGAGCAGCGCTTCGCGTCTAACATGATGAATGTCGTATCGGCCGACGAATTCGGGCATGTCGCCGAGGGGAATGTGGGCGAGTTTTTGAAATTCATCCCGGGGATCAGCATGGACTACGGCGGGGGCGACGCGCGCACGATTTCGCTCGGCGGGGCGCCTTCGAACAACGTGCCGGTGACGATCGGCGGTTTCAGTCTGTCCAGTGCGGCGTCGTCCGGCACGAGCCGCACGGTCGAACTCGAGCAGGTGTCGATCAACAACATTGCGCGCATCGAGGTCTACCATTCGCCCACGCCGGAGTCGCCCGGCTCGGCGTTGGCGGGCGGCGTGAACATGGTGCCGCGCGGGGCGTTCGAGCGGTCGAAGCCGGTGCTCAATTGGAGTACCTATTGGATGTTCCGCGATGCGGAGAAGGAGTTGAAAAAGACGCCGGGGCCGACGCGCGACGAGACCTACAAGATTCATCCAGGGTTCGATTTTTCGTGGGTCGTGCCGGTGAACAAACGCTTCGGCTTCACGCTCTCCGGCGGGCATTCCTCGCAATACACGATGCAGGATTACTTTGCGAACACGTGGCGCGGAGCCGGCCAGGCGACCAGTGCGCCGGCGGCCAACGGCACGCCCGGCGCGCTGCCGGACACCACGCCCGACAAGCCTTATCTCACGAACTACACCGTGCGCGACGGCACCAAGCTCACGACGCGCGACTCGCTCGGCGCGACGATGGACTTCAAACTCTCGCGCAACGACATGGTTTCTTTCTCGTTTCAATACGCCTATTTCGATGCAGAGTTTAACAACCGCACATTGAACTTTGCGATCTCCCGGGTGCTGCCTGGGCACTTTGACACGCGCACCACCAACGGCGACGTCGGGCAGGGCTCGATGAGTGTGAACAGCGGCGCCCGGCAGAAGGCCGGCACGACCTATATGCCCACGCTGGTGTGGCGCCACAACGGACCGATTTGGAAGGCCGACTTAGGCGGCAGTTTTTCCCACTCGAGCAATCACTACCGGGACATCGACAAGGGCTACTTCAACGGCACCAACTCCCAGCGCACCAACGTCACGGTGGCCTTTAACGAAATCACCTACCTGCGGCCGGGGGTTATCAAAGTTTCGGATGGATTTAGCGGTGCGCCGGTCGATCCCTACAGCCTGTCGAGCTACGTCATCAATACAGGCACGAGCGACACTTGGGAGACGGCCGACGTGCAACGCAGCGTGCGCGGCAACCTAGCGCGCGACTTCCGGGTGCGCACGATTCCGGTCGCGCTCAAGATCGGCGGCGATGTGCGCAATTCGATCCGCGATATCCGTGGCACCGCTGAGACCTACACGTTTGTCGGCAAAGACAAGATCCGCACGACGACGCCCTCCGGCACCCTCGCCGTGCCGGGCAGCGACGACGGCGCGGGGCTGGTGCTCGACGAGATCTTTTCGCAGCGCGTCGCGCCGTGGGGCTTCCCGCGGGTGCAGTATCCGAGCAACTACGATCTCTGGGAACTCTACAACGCCCACCCCGACTATTTCACCCGGGATCTCAATACGGATTACCGCAATGCGGTCGGCCGGTCCAAATATGCCTCCGAGGTGATTTCTTCGGGCTACGTCCGCAGTGATGTTGCCCTGTTTGGCGGGAGACTGAAAATCGTCGGCGGCGTCCGGGCCGAACAAACCAACATCGATGCGCAGGGATTCCTGAGCGACCCGACGGGCAACTATAAACGCGATGCCAAGGGCGACGTCATTCCGCAGCGGGATGCGAACGGGAATATCATTTTTACGGGTACGGGGGTGAACCGCATCCCGGCCCCGACCTTGATCGAGCCGACGACCATCCCGAATCCCGCCGGTGGCACCGCGCTTTCCAATGCGCTCGCCATCTCCAAGCTGACCTACCTCGACCGCGGTCAACACACCAAAAAGGAATACCTCCGCTACTTCCCGAGCCTCAACGTCAGCTACAACCTGCTCGAAAATGTCATCGCGCGCGGGTCTTTCTACCAATCGGTCGGTCGGCCGGACTTCAGCCAGTATGCCGGCGGCCTCACGCTCCCGGACACCGAGTTGCCGGCGAATCCGAATAGCAACCGGATCGGCGTGAACAATGCGGGCATCAAGGCGTGGTCGGCCAACACGACCAAGATCCGCTTCGAGTATTACTTCGGCCGGGTCGGCCAGCTGTCGATCGGTGCGTATCGCCGGGACTTCCGGAATCTTTTCGGCAGCGTCGTGTTTCAGGCCACCCCCGAGTTTCTTGAGCTCTATGGGCTCGACGAAGAAACCTACGGACCCTACTACGTTTCGACCAACTATAACGTGCCCGGTCTCGTGCGCATGGAGGGCACGGAGTTCGACTACAAACAGTCGCTCACGTTTCTGCCGGAGTGGGCGCGCGGCGTGCAGGTTTTTGCCAACCTGAGCGCCCAGCGGGCCGTGGGCGATGCCACGGCGAGCTTCAACAACTACCAGCCGCGCATCTACAATTGGGGCGTCAGTCTTTCCCGGCCGAAATTCAACGTGCGGATGAATTGGAACTACCGCGGCCGCCGCCGCGGGACCTATATTGCCGAGTCACCGCGCAGCATCGAGGCGGGTACTTACACGTGGCAGTCCAAGCGCCTCTACATCGACCTGAGCGGCGAGTACAACCTCACGCGCCGCATCGGCATTTTCGCGAGCATGCGTAACCTCAACGATGCCACGGAGGACACCGAGCGCCGCGGCCCGAACACCCCCGAACATGCGCAGCTGAACTCCCGCGAGGATTTCGGCTCGCTGTGGACCATCGGTCTGAAGGGCACGTTCTGATCGGGCGGGCGCCGCTGCCTGGGGCGGCGCCGCGGGCCCGCCCCGGTGCGTCAAGGATCGCGCGGCGGCGCCGCCCCGGGGCGAGCGGAAGTCTCCGCGCCCCTTACGCTTTGCCGAGACAGCACTGCTTGTATTTCTTGCCGCTGCCGCAGGGGCAGGGGTCGTTGCGGCCGACTTTGACGGCGGCTTTGACGGGGGCCGGACCCTGGCGGACCGGGCGGGTGAAGATCCACCGGCCGTCGATGCGATGAAACTCGGACTTTTCCTCCAAGACCCCTTCGTGGCCCTCTTCGGTGTAATAGGCGGAAAACTCGACGAACGCGGTGTCGGGTTGCTTGCCGAGTTCGTGCGAGTGCACGACGAGCTTGGTCCAGCGCACGGGCGTCTCGCCGGTCTCTTCGACGTAGGGCAGCTTCGCCGTGGGCGCGTAGGTCTCGTGCAAGTATCGGTCGTCGCGGGCCACATGCGCCGTGAAGCGGGAGCGCATCAACTCTTCGGCGGTCGCCGCGGGGCGCTGGCGGGTGAGCAGCGGTTCGCAGCAGGCGTCGAAAAGTTTGCCGCTGCCGCAGGGGCAGGGTTGACCGCGTTGAGGTTGATCGAGTCCGGTGGGCGAGGAGGCCATGGGGGAGTCGTAGCCGGGCCGCAGGGCGGAACGCGAGGCTGAAGCGCCGGGGCCGGCCGGGGCGCGCCGGGGGTGTTTAGCGTTCGGGAGCGAACCGGGGAAGGTCGACGGGATCGTGAAGCGGGTCGCGCAGGTAGAACGGGGCGGCGCCTTTGATGTGCGACTCGGTGTAGCTGAACGCCAGGGCATAGCCGCGGGCCGGGTCTTCGTAAGTGAGCGTCATGCCGCCGAATTTTTCGCTGTACCCCTTCCCGAAACCCATCCCGAGGGTGAACGAGCCGTGAATCTCCGGGCCGGCGGATTTGGCGCTTTCCGCCACCCGCGCGCGGACGCTGAGGGGGACAAAGGTTGGGGGCGAGAGCAGCGCGCGGGCGAGGGTAACCGAGGCGTTGCGCTCCGCGAAGGCGTCGAGCCGAACCCGTTCAGCTTCGGTCAGGGCGGCGAGGCCGGCGTTGCGGCGCTCGTCGTCGGTGAGGCGCTGCGAAAATCGCGCGGGTGGCGCCGGGGCGTCGGTGCGGCGGGGCGCGGACTGGGCGACGAGGTCGCGGCGCACGAGGGCGTCGAGCACGGCGAGCTGGTCGGAGGAGAGGCGGTCGAGGCCAGTGGCCGCGCGGTCGGGGCTGGCGAGCAATTGCGAAAAACGGGGGAGGGCGGGAGGGTCGGCGGCGCGCGTGCCGGCGGGCCCGCCGGCCAGCAGTCCGCACACGAGCAGCGTCGCCCAAGGTTTCATGATGCAGGGAAGTTGGCGCACTCCGCAGGGAGACTCACGGATATTCTCACGGGTTCCGCCTCTTTTTCCGGCGTGAGGGCGGGCCGGGTCGCTGGGTCGGATGCGGGCTCGCGTTGCGCGGCGGGCGTGGGGAAGGTTCCGCCCATGACTGCGTCGTCCGCCCGCCAACCGGCGCTGGGCTTTATTTTTGTCACGCTGCTGCTCGCCATGCTCGGCGGCGGCCTCGTGATTCCAGTGCTGCCCGGTCTGGTGACGGAGTTTCAGGGGGGAAATGTCGCGGATGGCGCGCATGGGTATGGCTGGATCGCGGGGGTGTTCGCGTTGATGCAGTTCATCGGGTCGCCGATCATCGGCGCGCTGTCGGACCGTTACGGTCGGCGCCGGGTGCTGCTCATTTCGCTGGCCGGTTCGAGTATCGACTATGTGATTATGGCGCTCGCACCGAGTCTGGGCTGGTTGTTCGTGGCCCGGATGATCTCGGGTCTGACGGCGGCGGTGCTGGCGACGGTCAACGCCTATGTCGCGGATGTGACGCCGCCGGAAAAGCGGGCGCAGGCGTTCGGGTTGCTCGGGGCGGCCGTTGGGCTCGGTTTCGTGATCGGGCCGGTGGTAGGCGGGCTGCTGGGGCAGATCGATCTGCGGCTGCCATTCTGGGCGGCGGCGGGATTCGCGGCGCTCAACGGGATCTACGGTGCGTGGGTGTTGCCCGAGTCGTTGCCGCCGGAGAAACGGCGCGCCTTCGATTGGCGGCGGGCAAATCCCCTCGGCGCGTTGCTCGCGCTGCGGCGCTTTCCCGTGGTGTTCGGGCTGGCGGGCACGCATTTCATTTTCTGGGTGGCGCAAACGCTCCTGCACGCGACGTGGGTGATTTACACGGGCTATCGCTATGGATGGACGCCGGGTCAGGTCGGCGCGTCGTTTGCGCTCGTCGGCCTCTGCTCGGCCCTGGTGCAAGCCGTGCTCGTGCGGCGGGTGCTGCCGTGGCTGGGGGAAACCCGGGCGATCGTCATCGGCTGCTCGATCACAATCGCGGCCTACGTGGTCTACGGCGTGGCGACCGAGGGCTGGATCGTTTATGTCATCATCGTGGGGGCGTCGTTCGCGGGGATCGCAGGACCGGCGCTGCAGGCCTATATTTCGCGCCACTCGCCGGCCAACGAACAGGGCGCGGTGCAGGGGGCCTTCGCCGGACTCACGAGCGTGGCGAGTGTCGTCGGGCTGCCGCTGGGCGCGTGGAGTTTCAGCTGGGCGGTCGAACCGGGCAGTCCCGTGCCGCTCGGCATCGCGTTTTTCGAGGGCGCGGCGCTGATGGCGCTCGCGCTGGCGCTGGCGGTGCGGAGCTTTCGCCGCGACGCGACCACGGGACCAGCGGAAGTGAATCCGCGGGCGCCGGCCTGAAGCCGCCGCCCGAAAAATCTGCCGGGGCGTCCGCGGGGACGCGCGCAGCGCGCGGGGGTGGCCCGGGCGCTTGCGTGCCCGGCGGGTCGGCCTAACCTCCGCAGCCGTTCGCATGAAAACGAAAATTTTGTTCGGCCTGATGGCCGCCCTGCTCGCCGCGGTACCGTCCGGGGCAGCGGTCGCGGCCGCGTTTAGCCAGGAAAACGCTGCGTGGCGGGCGAAGCGGATCGCGGAGCTGACGGCGCCCGACGGCTGGCTCTCGCTCGTGGGATTGCACTTTCTCAAACCCGGCGAAACGACCGTCGGCCACGCGCCGGGGAACGACGTGGTGCTCGGCCGGGGCCCGGCGCGGCTTGGGGTCGCGACGCTCGCGGCGGATGGCAAAGTGACGCTGCAGGTCGCCGCCGGGGTGGAGGCGACGATCGACGGACAGGTCGCGCGCAGCGGTGAACTCCGGGTCGGGGTCGGCGCGGTGAAGCCCACGCTCGTGGCGTGCGGCACGGTGAGTTTTTTTGTCATCGAACGCGGCGGAAAAGTGGCGTTGCGGGTGAAGGACAGTGCGTCGGAGCGGCGGGCGTATTTCGCGGGGGTGGATTATTTTCCCCCCGATCCGGCGTGGCGTATCGCGGCGCGCTGGGTGGCGTTCGAGAAATCCCGGATGATCCCGCTCACGAATATTCTCGGCCAAACGTCTCCGGCTCTCGTGCCGGGCAAGGCGGTGTTCGAGCACGCCGGGAAAACGTATGAGTTGCTCGCGATCGACGAGGGCCCGGGCGAGCCCCTGTTTTTCGTGATCGCGGATGCGACGACCGGCAAAGAGACGTATGGCGGCGCGCGGTTTGTTTACGCCGAGGCGCCGAAGGCCGGTTCAGTGGTGCTGGATTTTAACCGGGCGGAGAATCCGCCGTGCGCCTTCACGCCTTTTGCCACGTGTCCCTTGCCGCCGAAGGAGAACCGGCTGCCGTTCGCGGTGACGGCGGGCGAGAAGATTTACCGCGGGTCGCACGACTGAAGCGGGGCGGGTGGGCGGCGGTTTCAGGCGGCGTCGCCGGTGTGCGCTTCCGGAGTCCAAAACATGCTGTCGGGATCGGCGAAATCCGGGTGCCCCGCGTGCGGCGGGCGCGCGCAGGGTGCTCCGCTGAGATCGGGCCGGGGGTTGGGCACGAGAAAATCGTGCGGCGCGGTGCGCGCGGGAGCGCCGGTGAGGGCGGGCCCCTCCGCGCGGAGGCGGCGGGTCGGCGGTTCAAACCGGCGGCGGTGGCTGGCTCCAAGGGGATCGGTGTTCATGGCGGTGGGGAGCCCGCTCCAGCGGCGACACCGACGAGGCCCACAAAAAGCCCCTCCGGTGTGGCACCGGAGGGGCTAAAGTCGTTTTGACGTTTAGAACCCTCGCGGCGCCGGTATAACGGCGACGGAGACGGAGACGACGGAGACGGCGACCACGGTGAGGTGGGCGGGAGGCGAAACGAGCGTCGTGCCGTCGAGGTTCATGAGCGGGCACGGACAAAGGCCGGTCGGTAGGGCGGTGTCAAGGCGCGGGTTGGGGGCGGATTTTCGCCGTGGCGTTGGGGTAAATCTCCTCGCCAGTTTCCGGGCGCGGCGCAAATTCGTCGGTGATGTCCCACCCCACGTCACGTTCTGCCCTGCCGCCCCCCGTTTCCGCGTCCGCGCTCGACCGGAGAACGTTTCTCTCGGGCGCGGCGCTCGGCGCGGCCGCGCTCGGGCTCGCCGGCACCCCGGGCCGTGCCGCATCCGGACCCTCGGCCGCGGTCGCGCCGGTGCGCCGCTGGCCCGTCTTGATGCAGGCCGGGCATCAGCACGATCACTCCGAGATGACCCTGCGGGCGCTCGCGGCGTTTGGCGTCAATCATATCTGCAGCGGCGCCATCGGACGGAAGGTGGAGGAGCAGTGGAGCGTCGACGCGTTGCAGCGGCTGCGGAAACACGTCGAGTCGTTCGGGATCAAACTGGACTGCGTGCCCTTGCCCATGAGTTCGCGGGAAATCAGCGCGGCGGAGATGCCGGAGATTCTCCTCGCCAAGGATCCGGAGCGCGACCGGGCGATCGCGGATGTTTGCACGATGATCCGCCATGCCGGCCGGGCGGGTATTCCGATGGTGAAATACAATCTCACGTTCATCGGCGTCGTGCGCACGGAGAGAACGATCGGGCGCGGCGGAGCCAGCTTGAGCACGTTCGACTTTGCCAAGGGCAAGCAGGAACCGCCGCTCACCGAAGCTGGGCGCATCACCGAGCAGATTTACTGGGATCGCATCGAGTATTTTCTGAAACGGGTGGTGCCGGTCGCCGAGGAAGCGAAGGTGAAGATCGCGCTGCATCCGCAGGATCCCGGCATGCCCAAGGGCCAGGGTTGGCGCGGGGTCGAGACGGTGCTCGGTTCGGTGGACGGGCTGAAGCGTTTCGTGGCGACTTCCGCGAGTCCGTATCACGGGTTGAATTTTTGCCAGGGCACGGTCTCCGAGATGCTCGCGAAGCCGGGCGAGGAGATTTACGACGTGATCCGGTATTTCGGGAGCCGCGGGAAAATCTTCAACGTCCACTTTCGCAACATCCGGGGCGGTTTCCTTAACTTCGCAGAAGTGCTGCCCGACGACGGAGATGTCGACATGCCGCGGGCGTTGCGCACGTATCGCGAAGTGGGTTTCGACGGGATGATCATGCCCGACCACGTGCCGCAAATTGTGGGCGATGTCGGCGGGCAAAAAGCCTTCGCGTTTTGCTTCGGCTATATCCAAGCGCTCCTGCAGCAGATGCGCGCGGAGGCCTGAGCCGGGGCGGACCGTCGTGGACTGTCCGCCGAGGGGCGGATTGTGCGGTTGGGCCGGGCTGGACAACCTTTTACCCCTTGCTACGTCAATCCCCTCCGCTCCCTAAAAAACACCCATGAAATTCTCCCTCAAATTCCTCGCGTCGTTTTGCGCCGCCTGCTTGATCACCGTCGCGGCGTTTGCCGCCGACGCTTCGCCCACGGGCACGTGGAAATGGACCCAAGCGGGCCGCGGCGGTAATCCGGGCACCGAGCGCGCGATGAAACTCGAACTCAAGGACGGCAAGCTGACGGGCGCGCTCCTCAGCTGGCAGATGGGCGACAATACGATTCCCGAGGCCGCGATCAGCGATGCGTCGTTCAAGGCCGGTGCGGTCGCGTTTACCGTGACGACAGAATTCAACGGCAACAAGCGCACCTCGAAATACGAGGCCAAGCTCGAGGGCGACAAGCTCACGGGCACCATCGAGAGCCCCGGTCGTGACGGCGGCGCCGCGCAGAAGCGCGAGTGGGCCGCGACCCGCGCGAAGTAACGCGCCGTTCGCCGGCCACGATGGCCGGTCTTCGTTCTCTCGCACCCTCGCCGGTGCGGGATTTTTTTTGCCGGCGGGCGGCGGTGCATCCGAACTGTCAGGCAACCGATGGGTTTGCGCGGGCCAAGGGGCGACGCAGGGTTAACCCCCACCGGGCTGGCCCCGGGCA
>CANHJG010000011.1 GCA_947461205.1 Opitutia bacterium
CGGCTGCCGCAGCTCAAGGCGTTTCAGGCGGCGGCCAAGGCGCAAAGCAAAGCGACGCCGCTGCTGGACGCGTTTCTCCTCACGTTTCCCGAGGGCGTGCCCAGTGCCGGCTACACGAAGGCGCGGGCGAACGTGTTCACGCGGTATGACTTCACCCAAGGTGCGCTCAAGGGCATCTATGTCGGCGGCGGCGCCAACTGGCGTCGACCGACCTTCCGCGGCAACGCCGTCACCGTGCAGGGTAGCGCGTTGCAACCGGTCTGGTCGCCGTCCTACACCGTCGTGAATCTGCTCGCCGGCTACACCACCAAGCTCTTGCAGCGCCGCGTCAGCTTTGCGCTGAATGTCGATAATGCTTTAAACAAGAGCTACTACGCCACGGTCGCCACCAACGTGGCCAGCTGGGGCGCCCCGCAGAATTTTCGCTTCTCGACCACGGTCGATTTCTGAGTCCGGGCAACCGGGCTCGCGCTGCGGCGACTTCCACCGGGCAGATTCGGCATCCCCGAACTGCCCGGTTTTCGTGGCGAGGATGAACTCCCGCCCCGCTGCGGCCTGGGCCGTTTGATTTTCCGCGAGCGTGCGAACGCAGGGGCCGGCGCTGCGTGGTGTTTGCTCCCGGCGATCGTTCCTCGGGTCGACAAAACCCGCCAAAGTTCGGCTCCACGCAGGCCGTCACCCCGCGCTCCGACGCGGAGACCAAAGGCCGCGCTTCTGTCGTTGCCGAATTGATTCCCGCTCCTTTGCTCTCCTTCACGCCGCTCGTCATCGGGCGCATCGTTGGATCACCTCGCTCGCCTATCCCCTCATGTCCAAGCCCATCACCAAAACCTCCAGTCGCCGCGCCTTCATCAAGTCGACCGCCCTCGTCGGTGGTGCTGCGTTTGTGCTCCCCCGGTTCAGCATTGCCCAGTCCGGCGGTTCACCGAACAGCAAGGTCAACATCGCGATGATCGGCGCGGGCGGCATCGCCGGCATGGCTTACGGATCGTGTTGCGACGAGAATGTGGTCGCGCTGTGCGACGTGGACGAAACGAAGTTCGGCCAACACAACAAAACCTACCCGACGCTCGCGAAGGCCAAGAAATTCGCGGACTTCCGCGTCATGCTCGACAAGATGGGCAAGGAGATTGACGCCGTCTGCGTCAATACGCCCGACCACACCCACTTTGCCGCCACGCTAGAGGCCATGCAGCGGGGCAAGCATGTCATCACGCAAAAGCCGCTCACGCATGACATCTGGCAGGCGCGCACCCTCCGGCTTGCGGCCAAGAAATACAAGGTCGTGACGAACATGGGCAACCAGGGGCACACGTATGACGGCATTCGGAAGATGAAGGAATGGGTCGAGGCGGGCATTCTCGGTCAAGTGACCGAAATCCACTCGGGGATCGGTGGCCCGGAGTGGAAGGGCGGCTATTTCCGGAAGCCCGCCAAGTTTCCGCTGGCTGCCGAACCCGTGCCGGCGGGAATGAACTGGGATTTGTGGCAGGGCCCCGTGGCGGAGACCGGCTATAACTCGCTTTATCATCCGAGATTCTGGCGCGGGTTTTGGAACTACGGCGGCGGCACGTTGGGCGATTGGTTCTGTCACATTGGCGACGGCCCGGTCTGGGTGCTCGATCTCTACGAGCCGACCGTGATCGAATGTGTCGAGCGCAGCGCCAACGAGGTGACTGACACCATGTGCCCGAACAGCGCCGTCGTACGCTGGGATTTTCCGGCGCGCGGTAAACTGGCGCCGTGCTCGCTCTACTGGAGTGACGGTCAGGCCAACGGCGGCCGTCCGGTCAAGACCTCCGCCGATTGGAACTGGTCCACCCAACATTCGGAGACGGGTAAAGTCACGGCGTCCGCGCCCCCGAAAGCGGGCTCTTATTGGACGGGTACCAAAGCCAACGCGTTTCTGGACAACCGCTCCAATAATCCGCGCCTGACGAATATGGAAAAGAACAACGCGCTGCGCGAAAGCGGTGCGCTGCCGGAGGCCAAGTATCGCCGGGTGAAAGGGGGGCCGCACCAGGAGTGGATTGATGCGATCAAGGGACTGATCCCCGACACGGGGGCGAATTTCGAGTATGCCGCGCGGTTGACCGAAATCGATTTACTCGGCGTGTTGGCGCAGCGGTTCGGCGGACGCATCGAGTGGGATGCCGCCAAGATGAAGGTCACGAATCGGCCGGAACTGAACGCCTACCTCAAAGAGCCGGTGCGGCGCGGTTGGGAATACGGCGACGATTTGTGGAAGGCGTGAGCGCAGCTGGCGGCGCCGGTTAAGGCGACGCGGTGGGTCGTGGCACTTCGGCTGAAACGCCGGAGCGCTCCGGTTGATCACCACGGAAGCGTGGGCGGAGGGTGACCTTGGCCGGCTTTCAATTTTCTCTCAAATTAAGATTAACGCTCGCGGTGGTAGGAGCCCGCTTGCGGGCGATGATTACGTCGTGAATCGCCCGCAAGCGGGCTCCTACCACGGACCGCTCTTCGGCTAAGCTTGAACGCGAGTTGGGGTAACGGCATCCGGCCGCGCGCGGAATTTTCGTGTCACGGAGCTGGACCCGTTGGAGGATCGGGCTCCCCTTTCACGATGCGTTTCAAGAGCTCTGTCCCCCAGGTGGGCCTCCGTCCTGCCGTTGTCATGTTCGCGGTTTTCTGTGCGGCTGCCCAAGCGGCCGACTGGCCCCAGTGGCGCGGGCCTGACCGCAACGGAATTTCCGTCGAAAAAGGCTGGCTCGACCAATGGCCGGCCGCGGGCCCGACAATCGCCTGGCGGGCCCAAGTCGGCCTCGGTGCCTCATCTTTCGTGGTCGGTGACGGGCGCGTCTACACGATGGGCCACGCCGATGGGAAGGACACGGTGTTTTGTCTCGAAGCGACCACCGGAAAACCGGTCTGGAAACACAGCTACCCCGCCGAGCTGGGCGATAAATTTTTCGAGGGCGGCACCACCGGCACGCCCACGCTCGACGGAGACCGGCTCTACGCGCTGAGCCGCTGGGGCGAGGCGTTTTGCTTCGAGGCCGCCACCGGAAAGATTGTCTGGTCGGTGAATGTGCAAAAGGAAAGCGGTTGCCCGGTCCCCGACTGGGGATTCACCGGTGCTCCGCTGGTGCTCGACGGACGATTGATCCTGAATGTCGGCGAAGCCGGGCTCGCGCTCGACAAGGCCACCGGGAAAGTTTTGTGGAAATCGGCGGCTGAGAACGCCGGCTATTCCACGCCGCTCCCGGTCGAGCTCGACGGTCGTTGGCTGGTGTTGCTGGGCTCCGCGAAATCGTATCTCGCGGTCAGCCCCGTCGACGGCAAGGAGGCATGGCGCGCGCCCTGGGTGACCGAATACGGCGTCAACGCCGCCGACCCGATCGTGAGCGGTGGCCGGATGTTTGTCTCGACGGGCTACGGCAAAGGCGCGGCCCTGTTTGCGCTGGGCACCGGTGCACCGGAGGAAGTGTGGCGCGCGCGGGCGTTTCGCACGCAACTTAACGCGGCCGTGCTCCACGAAGGACACCTCTACGGCGTCGACGGCGACACGACCTCGATCGCCTCTCTCAAGTGCCTGGAATTCGCGACCGGCACGGAGAAGTGGGCCCACAAGGATTTTCGCACCGGTGCCCTGAGCATGGCCGACGGCCGGCTCATCGGACTCAGTGGCACGGGCACGCTGATGATTGCGCCCGCCTCGCCGGCGGGCTTTGCGCCCACGGCCTCGGCCAAGATTCTCGACGGCAAGTGCTGGGCCGCGCCGGTGTTGGCCCATGGCCTCATCTATTGCCGCAACACGCGGGGCGACATCGTCGTCGTTGACGTGCGAAAGAAATAGACCGCACGTGGCGTCGTGAAAGGCGCCGCCGCTCCCTCTGCGCGCGTCGGCCCCGGCGGCAAAGCGCCGGCGGGCTTGAGCCAAACCGGCGGGGGCGCGGGCCGAAGCGCGAACCGTGGATTTATCCGTCGGCGGGGGGGCGTCAGAACGCGAACGTGCTGGAGAGGGTCCAGCGGGTTTCGTTGGGGATGCGGATGACGGCAAGAGTGCCGTCGGGATTCGCGGTCACGGGGATGTCTTCGCCGTTGCCCCAGGCGTTGCGGACGTTGAGTTGGAGGCGCCAGTCGATGTTCTTAAAAATCTTGCGGCGGTAGCCCACCCAGAAATCGCCGGCGAGTTCCTCTGGTCCGTAGAACGGATGGGCGAGGTCGGGGAACTGGGTTTGCATCACGGGATCGGTGTTCGCGATCTGGCTCGTGTTCGTGTAGAGCTTGTTGGTCGCGACGATTTTTTCCTTCAGCGCCTGACCGGTCAGAAAGGGGGCGCCGATGGCGATCTTGTCCTGCCAGCGCACGGACGTGCCGACGCTCATGGCTTTCAGGATCGGATTCTGGAAGTCGCGGAGGTCGTAGGTGGTCGTGAAGTTGGCGCGCCATTTCCGCTGCTCGGGCGAGACGGCGCCGTCGCGGGCGAGGGTCGCGGCGAGGGCGTTGCCGACGTTGCTGGCGAAACGCGTGGCGGCGGTCTGGCGTTCGGGGAGCGCGGGGCCCTGGTCGATGCCGAGGAGGTTGAACTTCACGAGATTGGCATAGACGGCGTCGGCGACCTGTTTGGTGAGCTGGGCGGAACCGCTGACGACGGTCTCCTGTTTCGCGACGTTGAAGGACACGCGCCAGCGGTTGGTGACGTTGCCGACGAGCTCGGCCTCGAGCCCGCGGGCGTCGAGGTCGCTCGTGTCGGTGAGGCCGGCGATGCCGTCGGAGAGCACGGCGGTGCCGGCGGCGTTGAGGCGCATGTTTTTCAAGGTGCGCGTGGGCTCGGGGTGGAGCTGGAAGAGCGCGGCGTAGAGCTGTTGGTAGGAGCTGTAGCCGGCGGCGGTGACGCCCGGGATCGTGTTGAACGCGATGCCCTGTGCCTGCGCGGTCACGTAGCGGTCGGCCATGAAGCTCGGGTAGTTGAAGATGCCGGCGGTCGCACCCTGGGCGCCGTTGCTGCTGTTGGTCTGGACCGTGTGAAATTCGTTGACGCGGAGCGACACGCGGCGGTCGAGGAATTCGACGAGCACGCCGTATTCGCGGGTGGTGCCGGCGGGGGCGGCGATGATGGCGCCGTTGAGATTGGAGCGGATATTGACGGGATTGAAGTTGCCGGAGGAGTTGAAGAAGCCGCCGAGTTCGATGCCGAGCGGGAGGCGCTTGGTGAGGAGGCGCGGCACGCGGCCGACGGTGCTCCAAGTGAAATTGCGGCCGCGTTCGTCGAGGTTGGGCCGTGAGTCGAGACGCAGCGCCGAGGTATTGAGGGAGTCGTCGGGGTTGCGGGTGTTGCCGAGGCTGGAATAGGTTTTCAAGTGGTCCCAGCGCCAGCCGACGACGCTGACGATGTTGTTTTTGAAGAAGTCGCTCTTGAGGCTGAAGGACTGCGATTCGATCAGCTGGCGGCTCTTGGAATTGCCGTTGAGGAAGCGCGAGACGGAGAGCGGCTCGGTGACCATCTTCTTGCCGGTGAAGTCGAAGAAACTGACGTTGTAGGTGTCGCCGGTCTGCGGGACGCGGGCATCGACGACGTTGGTGATGCGGACATCGTTAAGGGAATTCGCACTCAGGACGGAGGGCCCGAGGTATTGGACGACGATGGGGGTGGTGCGAAAATTGCCGCTGTTGGTGGACTGGAAGACGTCGGTGTTGAGGTTGCGCGTCGGGCTGGTCCAGCCGGTGGCGTAGTTGAAGGTGGCGGCGTCGTTGCGCTGGCGAGTGTGGAGGCCGGTGAAGATGTGGTTGCCGAGCGGGAGGCCGAAGAGCTTTTTACCGCGGTCTTCGAAATCGAGCCGGTAGAAGGCGGTGGCGCGAAACGCCTCGCGCAGGCCGGTCTGCGTGCGGTCGGTGATGCCCTGCTGGTCGACGAACGGGCGGCCGACGTTCGGGTTGGGCTGGTCGTTGGAAAGATACTGGGCGACGTCGATGGCGATGCCGCCGCCGGGGGCACCGCCGCCGTTGTCGCCAAAAGAGAAGGGCAGGAGGCGCGTGGAGCGCGTGCGCTGCTGGTCATAGGCGAGCTCGATACCGCCTTTGCCGCCGAAGAGTTCCTGGGTGAAGGCGAGGTTGCCGACCTGAAAGACCTGATCGACGTGGTTCTGCCCGCCGCTCAGGAGTTTGTTGCGGTAGTCGAAAATGGCGGGGTTTTGGAGCGTCTGCCCGACGAAGCCAACGGGGACGAGGCTGCCGCTGTAAAACGTGTCGATGGCGTCGCGGCCGTTCGGGTTCTGTGCGTAGCGGATGCGGCCCATGATGCCAGCGATGTTCGCGAGCGCGGGGTTGGTCGAGCTGGCATAGCCGGGGCGCTGCTGTCCGGGTGTGTCGAATACGACGGGGATCTGGATGAAGTAGGGCACGCCGATGCCGGGCGTGGCGGCGACGATGGCGGCGGAGCTGAGGCGATTGTCGACCGTGACCTTCGGACGGTAGGAGAAGCTCGGGGAGCCGGCGATGAGGCGTGGGTCGATGTTCGTGCCGGGGATGGCCGCGAGGGCGGGATTGGGCGCCGAGAAGAAGTTCACCATCGAGTTCACCGGTGGAATGACGTTGACGGGGTTGGACTGGCTGTCGCCCAACTCGCCGGAAGCGCGCACGGTGGACTTGCCGAACCACGAGGGCTGTTTGCCGTCCCGCAACACGACGGCGAGGGCGCCGTAAGCGCGGCGTTTGCGGTCGAAGGCGGGCTCCTGCTGGTAGTTGTTTTGCTCGTTGACGGTGGCGATGCGGAAGGCGACGCGGCCTTTTTCGAGGACGCGGTTGAGATCGACGGTGCCCCGGTAGGACTGCATCGAGCCGTAGCGCGCGCCGATCTCGGTGCGATTGCGCTGGAGCTGCGGCTGGATGACCGAGCCCTCGATCACGCCGGCGGGATTACCAATGCCGAAGAGCAGCGAGTTCGGACCACGGCTGATGGTGACACCGGAGGAATTGTAGGCGTCGAACGGAATATCGGTGATAAAGTAGTCGCGGGTGGTGGTCGCGGCGCCGATGCCACGCACGCGGTTGTTGCCTTGGGGATTTTCGCGGCTGTCGGATTGGTCGGGCCGGCCCGACGCGGTCGCGCCGCCCGCGAAGTTGCCGGACACGCCGCCGATTTCGGTCGCGGTGGTGAGCGAGAGGAGTTCGCCGAGATTGGTCGCAGCGGTGTCCCGGAGGAACTCGGGTGTGACGATGCTGATGGCGGCGCCGACATCGCGGAGGGCGGTGTTGATGCGGGTGCCGGCGAGCGTACTCGTGGCCGCGTAGCCGACGTTGTCGTCTTCGCTGACGACGAAGGGATTGAGTTTCACGGCTTCCTCGGTGGCGGGGGCCGACGGCGCGGGGGAGGGCTGACGCGTGGGCTGGGCCAGAAGCGGAACGGCCAGCGCGAGAAGCAAAGCGGTGCCGAGGCGACGGGTGAGGTGGCAGGTCATCGCGGAATGCAGGGGGATTATGAGGCGGATGCAAAGACGTTTTTCGTAATCGTCGCCGGCGCGTCCGAGGAGCCGGCATGAGTGCGTCGATCGGGATTGGCGGTGGGGGCGAAAGGGGGCACGGTCTGGTCGCGATGAGAACCCTGCTTTCCCGAATGAATGAATGGCTCTGGCGATTGGTCGCGTGCGGCGTGCTGGGGATTCATGCTCGGGCGGCCGAGAGCATCGGGGGCAAGGAACCGGCGCGGGCGGCCCGGTCCGTGCACCTCCAATGGAGCGCGGCGGAGAGCGAGGCGTTTTATGTGGAAGCGATGGTCGTGCAGTCGACGCCGGGGACCTATGTTTCGGCGATTGGCTGGAGCGGCGGCTACTTTGGCGTTCAGGAACTGCGCGACGGGAAGAAGGTCGCGATTTTTTCGGTGTGGGATCCGACGAAGGGCGATGACCCGAAAGCGGTGAGACCGGAGGAACGCGTGGAGCTGTTGCACGAAGGCGCCGGGGTGCGGATCAAACGCTTCGGCGGCGAGGGAACGGGCGGGCAGTGCCTGGTGGATTTTCCGTGGGCGGTGGGCGAGCCGGTGCGGTTTTTCGTGCGCGCGGAAGTGCATGACGCGCCGGGGATCGTGGGCGGGAAGACGGCGTATGCGGGCTGGATTTTCGATCCGTCGCAGCAGGCGTGGCGGCACCTCGTGACGTTTCGCACGCGCAACGCGGGCAAGGGGCTGCGCGGGCTCTACTCGTTTGTGGAAGATTTCCGGCGCGACACCAAAAGTGCGGACGACGTGCGGCGCGCGCAGTTGGGGAATGCGTGGATGAAGCCGCGCGCGGGCGAGTGGGCGGCGGTGACGCAGGCGAAGTTCACGGCGTCGCGGGCGGACTGGGAGGCGCGCGATACGATCAACGCAGGGCCGACGGGCGCCGGTTTTTTTCTCGCGACAGGCGGTGACACGCGGCGCGACACAGAGCTGACGTCGACGATGCAGGCAGAGTCGCCGCCGACGAAGGCGCCGGGGGATTTGCCGCCGGCCGTGTGGGCGTCGAGCGCGGGAGCGGTGGCGCGGTGAGGCGAGCCTGGGCGGGGAGAGTGGGCGGAAATCAGCGCGCGGGCTGAATCTTCAGATTGGCGTAGTGCGCGATCGTGGTGCCCTCGAACCAGAGGGCGACGCCGCCTTTGGTGCCGGCACCGGTTTTCACGTCGTTGATGATGAGCGTGGGCTGCTCTTGGTCGTTAACGAAGAGCCGGGCCTTATCGCCGGCGACGACGATCTTCACGTGAATCCACGTGGCGGGTTGGATGTCGACGTAGGACTCGTAGCGCGACGGGGTCTTCTCGCGCAGGGCCGACCACGGGTGCTCGGGATGCGAGATATACTGGGCGGTGTGGTTGCGGCGCTCCTGATCGTCGGAGCGACCGTTGGTGGGGCGCAGGTAGAAGCAGTCGTAGGTCTTGCGGTCTGGCTGCACGCGGAACGCCACGCCGACGAAACCGCGTGCACCACCCGCGGCCCCGGCGGCGGGTTCGCCGGCGAGATCGACCTCGATGGTGCCGTCGGTGAATTCGACGCCGTCGAGGAGCGCGAGATGGTCGCGGCGGCCGGCTTCACCGGCGCCGGCGCCGGATTTTTTCTTGCCGGACTCCTGTTTGGCCGGAGCGGGCTGGGTCGAAGTAGCCGCGGGCGAAGCGGTGAGTTTGAGTGCGGCGCGTCCCTTGAAAGTGACGGATGCGGCCTCGACTTGGTGAAGGGTGAGGCCGGCGGGCGTGGCGAGGGCGAGCGCGCGGTCCTGAGCGAAGAGCGTGGCGGAAGCGGTGGCGCTGGCGAGGAGGAGACAACGGAGGAGGGCTGGCATGGAGGGAGGGGGTTATGGCTGGTGGGGGCGGAAGGGGGCGGTCAATCGGACTACGCGGCCGTTGATGTCAGGGCGGGGGCGGCGCGACCTCGACGACGACACGGCCGAGCGCGGCGCCCGTGAGGCGCGCCGGCGAGGCGTAGTCCTCGGTCACGGGCGTGTAGAGATCGCAGGTGAGGTCGAAGGTCTCATGGGTGACGAGCAGGAGCGTGCGGGGCGCGCGGGCGCGGGCCACCTCGCGGTCGTCGAGTGCGAGCACGATCGTCGCGCCGCCGTCGGGCTCGGGTGAAAATGAGACGCGCGCCGCGTGGGCCCCGGCCGCGAGGGGGGCGGGGGCCGTCAGCGCGGTGCGCTCGAGGCCGGCGTAGTTGTAGGCGAAACAGAGTGTGCCCTCGCGCAGGTAGAGCGACCAGCCGGCGAAGCGCCCGCCGAACGCCGCGATCGCGCCCTGCGCACCCGGGGCCGCGACCGTGAGGTCCGCGGTGAGTGTCCACGCGCGGCCGCGCAGGTCGGGTGCGACGCCTTTGTGTAGGCCGCTCAGGGGTGGCTCGTAAACGAGGTGGGCGGCGCGGCCGGGTGCGTCGGGAGGCAGCAGCATTTCGCGGGCGGCGCGGCGGTCGTCGAGCGGGAGCACGTGGTGGGCGGCGGCTTCGCGGTCCCAGAGGGCGAGCAGCTCGGCGAGTTTAGCCGGCTCGCGCGCCGCGAGGTCGCGCGTCTCGTTCGGATCGTTGGCGAGATCGTGGAGTTCCCAGCGGTCTTGCGCGAAGGGTTGGCCCGGCGGGTGAAACGCGACGGCTTTCCAGCCGTGGTGGTAGAGGGAGCGATGGCCGTAGATTTCGGTGTATTGCGTTTCGCGGCGCGAGGGCGCGGCGGCGTCGGACCACGAGTAGGCGAGACTCGTGCCGGCGAGCCCGGCGGGCAAGGGTGCGCCCGCGGCCTCGAGCACGGTGGGCATGAGGTCGACGACGTGATGGAACTGATGGCGGATGGCGCCGGCGTCGCGGATGCGCGCCGGCCAGCGGACGATGAGGGGGACGCGCGTGCCGCCCTCGTGGGCGGTGCCCTTGGTGAGCCGGAAGGGGGTGTTGCCCGCCATGGTCCAGCCGGTGGGGTAGGTCGGATAGCTGAGCGGGCTGGCGAGCGAGTCGAGCCGCGTGAGGCCGTCGGCGGCGCGGTCAAAGGTGCCGGTGGTGAAAAGCCGCACTTCGTTCCACATGCCGGCGGGCCCGCCCTCGGGGCTTGCGCCGTTGTCGGAGGCGACGATCACGAGCGTGTGGTCGAGCTGGCCGGTGCGTTCGAGGAAAGCGATCACGCGGCCCAGTTGCTCGTCCGCGTATTCGACGAAGGCGGCGAACGTCTCGTAGTAGCGCGCAAAGAGCCGGCGCTCGTCGGCCGGGAGATCGGCCCAGGCCGTCACGCCGGGGTTGCGCAGGGGGAGCGCGACCGGCGGCGGGATGAGGCCGAGACGTTTTTGGCGGGCGAGTGTTTCGTCGCGGGCGGCATCCCAGCCGGCGTCGAATTTTCCGCGCCAACGCGCGAGGCGATCGGCGGCGACGTGGTGCGGGGCGTGGCCGGCCATCGGGGCGAGGTAGAGGAAGAACGGTTTCGTCGGCGCGGTGGTGCGGTGTTCGGCGAGGAACTGGATCGCGCGGTCCGCGAGCGCGGCCTCGCCGTGCTGGGTGGGCGGCAGCGCGAGGCGGGTGCGGTCGGCGAACAGCTCGGGCGCCCACGGGTTGGTCTCGCCCGACATGAAGCCGAAAAAATGGTCGAAGCCGCGGCCGGTGGGCCAGTGGCGGGAGGAGGCCCCGGTGTTCAGCTCGGTCATGGGCGTGAGGTGCCACTTGCCGACGGCGTAGGTGCCGTAGCCGGCGGCGCGGAGCTGGTCGGCGAGCGTGGGCACGGCCGGGTCGATGCCGCCGCGGCTGTTGCGCTCGCCGTTGGCAAACTCGGTGATGGTCGCCATGCCGACGGCGTGGGGATTGCGGCCGGTGAGCAGCGCGGCGCGCGTGGGCGAGCAGACGGGCGCGACGTGGAAACTCGAGTAGCGGAGGCCCTCTGCGGCGAGGCGGTCGACCGTGGGCGTGGCGAGCGGCCCGCCGTAGCAGCCGAACTGGGCGAAGCCGATATCGTCCCAGAGCACCACGAGGACGTTCGGGGCGGCGGCGGGCAATCGCGCCGCGAAAAGGACGAAGACAAGAAGCAGCCGGCGCATGGGAGGAGGCGGGGAGTGTCGCGGCGCGCGCGGTCGAATCAACGCGAATCCCTCCGCCGGCTGGCCGCCCGCGGGCCGCGGCCGGATACGGGCGCGGTGGGGCCGGCTCGGCCGCTGACGAAGCCCGCGGTGGACGGGCGGTGGCGCGGCGGGTCCCTCACGGCCGCGTGATCGGCGAACGGACGGGCGCTCAGGCGCAGGCGTCGGCGGGAAAGAGCGGGCGGTTGGCCGGAAGGCGGGGTGGCTGTGGGTGGCAACGGGGGCGAGGAAAATGCGCTCGCCGCTCAGTACGAATATGTCGTCGTCAACCGGATGTCCCGCGGCTGCACGAGGTCGTAGCGCGTGTAGGCCGGGCCGCGGCCACCGGGTAAATTGAAGCCGTCGGGGGAGGTGGCGGAGAAGGCGAGGCGCGAGGGGATGATAGCCGTGCGGTCGAGGAGATTGTTGACGTTGACTTGGAAGCGGACGCGCCCGGCGAGGCCGCGAAATGTTCGGGTATAGCCCAGCATCAGATCGGCGGCGGTGATGACCCGGCCGGTGATTTCCTCACCCTTGGAATTCTCGCCGATAACGTTCGCGCTGCGCCAGCGCCAGCCGCCGCCGATGGTGAAGCCCGCGAAGCGCCCGCCGCGGATATCGTAGGCGGTGAAGAGGCTGATCTTGTGCGGGCGCACGCCCCAGCTTTTCAATTGCGACTCGCGCTCGTCGTTGAACGCAGCGGTGAGATCGTAAATTTCCTGCGCCACGGTGGCACCCGTGGACGTGGTCAACGTCGAGGGATTCGCCGCGGTGGCCGCGCGGCCGAGTTCGAGCCACTTCGCGACCGCTCCGCCCGTTTCATAGGCGGCCGGATCGATTACGTAGCGGCCGGTGGCGTCCTGCGAAACGCCTTGTTTGAGCAGCACGGGATCCGCGCGCTTGAGGCCGTAGAAGAGGACCGCTTCCGGGGCCATTTCAGTGCGGCCGGACGTGGTGTAGGAGTAGTTGGCGACGAGGCGCCAGTGGCGTGTCAGGTTAGCTGTGATCCGCGCCTCGTAGCCCTTGGTGTCGAAGTCCGAGGCGACGGACGACGCGGGCGGGGTGTATTTGGAGCGAACGGGCGCCCACTCGGTGGTGCTGAACGGGCGGCCCGCGCCCACGAGCACGGTGCCAAAGGCGTCCATCACGCGGGTGTTCGCCCCCGTGAGGGTCGGCGTAAACGGCGCCGTCACGCGGCCGATTTCGCTGCCGGTGAAATAGACCACGCGCGCGTTCAGCCGGCTCTGGAGCAGATCGAAGCCGAGGCCAAAATCCTGGCCGCGACCTTTTGAAAGAGGCGCGAGATTGCCGTCGGGGAACACGGTGCGCGCGAGCGGCGGAATGCCGACGTTGGAGGATTTATTGCCGATCACGGAGAGCCACTCAAACGGGTGATAAACGACACCGGCGGTGCGCGTTTGGCCGACCATGTTGTTCACTTTTCCCTTCGAGACATCGAGATCGACGACGTCGCCCATGATGGGATCGTTGAGGTAGCCGAGCTGGGTGTTTTTGACGCGGTCGTCGCGATAGCCGAAGGTCGTGACGAGTTTGCCGTCGAAGAAAAAGCTCTGCGACGCGATCATCTTGGAATCCATTTTTTGCACCATGCCACCGTTGTCGGCTCCGCCGGCGGCGACGTTGGCGTAGGCGGTCGTGAAGGCGCGCCCGCCGATGTTGATCGTCGATGGCAGGGAGCGCCAGTCGCCCGCGCGATAGGTTCCGGTGCTGCCCTCGGTGAGATAATTTCGCACGTTGATGCGATTGTTCGCGTTGGACGGATCGGTGCTGAACGGGCGGCCGGCGAGCACGAGCCACGAGTTGGCGCGGCGGTCGTTGAGGTCGGTGCGGGCGACGGAGGCGGCGAGGCGATGGCGGCCGAACCATTTCCATTTTGGCTCCAGCGCGTAGGACGCGGAGAGGCGCGACTCGCGGCTGTCGCCGTAGTGGATGTCGCGCGTCCACGTGCCGTCGAAATACATGCGGCCGACGTAGGGGTTGGCCGGGCCGCCGACGCCGAGCGTGCGGTTGGCCTCGCCGCGCAACGTGGGCGTGTTGCCATTCATCACGTTCACGACGGCACGCGTTTCCTGGTAGTTGTGCGCGAGATTAAAGATCACGTTGCGCGTCGGCTGCCAGTCCGCGGTGAACGTGTAGTTGTGGAGATTTTGGTCGCGAAACATGCCGGGGCCGACGGCATTGCCGTTGAGCGGATAGAATTTCGGGTCGTGGATGCGGAGTACGGGCGCGGTGATGCCGCGCGTGCCGTCGGGGGCGCGGACGGCGGCGGTGTTGTAGCTGCCGGTCAAGAAAGTGCCGATGGCGTCGAAGAGCGTGTGATCGTTTTCAATGAAGACGTAGCGGTGAGTCGTGCCGCCGACGGCGCCATCGCGACCGACCACGCCGACCGCTTGTTGCGCGGCGGTGGGCACGGTGTTGTTGGGTACGAAGGAGACGGCGCTCACGCCGAATGCCTCGCGGTTGTCATACCACGCGAGGACTTGCTCGGCGTCGCTGAAGGAGCGGACGATGGCGTTGATGTCGCGGCCGACCTCGCCCATCGCGGTGAGCGTGACGGAGCGGAGCGGGCGCCACGTGACCGAGCCGAAAACGCGGCGCTTGTCCTGAAAATCAAAGGCGCGCCAGCCGCCGTTTTCTTGATGGAGGGCGGCGACGGAGACCGCGAGTCGGTTTTTCACGAGCACGCGGTTGGCGTCGACTTCGAGCCGTTGGCGGGACCAAGAGCCGAGGCCGTAACGGATGGCGGCGGTGTGGCGGTGGGTCTCGGCGATCTTGGAGGATTGGTTCAGCAGACCGCCGGGCGCCCCAATGCCGAAGAGAATGCTGTTGGGGCCGCGGGCGTCCTCGAAGCGACCCACGCGATAGGGATCCATGGGTGTGATACTCGTGAAGTAGTCCATGCCGATGCTGGCGAGGAGGCCGCGAATCTGGATGCCGGCGAAGAGGGCGTGCCCGCCGATGATGCGGTTCTGCTCGGAGGACGCGCCCTGCGAATTGGTGTCCATCTCGGAGTTCACGGAAAACTCGAGGAGGTGGGCGATGTCCGTGATTGCGAGGTCGTCGAGAAATTCCTTCGTGAACACCGAGACCGAGCTGGCGGTGTCGCGCAGCTTGGTGTTGAGGCGGCTGCCGGCGAGGGTGTTTTCGGCGGCGTAGCCGAGGTCGTTGTGGGTATTGACGGTGAACGGGCTGAGCTCGACCACATCGGAGGCGGCCTCAGGTTTTGATGGGGCCGCGGGTGCGACCGATTGGGCCAAGAGCGAGGAGGGCAACAGGAAGGCGGCCACGAAGGCAGAGTGGAATTTTGCGGGCATACGTCGCGGGGTGGAGTGGGGCACGGAGGGATTTGCTCCGAGAGGGGACTGGGTCACGGTGGACGATCATCGCGCAGCGTCAATCGTGCGAACGCGGTCCGTCGTCCGCGCAAATGCGGCCAGGTAACCAACCGGTGTCATCCGTTGGATTAGGGGTGGCGCCCGGGGGCGGAAGCGTTGAACTGGGCGAGATGAACCCCTCCTGTTTAATTTTAAAATCAAGGGTTGGTCGCGCCGCGCGGACCGCATTTTTCGGCTGCTGTGCGGCGGTGCTGGTGGCTCCGCCGAACTTCGCGGCGGAGGTGACAATGAGCGTGGCCACCGCGGTTACGGGGCGCGTGAAGAGTGCGGAGAGCGGTTCCTATCTGCGCAACGCCCGCGTGGCGGTCGAGGGAACGACGATCGAGACGCTGACGAACGAGACGGGAGAATTTCTTTTGGCGGGTTTGCCGGCCGGGAGCCGCCGCCTGCGCGTGAGCTACACGGGCATGACACCGGCGTCCGTGAGTATGGCCGGCGGCGGCCCGATCGAGGTCGCGCTCCAAAGTTATGGGCAAAAGGCGCGGACGGAAGGGGAACCCGTGAAGCTCGATGCGTTTCGGGTCAGCACGGCCCGCGAGCTGAGTGCGGCGGAGATGGCGATCAACGAAAAGCGCATCGCGCGAAACATCAAAGACGTGATCGCGACCGATGCGTTTGGCACGCTCGCGCAGGACAACCTCGGCGATTTTCTGCAGTATCTCCCCGGCGTCGAAGTTGAGGGCGACGGCACGGCGCCGCTCACCGTGGGACTGCGCGGCATGCCGGCGGAATACACGAATATTGAGATGGACGGCGCGGGGCTGAGTGTGCCGCAGACGGGCGGCTCGACGCGCGTTACGGCGCTGCGCGGCGTGACGATGTCGAACGTCGACCGCATCGAAGTGACGAAAGGGCCGACGCCGGATACCGGGGCGGACAGCATCGGCGGACGCATCAATATGATCCCACGCTCGGCGTTTGAGCGGAGCAAACCGGAGTTTCGCTACCGCACGTTTGTGCTGATGAACTCGGATTTTCTCACGTTGCAGAAAACGCCCGGTGGCAAGGAAGGCGGCGACGGCAAATCCTACAAGTGGTTTCCCGATTTCGAGGTCAGCTCGGTGAATCCGGTGAACAAGCGGTTCGGCTATTCGATCAACGCCTCGCGCAACGATTTCTTCAGCTCGGCGCGCCTGCTCCAGCGCACCTTCAGCACGACCAACACGTCGGCCACGGCGCCCTACCTAACGTCGATCAATGCGCAGGCGGGCCACTCGTTTTCGCGGCGCAGCGCGCTCGGCGCGAAATTCGATTTCCGCATCGCGGCGAACGACACGCTCTCATTGGCCGTGAATTTTAACCGCTACTGGGTCGATTTCGGCAACAACCAGATGACCTACGGCACGGGCACGCTGCTCGCGCCGACGGCGACGGGACGTAACGCGACGACCGGTGATTTTGGGCTGGCATTTACGCAGGGACGGCCGGGGCAGGGCTCGGTGACGCAGCTCGTGACGCAGAACGCCTACCAGACCACGCAGACCTGGCAGGGTCAGATGACGTATCGGCATCGCGGACCGTTGTGGGACCTCGAGTCAACGGTGGCGAAGAGCAAGACGGTGCTAACCTACCGGCTCGATTCTTACGGGCAGATCGGCCAGGGCCGGCTCGGACTCACGGGTGTCACGGTGCGGTTCGATGACATTCCCGAGGACGGCACGGCGGGGCGCATCACGGTGACGAACGCGACTGGCGCGCCGGTCGACCCGACGCAGCTCGCGAATCTCGGGGCCTACACGACGCCGGTGGTGGCGACGCGCGACATCAAAAACAATTTCAGCAACGCGAAGTTCGACGCGACGCGGAAGTTTCGTCCGGAGACGTTTTCGTGGTTGGTGAAGACAGGCGGGCTCTTCAAACAGGCGTCGAAGGATCGCGCGCAACCGCAGAACCTACGTACGTACGCGGGGCCGGCGTTCACTGCGCTGCCCGCGGGCACGTTGACCGATCCGGATTTCAACCTCCAAGGGCCGCAGGGGATGTTCAAGACACAGCAGTGGCTGAGCATGAAGCGCGGCTACGATCTCTACCAGGCGAACCCCGGCTACGCCACGACGTCGCCGGCCAACGACTACATTGCCTGGGCCGCGAGCCTCGAGGAATCCTCGGAGGCGATCTACGCCGGCTACTTGATGGCCGACGCCTCGTTCTGGCAGAACCGGCTGCGGCTCTCGGGCGGCGCGCGCTACGAGCAGACGAAGGTGATCGCGCGCGGTACGCTGACAAATCTCCAGCTGCAGTTTCGCCGCGACGCGGCGGGCAATTTCATCGACGGCAATCCGGCGCTCGCGGGCGTGCAGACGGTGCCGATCACGACCGACCCACTCGAAGTGGCGAAGCTCACGCGCCTGCCGTTGGCGAATCTCGTCGATACGAGTTACGGGGACCTCTACCCGAGCGTGAATGCGACGGTTTCGTTGCGGGAGAATCTGCTGCTGCGTCTCGGCTACGCCCACACGATCGGCCGGCCCACGCTCGCGCAGCTCATCCCGACGACGAGCGTGACGGAGGTGTTGTCGCCCTTGGAAAACGCGACGGGGTCCGGTCTTGGCACGATCAGCACGAGCAATCCGACGCTGAAGCCGTGGACCGGGCGCAACAACGACGTCGCGCTCGAATATTACACCCGTGCGGGCGGTCTGTTCTCCGTGAGTGTCTACCGCCGCGATGTGAAAAATTTCATCTCGACGGTCAATACGATCGCGACGCGGGGACTGCTCGACGAGTTGGGGCTCTCCGACGAATACGAAGGGTATTTGCTGCAGCATCCGGAAAACACCACCGGCCAGGTGCGGCAGACGGGGGTTGAACTGTCCGGGCGGCAGCGCCTGCGGCCGTGGCTCTCGGTGTTTGCGAACTACTCGCGTAACCGGACGACGGGCGTGCGCGCGGGCGATTTCGGCAATGCGCAGACGCGCCGGTTCAACGGCGGCGTGCAGTTCGCTTACCAGGCGCTGTCGATGTCGGCGAATTACAACTGGACGGGGGTGCGCCGCGGTGCGACGTCGACGATCGCGCCGGGGGCGTTTGTGTTCACGCGGCCGCGCGAGCTCGTGAACCTGAGCGCCGAGTATCTCGTGCGTCGCAACACGTCGGTGTATTTCACGATCAGCAATCTGCTGCGGCGGCCGGTGGTGAACGAGACGTATGGGGACGACACGCCGAGTTACGCCCGGCTGACGTCGGCGCGTTATGACGGCGCGCAGGTGCAGATCGGGTTGAAGGGCACGTTCTGAGCGGGGAAGGCGGGCGGGTTCACGGAAATCCACTCGCTCACGCTCGTAGCGACCGAACGGATGCACCGCCGGGGGCGGGCGGTTGGAAATCGCCCCTCCGCTACGGTTGGCCGGGGCCGGCGCGGAAATTTCCGACGGCTTCGCTCGTGCGGAGGGCGCGGGTGTAGAGGCGGATCTGGCGGATGGCGGGGGCGAGCCGGAGTTGCGGGGCGCCGTGGGCGGAACGCAGCGTGGGGCTGAAGCGGCCCCAGCCGAATTGACGCATATTGCCGCCGTCTTGGAGCACGCCGTCGACGACAAAGGTGATGATTTTCGGGCCGCCATCGACGGTGATCACGATATGGCGCGGCGCGGGCGAGGCGGGCGACGGGCGGACGAGGGGATCGCTCGCCCAGCTGGATTCTTCGCGGCCGTCGTTGAGCGTGATGCGGAGAGCGCCGTCGGCGGCGGTGGAGACGAGGAGGCCTTGGCCGGTGGCGGTCCGGGTGTCGAGCAGGGCGGTGCCCGCGGGGAGCGGGTCGGGGTCGAGCCAGAAGTCGACGCTGAAACCGCTCCGGAGATCTTTGGTCCCGTGGTCGGCGCGGCGGCTGTCTCGCGCCTGGAAATCGGGCAGCTTCGGCATCGCGACCTCGGTTTTGAGGGCGGCGCCGGAGAGATTGAGCGCGAGGTTGGCGGTGGCGATCTTTCGGGCATCGAACTGGTTGAAAAGCCCGTCGACGAGGGCGGCGGGAAGATCATGAACGCGACCGACGTTTTTCTGCGTTTCGGTGAGGGAGAATTTCCCGTCCTGCTCGACGAGGTCGGGGTAGCTCATGCGGATAAACGGATCGTCGTCGTAGAGGGCGATCTCGGGTTGGGACCAGTGGATGACTTTGCCGGTGGGTCCGTCGCGCTCGACGCCGGCAACGAGCCACGCGGGGTTGCGGTCGTCGTAGGGACTGCCGGATTTGCCGGAGAGGTCCGCGGCTTTTTGGGCGATGAACGGGCCACCGTGGTGGTGAAACCAGTAAAGGTATTGGCCGTTGGCGCAGCGCCAGACGAAGTTGGCGGCGCGTGGGTGTTTCAGGCGGGGTCCACCGGGGGTGAAGGCCTGGTAGGCGGCGGGTTCCCAGGTGTGACCGCCGTCGCGGCTGTAGGTGCTCGCCGGCCAGCCATCGACGGTGCGGTAGACGCAGTAGAGCGAGCCGTCGCTGAGGCGCACGACGCTTTGCTCCTCGGCGACGCGGCCGCCACCGCCGGGCGTGCGGAGGCCGACGGTGCCGTCGGGCAGTGTGGCGAAGGTGATTTTTTCGGGGTCACGCTCGGTGAGAATGTTTTCGCTGCGCAGGAACGCGCCCTCGGATTGCGCGAAGAAACCGGCGCCCATCGCGCCGACTTTGTGCAAGACGAGGAGGGCGGCGTCGGGGAGGAGGAGCGGGCGGCCGACGTTCCAGAAGAAACGGAGCTGGCCGCCGTAAATGTTGGCGCGGTCGAGATCGAATTCGCGGACGGGCACCTCGTAGCGGCGCGGGGACCAGGTACGGCCGTGATCGTCGGAGAATTTGAAGACGTAGTGGCCGAGGGAATCGACGCGTTTGTAGACGCCGGAATCCTCGCGTTTCACCTCGGGCACGCGGTCGGTGTTGTGATTGTAGAAGGCGTAGATGCGGCCGCCGGGGACTTTGAGGAGGACGGCGTAGGAGGCCTCGGGGCCGGCGGCAGGCTCGAGGTCGACGGGTTTTTCCCAAGTGCGGCCCTGATTCGGGCTGCGCAGCGAAACGACGTGTTGGCCCTTGGCGCCCTCGACCCCGGTGCCCGTCGTCATGACGCAGAGCCACGCGCCGTCGTCGGTCTGCACGATGTAGGGCTGATCGGCATAGCCTTCGCTGGGAATGATGCGGCCGTTGGCGAGATGGCGCGGGTCGGGGATGGCGGGCGCAGGCGGAACGGGGAGCGGTGCGTTGGCGGCGAAAACGGTGGCGGCAAGGAGCGTGGAGGCGAAGGCGGAGCGGAAGATCATGGCGAGGAGGCGGGCGGTTTCGGCCAGGCGAGATGGTGGTGGAGGAAATCGAAGGTGCCCTCGCCGTTGATGCTATGGCCGCCTTGGAAGTATTCGAGGCGCGTGCGGTCGGCGAGGCCGAGTTGGGCGTAGAGCCAGGCGACTTTGGCGTATTCGTGGGCGACCCAGGGATCGCGCCCGACGCGGTCGAGGTGGCCGCGCTCGACCATGAAAGGGCGCGGGATCATGAGGTAGGCCATTTCGGCGTAGTCGAACGTGTGCCCGAGATTCCAATACGGCATCTCCCACTCGATCGTGCGCATGAAACTGAAGGGCTGGTCGGTGGCGGCGACCTTGCGCGTCCAGGAGTTGAAATCGCCGGAGCAAATGGAGAGGCAGTAATTTTCGAGGAGGGTGGGCACGCGCATGGCGGTCTCGCCGCCGTAGCTCAGGCCGTAGAAGGCAATGCGTTTCCCGTCGACGAACGGCTGCGTGTCGAGCCAGCGGAGGATCTGATCGTGTTGGGCGAGAATGAAGGAGAAGAGCGACGCGCCCACGGTGTTGGCTTTGCGCGAAAGATAACGGTAGCGATCTTCGCCGCGGTAGAGGTTGAAGGGCGCAAAGGTGATGAAACCGCGCTCGGCGAGGGCGGCGGAGAAATTATTGTAAGCGGGGTTGTCGCCCTCGAGGGTATCGCGCGGGAGGCTGTTGCGTCCGCCCTGGCAGACGACGACGGGACGGCGTTCGCCGGGACGAAGGTCGGTGGGCACGACGAGCACACCCCACGCGAACACTTCGGGCCAGACATCGAGCACGACATCGTAGGCGGTCCATTTTGCGGTCGCGGCGATTTGGCGGGTACGCGGGTGGAACGGGAGGAGTGGTTCGTCGAAGCGGCCGAGGCCGTCGGCGTGAAAGCGTTCGCGGTAAGGTTTGGCGCCGGCGATGAATTTTTCCGCGGAGTGGGTGGGCAGGCGGCGCTGGGTTGACCACGGGGTGTCGGCGAGCGCGGGCATGATGCGGTGGAGAAACGCAGCGTCGCGAACCTGGTCGGATTTCTGCAGGAGGGACTGCACGTGGGTTTCGAGTTCGCGGAAGAGGCGGGCTTCCCGGGTGCCGGGAGGGAACGCGGCGCGGCGGTCGCGGGGGGCAGCCGCGGCGAGCGCGGTGAGTTGCGTGACGCCGAGGCTGCGGGCAAAAGCGGTGAGGGCGGCGTCGGTGAACGCGTCGGCGTCGCTGCGGATGAGCGCGGGCGCGGGCAGGAGGCCGCTGGTGGCGAGGCGGGCGATTTCGGCTTGAACGCGCGTGAACTCGGGTGTGTGCCAGTCGCCTTTGTGGCCGGTGACGGTGGGGACGATGCTGTGTTCGACGACGAGGGTGCGGGGCAAAATGAGGCCGGCGATTTCGGCGTCGCCGAATTCGCGGAGGAGGCCCCAGACGTTGCGATAGATGGGTTCGCTCCAGACCTGTTGGCGCGAATCGAAGTAGCCGCTGACGAGGGCGGCGGAGAATCGTGAGTCGACGGCGGCGGCGTAGAAGGCGGTCTGGCCGCCCTCGGCGTAGCCGGCAATGCCGAGCGGCAGTGCGCCGCCGTGGCGGGTGCGCAGCCAATCGGCGGCGGCGAGGGCGATCTGAATTTCATAGCCGATGACGTGTCGGCCGAGGTGGAAGGCCTGGCGGTAGATCCACTCGCGGTGCGTCTGGTCGGATTTACGGAGCGGGGCATCGTCGGTCGTGAGTTTCGCGCGGCTGATCGTGACCGGGAGCAGGAGTTCGAACCCGTTTTCCGCGAGACGGCGGGCGGGTTGCGCGGCGGGGGGGAGGCCCGGCGCGAGGCCGAGGTATTGCTCGGGGGTTTGGTCGGCGTCGGGAATCAGGACGACTTGCGCGACGGGTGGGGTGGTCGGCTCGACGTGGAGACCGCTGCCCCACACGCCGTCGAACACGGGCCAACGAACCTGCCAAACGCGGTAGCGCGCGGTCTCAGCGACGAGGGCGGGCTGGGTGTCGTCGCCGTAGCGTTCGAGCGCGGCGGGCAAGCGGGGGTCGGTCAGACCGAGAACGGTACGGAAGCGGGCGCGGTTGGGTTCGACGGAGCGGGCGTAGGCGGCGGACGAGGAGAAATCGCGCGACCAGCGCGCGGCGCGTTGCGCGACGGAGGCGGCGATCTGACGTTCGGCGAAGGCGTGGGCGCCGTCCATGAGGCGGGTCGACAGATCGGCCTCGGGCCAGTTGAGCGGCGCGGTCTGCGGGAGGGTGGGGCCGCGCGGGGGCTCGGCGGCGGGGAGCGGAAGCGCGCCCAGGAGGAGCGCGAATACGATCGGGTGGTGGCGTGAAGGGGACACGGTTACGGGGGCGCGCGGTTACCGCGGAGCTGATACGGCCGGGCGTTTTTGGACGGCGGGGTAGGGGCGGCCGGCGATGAGGCGCGTGGCGTCGGTGAAGCCCTCGGGGCGGCCGGTGAGTTCGCGGATCAGGCGGGAGCGCCAGTCGGCGAGCGCGGCGGCGTGGGCGGCAGCGGGGGCGAGGTCATGTTCTTCGCGGGGATCGTGGGTGAGGTCGAAGAGTTGTTCGGTGCCGTCGGCGGGGCGCCAGAGGTATTTGGAGCGGCCGTCGGTGAGGGCGTGGAAGGCCTGGGCGGGGCCGTAGGTGTTGGCGTGTTCGGAGTGGAGCGTGGGCCGGAGTTGCGCCGGCGAACCGCGCAGCGTGGCGACGAGGCTGAGGCCGTCCATGGGTTGTGGAGACGGGAGACCGGCGAGTTCGAGGAGCGTGGGCATGACGTCCTCGAGGCAGACGGGTTGGTGGGAGCGGAGGCCGGCGGTGAATTTCAGGTCGGGCGAGGCGGCGATGATGAAGGGGATGTTGGCGGAGCCCTCGTAGGGTTCGCATTTGCGGAAGTAGCCGTGGTCGCCGAGCATTTCGCCGTGATCGGTGGTGAAGACGATGATCCATGGGCGGCCGGCGGCGCGGCTGCGGGCGGTGAAGGCGGCGATGAGCGGGGCCAGCTGGGCGTCGAGGTGTTCGATGAGGCCGAAGTAGCCGGCCTGGGCGGCGCGGAGTTTTTCGCCTTCGAGGCGGATGCGGTGGCCGGCGCGGTCGCCGTTGGGCGAGAGGGCGTCCCATTTCACCCAGTCGCCGCGGGCGGGCGAGGGGAGGGGGGCGGCGAGGTATTTTTCGAAGTAGGTTTTCGGCGGGAAGAGCGGGGGATGCGGGGCGTAGAAGGATGCGGTGAGGAAGAGCGGTTGGGCGGGCGCGGTCTCGGCGATCACGGAACGGGCACGCGCGGAGACCCACGCGGTGGGGTGGAGTTCGTCGGGGAGCGACCACGCTTTGGCCTGCCAGAAATTGGTGGTGAGCCCGAGGCCTTCGAGGACCGCGCGAATGCCGCCGGACGCGGGGGCGGCGATGCGGAGGGCGCGGTCATAGTCGTCGTCGGAGAGATAGGTGGAGCCGAGGAGTTCGCGTTGGTAGCCGATGGAGGGGTTGGGCGGATTTTGGTGCATGTTGCGACCGACGAGGACGGTCGCGTAGCCGGCGTCGGCGAGGAGCGCGGGGAAGGTTGGGTGCTTGATCAGGATCGGGGCGTAGCCGACGAGGCCACTCGTGGACGGGTGGAGACCGGTGAGGAGCGCGAGGCGTGCGGGGATGCACGACGGACACGTGGAATAGGCGCGGCGAAAGAGTGCGCCGTCGCGGGCGAGGCGGTCGAGCGTGGGTGTTTTGACGACGGGGTGGCCGACGGCGGCGAGGCAATCGCCGCGCCACTGGTCGGGCAGGAGCAGGAGGATGTCGGGTTGGGGCGCGGGGGCGGCGGCGTGGGCGGTGAGTGAGTGGGCGAGAACGCCTACGAAGAAAATCGCGAGGGACAGGTGGCGTGAGGGGTGCACGGGAGGTGGCGGTGCGCGGGACGGCGGGGGTTGGCCGGGGGAGTTCAGGCAAAAATCATCAAGGCAGGAGTCACGGAGGGCACGGAGCTCCGAAACAGAGTGCACGGAGTAAGGCTGGGTGCGGGGTGGCGGAGTGCGGGGTGCGGGGTGGAAAAGTTGTTTTCACCGAGGCGGGATGAAGGCGGTCAGCCGAACATGAGTTGGCAGATAATCACGGAGGCGACCACGCCGACGAAATCGGCGACGAGTCCGGCGGCGACGGCGTGGCGGGCCCGGCGGACGGCGACGGAGCCGAAGTAGACGGCGATGACGTAAAAGGTCGTTTCGGTGCTGCCGAAGATCGTGCCGGCCATGCGGGTGGTGAGGGCGTCGGGGCCGAGGCGTTGGACGAGTTCGGCGAAGAGTGCGGTGGTCGCGCTGCCGCTGAGCGGGCGGACGAGGACCATCGGGAGCAGGTCGGGCGGGAAGCCGAGCGGGGTGAGCAAGGGGGCGAGGGCACTCTTCAGGGCCTCGATGCCGCCGGCGCCGCGGAACATACCGATGGCGACGAGAATCGCGACGAGGAAGGGGATGATGCGGATGGCGACCTGGAAGCCCTCCTTCGCGCCCGCGACGAATTCCTCGTAGACTTTGACGCCGCGCAGCGAGGCGTAGAGCGGGAAGAGCACGAGGAGAAAGGGCACGGCGAGCAGCGAGAGGGTGCCGACCGTACGCAAGGCGATGTTTTGCGCGGAGGTGTCCTCCCACGTGGGTAAAGGGACGTGGGACGAGAAAATCTGGGTATGCAGCGCAGCGGTGGCGGCGTGATAGCCGGCGGGGGCGACGACCATCCAGACGAGGACAGCGGCGAAACCGGCGGCCATGAGGCCCATCGCGGCGCGGCCCCAGGCGGTGAGCGGGGAGGGCTCGAAGGGCAGGGTTGATTCCTCGGCGGTGGACGACGCAGGGTTGGCGAGGGCAGCGGCGGCGGGCGCGTCTTCGGCCCGAATCCGGAAGATGCGCCAGTGCTGCATCCATTTGACGGCGGTCACACCGGCGATGGTGGAGCAGATCGTGGCGAGCAAGGCGGTGCCGACGATGGCGGTGGGGTCTTTGGACTGCTGGGCGGCGAGGATGGCGATGGCGGTGGTGGGGATGAGCTGGATACTGCTGGTGTTGATCGCGAGGAAGGTGCACATGGCGTTCGTTGCGGTGCCGGGCGTTTTGTTGAGGGTTTCGAGATCGCGCATCGCGCGGAGACCGAGGGGGGTAGCGGCGTTGGAGAGGCCGAGCATATTGGCGGCCATGTTCATCACCATGGAGCCCATGGCGGGATGTTCGACCGGGACCTCAGGGAAGAGCCGGCGCAGGATGGGGCGGAGGGCGCGGGCGAGCTGTTGGACGAGACCGCTGCGCTCGGCGAGACGCATGAGGCCGAGCCAGAGCGCCATGATGCCGACGAGCGGGAGGGCGATTTTCATCACCGCGGTGTCGGCCATCTGGAAGGCGCCGGCGGTGACTTCGGCGATCCGGCCGGTGGCGGCGCCGATGACCGCGGCGAGGAGGACGAGGGCGAGCCAGAGGTAATTCAGCATCGGGGGAAGAGCTGCGACGATGCCGGTGGGTGGGCGTGGGGCCAGCGCAAAGGCGGAGGCGGACGCGGGTGGCGGGGATTATCGGGCGAAGTAGTCGGCGAAGACGGCGGGGAGGGCGCGGCCGAGTTCCTGCCAGTCGGCGCCGAGGGGGGCTTTTTGTTTTCCGGCGATCCAGTGGGCGTTGAATTCGAGGACGGCGGCGGGGATGCCGAAGCGTTCGAGCCAGCCGCTGCCGAGTGTGCCGGGATTGTGGGTCGTGGCGCCGGTGCTGCCCTCGGTGAACCACGTGTGCTGGCGGAGGAGCGCTTCGAGGCGTTTCATGCTTTCGAGGTAGGTCGCGAGATCGGGCACGGCGGGGCGGCTGACGTGGAGTTTGCCGTTATTGTCGTTGTGGAGTTCGAGGGCGAGGTGCGGGCGGAGACCGCGGGTGTTCATCGCGGCGAGCCACTGCTCGAGGGCGTGGTTCTCGGGGCAGAGTTCGGGCGAGGGAGGTTTTTCCCAGCCGCGGTTTAGGTCGACACCGCGGAGATTGAAGCGCGTGCGGCCGCGGGCGACGCCGTCTTTGTTGGCGAGGGGAAGAATGTAGTAGGCGATTTGATCGAGGTGGGCGCGAGCGGCGGGCGTATCGGCGAGGATGGCGGCGAGGAGGCCTTCGATCACCCAGTTGCCGCCGGGCTCCCACGGGTGGGCGCGGGCGCGGAGGAAGACACGGTGCAGGGCAGTCTCGCGGCCGACGCGGATGATCTCGAGCGGGCGGTCTTCGACGGTGCGACCGATGGGTTCGATTTTGACGAGCGGATGTGGGCGGATGCGGGCGAGGAGTTGGTCGAGATCGCTGAGGCGGTAGGGTTCGACGCGGGCGACGTAGAGCGAGCCGGTGGGGCCGAGCGTGACCCGGAGGCGGACGCGTTGGTCGACGAGTTCCATTTTTTCGGAGCGCCAAGTGCGGCCGTCGTCGGAGAGGAGGCAGGCGGTGCGGGCGTCGACGGGGAGGCCGGAGGTGCCGTTCCAGACGTTGAGGAAATTTTGAAAAACGAGCGTATGCGAGGAGCCGGGTTTACCCTCGAGGCGGAAGTGCCAGTGGCCGGCGGCGCGGTTGGGGGAGTCGCGCTCGTGGTCGTATTGAAGTGAGAGGAGAATGGATCCATCGGGCGCGAAGTCCCAGTGGAGGGGCGAGCCGTTTTCGATTGAGGTGTCGATGAACGTGAAGTCGGCGGGGCGCGGTGAAGGACGCGGGAGCGGGGTGGCGGCGATGGCGGCGAACGACGAGAGAAGGAGGAGTGCGCTGGTCAGAACGGAAGCGAGGCGGCGGGGGAACATGGGGATTGGGCTGCTTCAGACGTAGCTGAGCCACACGTCGCGGCGGCGGCGTTTGAGGGCGGCGAACCAGCGGCACGCGAAAAAGAGGAGGGTGATACCGAGGAGCCAGGCGAGATAGGTGCCGACGAGACCGAAGCCAACATTCGCGGGTGGGGCGGCGGGCGTGGCGCCGTAGAGCCAGTCGGCGCGGCCCCAGGTGAGTTGCGCGGCGAGCACGGCCAAGCCGTGCAGCAGGGGTAGATGGAGGAGATAGAAAAACATGGGCACGCGGCCGAATGAGAGGAGCGGTGTCAGCCACCGGGGTGTGCCGCGATCCAGCAAACCGAGGAAAATGAGCGCGGGGCCGAGGGTCATGAGCAGGTAGCCGAGCGAGGGCGGATATTTCACGCAGTGGACAAATGAGTAGACCGTTTGGAGCGGGGTGGCTTGGACGGACCACGGGTGGGCGTCGCCGTAGAGATTGCTGAAGCGCAGTGCGACGAACGCGGCTGTGAGGGCGAAGCCGAGACGGAGCAGTAGGGTGCGGCGCGGGAGGGCGGTGCAGAGGAGGAGATGGCCGAAGCCGTAGCCCGCGGCCATCACGCCGATCCAGGGGATGAGCGGATAGCTAGCGGCGAGTTGGTGGCCGGCGCCGAGTTGGACGGCGCCGCCCTCGTGCAGGATGGTCCAGAGCGGGCCCCAGGCGCCGAGGGCGGACGCCTTGATGCCGTCGAAGGCGTTGTGGGTGGCGATCATCACGAGTCCCAACGCGGCGACGGCGGCGACGGGCAAATGCACGAGGGCGGCGAGGGCGACCATCGACCAGCCAATGGCCCAGATCACGGCGGCATAGTGCATGTGCCAATCGAAGCCGAAGCCCCAGCCGATCCACTGCACGAAGGTGACTTCGAGGACGACGAGCCAGAGGCCGCGGGTGACGAGGAACCACGACAACTCCGGGCGTGATTTTCCGCGGGTGCCGGAGAGGCCGGCGCCGAGGCCCGCGAGTAAGATGAACGTCGGGGCGCAGAAGTGCGTGATCCAGCGGGTGAAAAAAAGCGCGGGGGTGGTCTGGTGGAAATCGAGCGGATCGTGGCCGTGGATCGCGCCGAAGTGGAAGAAATCGCGGGTATGGTCGAGCGCCATGAGGACCATGACGAGGCCGCGCAGGGCGTCGATGGAATCGAGGCGCGGGGCGGTGGGCGGGGGTGAGAGCGGCGGGGCGTACGGGGTCATCGCTGGGGACGCCGCGCTCAAGCGAAGGCTTGGCGCAGCAGCGCGATGCTCTTGGGCACGGCGGTGTTCGGATCTTCCTTGCCCTCCATCTCGAGCGAGACCCAGCCCGTGTAGCCGGCGCGTTCAAGCATCGCGGCGATGCGCGGGTAATCGAGCTCGAGCGTATACCATTCTCCGCCGCCGGGGTAGGTTTTCGCCTGGACGTAGACGGTCTGGGGGGCGATGGCCTCGAGTTTCGGATACGGGTCCTCGAGGAAATTGCCGGTGTCCATCAGGCCGCCGAGCCAGGGTGACTTAATCGCGTGGAGAATCCGCAGGAGTCCCTCGGGCGTGCGGGCGAGGCCCCAGTGGTTTTCGAGGGCGAGGACGACGCCGCACTGCTCGGCCTTGGCGAGGCAGCGCTGGATGCCGTCGATGCACCACTTAAAACCTTCTTCCTCGGTGTGGCCGGGAAGAACGGGCTCGATGCCGCGGTCGGCCATGAGTTGATCGAAACTCTTCGTGGTGCCCCAGCGGCCGGTGTTGATGCGGATGGACGGGCAGCCGAGTTCGTAGGCAAGCTCGATGCATTTTTCCGTGTGGGCCACCTCGACGGCGAGTTTGGTGGGATCGGCCTGAACGAAACTCTGGTGAGTCGAGATGCAGCAGATCGAGAGACCGTTGCGGAAAGCGTGGCGTTTCAAACCGTGGAGATAGGCGCGGCCGGCGGCGTCGAGCGGGCCGCGCTCGGGAAGGTCCATCTGGCGATGGAGGAGGTCGACGCCCTCGACGCCGAGTTCGGCCGCGCGGTCCATGACGGTTGTGACGGGGACCTTGGCGGTCTTGAAGTGCCAATAGGAATACGTGGCGAGCCCGAGTTTGATGCGTTTGCGGGGCTTGGTGGCAGGCGCCGGCGGAGGATTGGCGGCGAAAGCGGACGGAGCGAGCGCTAGGGCGGCGCTGGTGCTGAGCGAGGTGGCGAGGAACGAGCGGCGAGTGAGGGGCATGGGGAGGGGAAGACGTGGGACCCAGCCTGGAAAATTCACACCTTAATGAAGCCAAGGCATGAGTCACAGAGGACACAGAGCCCAGACACAGAGGGCACGGAGCAAGACAGCGTGACTGGCTCTGTGGACTCTGTGTCCGATCTCTGTGCGCTCTCTACCAAAATGATATTCACTGAAAGTGGGATTTATGCGGGCTAGGGTCGGAGGAGGATTCAGAATTTAGGTAGGAAGATTTTTTTGTTAGGAAAATTTCCCGGACCGAACGGTGGGACTAGGCGAAGAGGGCGCGGATGACTTCGCCGTGGACGTCGGTGAGACGGAAGTCGCGGCCCTGAAAGCGGTAGGTCAGCCGGGTGTGGTCGAAGCCGAGGGCGTGGAGCAACGTGGCGTTGAGGTCGTGGACGTGCACGGGGTCTTGGGTGACGTTGAAGCCGAGGTCGTCGGTCGCGCCGTGGACGTGGCCGCGCTTCAGCCCGCCGCCGGCGAGCCACATGGTGAAGCCGCGGTTGTGGTGGTCGCGCCCATCGTTGCCGCCCTGCACCATCGGGGTGCGGCCGAATTCGCCGCCCCAGACCACGAGGGTGTCGTCGAGGAGACCGCGTTGTTTGAGATCAGTGACGAGGGCGGCGCTGGCGCGGTCGGTTTCGAGGCAGTTTTTCTGGACGTCCTTGGTGAGGTTGCCGTGTTGGTCCCAGGCCTCGTGAAAGAGCTGGACGAAGCGCACGCCGCGCTCGATCAGGCGGCGGGCGAGGAGGCAGTTGCGGGCGTAGTTGGATTCCTTGACGTCCTTGATGCCGTAGAGCTCGAGGATGTGCGGGGGCTCCGTGGAGAGGTCCATGAGCTCGGGGGCGCTCGTCTGCAGCTGGTAGGCCATCTCGTAGCTCGCGATGCGGGCGGCGATCTCGGGGTCGCCGGCCTCGGCGAGGGCGAGGTCGTTGAGGCGATGGAGGGTGTCGAGCGAGGCGCGCTGGGCGGGAGCGTCGATGCCCTTGGGGTTGGAGAGATAGAGGACGGGGTCGCCGGTGCCGCGAAACGGGATGCCGCCGTAAACCGTCGGGAGGAAGCCGCAGCCGTAGTTGCTGGCGCCGCCGCTGGTGCCTTTGGCGCTCGTGAGGACGACGTAGCCCGGCAGCTCGGCGCCTTCGCTGCCGAGGCCGTAGAGCGTCCACGAGCCGAAGCTCGGGCGGCCGAATTGCTGCGAGCCGGTGTTCATCAAGATCTGCGCGGGCGCGTGGTTGACGGCGTCGGTCTGCATCGAGCGCACGACGCAGAGGTCGTCGACGATCTTGGAGGTGTAGGGCAGGAGTTCGCTGAGTTCGATGCCGCTCCGGCCGTGCGGGGCGAATTTGAATTTCGGGCCGAGGAGGGCGGAGTTGGGTTTAATGAAGGCGGCGCGGTAGTCCTTGAGGAGTTCGGCGGGCGGGAGCTGGCCGTCGCGTTTGGTGAGTTCGGGTTTGGGGTCGAAGAGTTCGAGATGGCTCGGCGCGCCAGCCTGGAACATATAGATCACGCGTTTGGCCTTCGGGGTGAAGTGGGGGGCTTTGACGGCGAGGGGATTGCCGGAGGGCTTCGCGGTGGCGGCCGAGGGCGGGGGCGGCGCGGCGTCCTTTGCGAGGAGGGAGTGCGCGGCGATGCCGGCGAGGCCGACGCCGCAGTCGCGGAGGAACCAACGGCGGGAGCGTTGGCGGGCTTGGGCGAGACGGAGTTCGGCGGAAAGGTTCATGGCTCAGTTTTTTGTGAGGGTTTCGTCCAAGTTGAGGACAACGCGGGCGGCGATGGTCCAGGCGGCGAGGTCGATGGGCGTGGCGTCGGCGGGGAGGTCGGTCGGGCGGGTGAGGGCCGAGAAAGCGATGTCGCCGGCTTTGAGTTCGCCCTGGCGGAGGCGCGCGCGGGTGGCGGTGACGAGTTGGACGACGGCGTCGCGCTCGGCGGGGAGGGGGGGGCGCGCGGTCGCGAGGCGGTAAGCGTGCGTTGCGCGGTCGGCGTCGGTGGGGCCGCCTTCGCGCCAGAGGCGGAGGGCGAAGGCCTGGGCGGCTTCGACCATAATGGTTTCATTGAGACCGGTGAGGGCGGCGAGGGGCGTGTTGGAGCGGATGCGGCGCACGCAGGAGAAGTCGCCGTTCGGGGCGTCGAAGGCGCTCAGCATGGGATCGGGCATGGATCGCTTGCGAAAAACGTAAAGGCTGCGGCGGTAGCGGTCGGCGCCGGTGGGGACGTCCCAGTAGGTGACTTTGCTGTAGTTGTAGGAGAGGACGTTTTCGGGGATCGGCGGAAAGATGCTCGGGCCGCCGAGTTTGGGCGAGAGGAGGCCGGCAAGGCTGAGGGAAACGTCGCGCACGACTTCGGCGTCGGCGCGGAAACGGGGACCGCGGGCGAGAAACTGGTTGCGGGGATCGCGTTCGAGCTGCGCGGGCGTCGCGCGTGAGGTTTGCTGGTAAGTGCGGCTGGAGACGAGAGTGCGCACGAGGTGTTTTTGGCTCCAGCCGTGTTCCATGAAGTCGACGGCGAGCCAGTCGAGGAGGTCCTGGTGCAGGGGCACTGGGGTGCGCGTGCCGAAATCTTCGGCGGTCTCGACGAGGCCGGTGCCAAAGAGGGATTGCCACACGCGGTTCACGGCGACGCGGGCGGTGAGCGGCGAGCGGCGGTCGGCGATCCAGCGGGCGAGGGTAAGGCGATTCGCGGGAGCGTCGGCGGGGAGGGCGTGCAGCGCCGTGGGCACGTGCGGGGCGACGGGGTGGAGGGGTTTGTCCCAGGCGCCGCGGTCGAGGAGACGGGTGGCGCGGGTATCGGCGGGGGAGCGTTCGGCGAGGTGGAGGACGGAGGTGGCGGCGGCGGGGAATTTTTTCCACAGGGTATCGGACTCGGTGACGAATTTTTTCAGGGTGGGATCGCTGGCGCGCCACGCGGTGAAGAGTGCGTCGGCCTGGCGCGGGGTGCGTTGGTCGGCGGGAGCGTCGAGCGCGAGGACGGCGGCGTAGTCGACCGGCGCGGCGCGGGGGTCGGGCGTGGTGGTGAGCGAAAGGCGGCAGCGGCCGAGCATGCAGTTGTGGCGGCCGTTGTCGTCGCCGCTGTGAAGATACTTGAGGAGAAATTTGAGTTTCGTGCCGACAGGGAAGGCGAGGGGCTCAGCGAACTGGACGACGGCGACGGACTCGGTGTTGCGGCGGCCGGGGCCGCGGTCGGCGCGCCACGCGGTGTCGTTGTTGCCGTCGATGAGGAAGGCAACGGGGCCGAGGGTGCGGCGCTGTTCTTTATCGAACGCGGCGTCCCACTCGCGTTCGAGGGCGCGGGCGGGTTCGGCGAAGTCGGCGGTGGCGTTTTTCAACGCGACTTTTTCCCACTGGGTGCTGTCGGGGAGTTGGGCGGTGACCTCGAGTTCGGAGATGGCCCAGGTGCCGTAAAGGCTCCGGCCGGGGCCGCCGAATGGCATATCGTCGTGGCAGAGGGCTTCGAGACGCAGGCCGGTGGCGCCGGCGAGATCGGGGGTGGCCATGACGAAGATGTCGCCCTTCGTGCTGGGATGGCCCTCGGTGAGGATGGAGCGGTCGGCGAGTTGCACGGGGTGATTGAGGCCGCTGGTGCTGCCCATTTCGGCGGCGACGAGGGGCGTCCATGAGGTGGCGGCGCGATCGGCGCGGAGTTGATTTTCCCAGGCAGCGAATTTTCCGGACCACGGCGCCTCGGCTTTTTTCAGACGGTCGTCGACGGCGCGGAGGTCGTTTTTGAGTTTGGCGATCTGTTGCTGCTGCTCGGCGGTGTAAACCCACGACTGGGCTTCGTAGGTGTTGTTGAGAAAAGCGAAGATGCCGAAGTAGTCGTCGTGGGTGATGGGGTCGAATTTGTGCGTGTGGCATTGGGCGCACTGGAGGGTGAGGCCGAGCGTGGCCTTGCCGAGGCAGTCGAGCCGGTCGACGACGCCCTCGATGCGGAACTGCTCGGGGATGATGGCACCCTCTTCGTTGATCATGCCGTTGCGGAGAAAACCGGTGGCGACGATCTGGTCCTGGGTGGGCTGGGGGAGGAGGTCGCCGGCGATCTGCTCGATGAGGAATTGGTCGTAGGGCTGGTCCCGATTCAGGGCGTGGATGACCCAGTCGCGCCAGGCCCACTGCTCGCGCGGCAGATCTTTCTCGAAGCCGTTGCTGTCGGCGTAACGCGCGGCGTCGAGCCAGACGCGGGCCCATTTCTCGCCGTAGCGCTCGCCGGCCAGGAGTTGGGTGACGAGGGCTTCGACGGCGGGCGCGAGACCTTGGGCGGCGGCGGCGGCGAATGCGTCGACGTCGGCGGGCGAGGGCGGGAGGCCGGTGAGGTCGAGGAAGAGGCGGCGGCAGAGCGTGGCGGGATCGGCGGGGGCGGAGGCGGCGAGGCCAGCGCCGGGGAGTTTCGCGGCGATGAAGGCGTCGACAGGATGGGCGGGACGTTGAGAGCTGAGCGGTGAGGGTTGAGCAGTCGAACGAGGGAGCGGGGCTTGGACGGGGGCGGTGAAGGCCCAGTGGGAGGTGTAGGGGGCGCCCTCGGCGATCCAGCGACGGAGGGTGTCTTTTTGCGTGGCAGTGAGCGTCTTTTTCTCCTTGGGCGGAGGCATCATGTCCTCTTCGTCGGTGGAGAGGATGCGGGCGATGAGTTCGCTGTCGGCGGGCTGGTGCTCGACGATGGTGGCGACGCCGGACTTGCCGCCTTTAAGTGCGCCCTCGCGGGTGTCCAAGCGGAGGCCGGCCTTGCGGTCCTGGGCATCGGGGCCGTGGCAGTGGAGACAGTTTTCGGCGAGGATGGGTTGGACCTCGCGGGCGAAATCCACAGCGGTCGCGGCTGACGCAGCGGCGGCAGTCAGCAACAAAACGGTCAAGGCGGGCAGGGAGGTGGGACGGAGCATCGGGAGAGAACGGGCGGAGACAGGGTTCTTCGTAGGCGAGGGCGCGCCGGGGTCGAAGGAATATTTCAGAATTTTAGCTGAATATTCAGACTGGTGCCCGGTGGGACCGGAGGCGCCGGCGAACCGGCGCGAGGTCGGCGAGATTGTCCGCGCGAGCGCCGGGGTGCGGCGCGAGCGTCTAGCGGTCGAGCGTGGGCAGCCAGACGGCGAGGGCGAGGGCGGCAGCGGCGGCGAGGAGGCAGGCGACGAGCGTGAACCGATTGGCACGGCGGCGATGGCCGATGCGTTCGCGCGCCGCGCGGTCGGGGTCGGAGGGAGAGGGCGGTTTCATGGGCGTAAGCGTTGGCTCAAGAAGTCAGGCTGCACGGGAAGTTGAACGCGACCTTGTAAACCAACGAGGAAGCCCGGCCGGCTGGCGGCGGCGGGGAGAATTCTGTAGACTGCGGCGCCGTTTCTCACGGCGAATCAGCCGCACCGTGGCGCCGTTGATGACGTTCCCTCCGATTTTTTCGGTCGCCGGATAACGCTGGGCCGGCCGCGCTCGCAGGCCGGCGATTTCCGCGGCGACTTTGGCCGAGCGCAGACCGTTGCTCGAAGGGCGCACCCGCGAGGGTGACGGCAAGTTCCCCGGCCGGCTTCCCGTCGAACTGCGCTGCCCGGCCGGGCACTTGTCCGGACGCGCCGCTGCCTCGCGGTCGGCGGTCAATCGACCGCACCGCACTCGGCCGGTCGCGGTGAAGCGCCCGCGGCCTGACCCCGGGTCTCACGCCAACTCCAGCCCGCGCATCGTGCCCGTGGCCGAGGCAAACCGGTCGGTTTCGATGCCCATGCGTTGGAGCATCGAGACGAAGAGATTGGGCAGCGGGTAATTGTGTTCTTTGTCGAAGCCGAGGTGCTGACCGTGACGGAAACCGCCGCCGGCAAAGAGCGTCGGCAGGTTCGTCGTCACGTGGGTGTTGGCGTTGCCGAGATTTGAACCGTAGAGAATCATCGTGCGGTCGAGGAGCGGTTCGCCGTCTTCCTGGATCGACTTCAGTTCGGTGAACAGTTCCGCGAGGAGCTTCATGTGCCACTCGTCGACGGTCTTCAACTGGCTGAGCTTCGCCTCGGACTTTCCGTGGTGGGACAGGTTGTGGTAACCGTCGCTCAGCTTGTGCTCGCCAAATTCGATCGCGGGGGAACTTACGCTGTCCAGCAGCAGCGAGATGGATCGGGTCGAGTCGGTTTCAAACGCGAGGCGGGCCATGTCATACATGAGCTTCACCTTATCCATGTAGGCTTTCGGGCTGGCGGGATCGAGGGGCGCGGGAACGTTGACGACGGGTCGGGGCGTGTGTTCCCAAGCGCGGGACATCTGCATGCGCTGTTCGAGATCGCGCACGCTGGTGAAATACTGGTCGAGCCGGTCGCGGTCGCGCGCGGTGACGCCGCGCTGGAGGTCCTTCGCCTGGCTCCCCACGGCGTCGAGGATGCTCTGGCCGCGCTCGAGCCGGCGCAGTTGCGCCGCGACTTCGGCCGGCGAACCCTGCACGAACATCCGGCGGAAAACGTCGGAGGGTTTTTCTTCGCACGGGATGAGGGCGCCCGAAGCCGTCCACGAGAGACTGCGCTGGCCCTGCTGGACATTGACGCCGAGCGTGAGCGACGGGAACCGCGTTTGATGGCCGATGCGTTCCGCGATGTATTGGTCGAGGGAGATCGTATTGCGGAAACCGCCGCTGCCCGGGTGCGGCGCCGCGGTGAGGAAGCACACGTCGGCCGGATGGCCCGCATCCACGTCGGGATGCGACACGCCGCTGAACACCGTGAAATCGTCGCGATGCTGCGCGAGATGCTGGAGGTAGGGCGAGAGGGCGTAGCCGCGGCCGGTCTGCCGGGGGAAAAACTGATCGGGGAGGAGGCCGAGATTGTTGCAGACGGCGAGCATGCGGCGCGGTTTTTTCGCCGCGGCGGACGACGCGGCCCGCGCAAACGTCGGGAGGACGGAATCGAGCAGCGGGAGCGACAGCACGATACCCGTGCTCCGGAGAAATTGTCGGCGCGAAAAGGCGGGGCGCGTCGAAACAAAGGAACCGAGGCCGGAGCCGGGTGCGGGGGTCGGGGGTGGGTTTTTCATGGGCGCGTGGGGGCGGCGGGCGGTTCGTGCCGGTTACTTGTTCAGGAAAAGCGGGCTTTGCACCACTGCATGGACGAGGCTGCGCAAACCGTAGCGTTGCGCCTTCGTCCGTTGGAGAATGCCTTCGATTTCGGCCCGGTCGCCGAACCGCACCGGTGCGCCGGTGGCGAAAATCAGCAGTTGCCGGGCGAGGTTGCGCGCGAGCATCGCATCGTCTTCGCGCACGAGCCGCTTGAACTCACGGATGTCCTGAAACGTCTGTCCGCCCGGCAACTCGCCGGTCGCGTCCACCGGGAGCCCGAAATGAAACGCGAAGGGATGCCCGTTCTTGCCGAGGCCTTTCAGCGCGGGTTTGGCTTCGTCGGCCCCGCGATACCGGTCGCGCCACGCGCCCAGCACGTCGAAGCTCTCGAGCGCAAAACCGGGCGGGTCCATCTTGCGATGGCATGCGGCACAGCTCGCGTCTTCGCGGTGCTTGGCGAGCTGCTCCCGAATCGTCACGGCCCCGCGGATGTCGGGCTCGACGGCGGCCACGGGTGGCGGGGGCGGAATGTCGAGGCCGAGGATTCGCTCCACAATCCATTTTCCGCGGAGGACCGGAGAAGTGGTCGTGCCGTTGGCCGTGATCTTCAGTACACTCGCCTGCGTCATGATCCCGCCGCGCGGACTCTCGGCCGGAAGCGTCACGCGGCGCATCGCGACTCCTTGAACACCCGGGAGGTCGTAGTGGACGGCGAGGCGTTCGTTGAGATACGTGAAGTCGGAATCGACGACGGTGCGGGCGGGCAGGTCGCGGCGCAGCATCTCGTCGAAGAAAAGGCGCGTCTCCAACAGCGCGGCCTCGGCAAGTGCATCGTCGAGATAATAATCGTTGTAGAGCGTGGTCGACGGCGTGGAGTCCTCCATTTTTCGAAGATCAATCCAGTAATCGAGGAACGCTTCCTGAAAGCGGTGCGCCTTCGGGTCGGTGAGCAGGCGCTCCGTCTCGGCGCGGAGCACGGCGGGCTCGTGGAGTTTTCCGTTCGCCGCCCGGGTGCGCAGCGCCTCGTCGGGCGGGGAATTCCAGAGAAAAAGCGCGAGGCGGGTGGCGAGCGCGTGGTCGTCGAGGCGCCCCGGTTTCTCGTCGAGAAACACGAAGCCGGGCGACGCGAGCACGGCGGTGTAACCCGCCAGCATGGATTCCGCGAAGCTGAGCCCCGCGGTGCGGCGCTCGTCGACGAGGGCGAGAAACCGTTGCACCTCGTGGTCCGCGATCGGGCGGCGGTAGACGCGTTGGACGAAGGCGCGCATGAGACGCGCGGCGTCCTGCGCCGGGTTGGGCGAGCTCACCTCGACCGTGACCTCGTGGAGCGCCGGCACGCGGCGACCGGCGTTGCGACCTTCCTCGTAATTCTCTTTGCGATCGACCACGGACAGGGCCACGCCGGGCGCGCCGTGCTTCACTTGGGCGAGCGGGAGATCGCCGAACAGGAGCCGGTAACCGGCGGTGGAGTGCTCGTCGTAGAGCGGACCTTCGACCTCCATCCAGCGAAACGCCACGCTGGGCGCGCCTTCGGGTGTCATCAGCGGATTCACGAAACCGCCGTTGGGATTGGGCCGCGAGCGGTAGAGGCGGGAAGCATCGGGCACGAGGGTTTCGTTGGCGTTCAGCCACACCTCGCCGAGGTCGTGGACGGCGGGCTCGGGCGTGAGGTCGAAGGCGCCGACGCGCCGGTTCAAGAGCCCGTTGCGCGTGTAAACGGTGATGGGTTCGTCCTGGCGACCGGGCTGAGGGTGATCGTAGTCGCCGACGCGCTTGTTCGGCGCCGACGGCGTGCCGACTTTGTCGGACTCGCCCTTGAAGCGCATGGAGATCCCGCCCGGGGGCACCCAGAGGGTGTAGCCGCTGAACCTGACCCGATATCGGCCGGCCGAGGGCGCGCGGAAGCCGTCCCAGCGGTAGGTGAATCCGGTCACGTAGTTGCTCGAGACCCACGCGACGGCCTCTTCCTCGCGGGTCGCCGGGTCGGAAAGCGGGGCGCGGAGCCAGCGCACGTCGGGCTGGGCGGTCGCGAGCCCGACGACCGGATACGTCATCCGGTCCGGCGAGGAGTTGAAAATATTGCCGGTAAACTTGCTCGTGAGGGTGCGTTGGTCGCGGGCGTAGTAACGTTTGGTCGTGGTGGGCGGGCGGTCGAACTGCACGCTCATCGCCTCGCGCATCGCATAGTCGGCCGCGCCCATGTAGCGCGTCAGATGGACGTGGGAGACGTCGAGCGCGTCGCCGATTTTGTTGAAGCGGGAAGCTTCGCCGTCGTCGGGAAACTGCGCTTTGACCTGCAGCCACGGCGCCGCGAGGAGGTCGCGCAGGGCGTTTTCGTATTCGTAGCCGTTGAGGCGGCGCTGCGTCGCACGGCCCTCGCGGGCGACGGCGTCTTGCTCGGCCACCGTGAGCTTGGCCGCCAAACTTTGCACGAAGGCGTTCAGCTCGGCGGGTTCGGGCCGCTTTTGCTTTTCCGCTGGCGGCATCTCGCCGGCTTGGAGGCGGTCGTGGACCTTGACCCACTGGGAAATATTCACGCGGTCCCCGGCCTTGAACGCGAGCGAGGTCAGGTCCAGGCCGCCTTTCTTCTCCACGTCGTCGTGGCAGCTGGCACAGTATTTGTCGGTGAACGCGGCCGCGTCGAAGGCGGGCGCGGCGCTCAGCTCGGACCGGGCTGCGGCGCAGAGAATCAGCGCGGCGAGGCCGGGCCGGCGGAAGGGCGGTTTTCCGCTCATGCGAGTTCCAAGCCTTTCATCGTGCCGGTCGACGAGGCGAACCGGTCGGATTCGATGCCCATGCGCTGGAGCATCGAAACGTAGAGGTTCGGCAGCGGGTAATTGCGCTGCCGGTCGAAGGCGAGGTGCTGGCCGTGACGGAAGCCACCGCCGGCGAGGAGCGTTGGCATGTTGAAACAGGTGTGGGCGTTGGCGTCGCCGAAGTTGGACCCGTAAAGGACCATCGTGCGGTCGAGTAGCGTGTCTTCGCCTTCGCGGACCGCCTTCAGGTCGGAAAACAGTTTCGCGAGCAGCTTCATGTGCCACTGGTCGATCTTCTGGAGCTGGGCCCGTTTCGCCTCCGATTTTCCGTGGTGCGAGAGGTTATGGTAGCCGTCCGTGATGTTCGCGTCATCGAGGTCGAGCACGGGGGTGCTGACGCTGTCGAGCATGAGCGTGATTGAGCGGGTCGAATCAGTCTCGAAGGCGAGCCGCGCCAGATCATACATGACTTTCACTTTTTCCATGTAGGCCGCGGGATTCGCCGGATCGATCGGCACGGGGGCCGCGACGACGGGCTTCGGTTTGCGCTCCCAGCCGCGCGAGGCCTGCAGGCGGTGCTCGAGGTCGCGGACGCTGGTGAAATACTGGTCGAGGCGGTCGCGATCGCGCGCGGTGACGCTGCGCTGCAGGTCCTTCGCCTGGCCGGCGACCGTGTCGAGGATGCTGCGGCCGGTATCGAGTTTCCGGATCTGCGCGGCGACTTGGGCGGGCGAGCCCTGGATAAACAGCTGCTTGAACACGTCGGCGGCCTTGTCCTCGGGCGGGATGGCGACGCCGGTGCCGGTCCACGAGAGGCTGCGCGAGCGGGTGTTCACGCCGAGCGTGAGCGACGGGAACCGGGTGTGGACGCCGATCTGCTCGGCGATGTGCTGGTCGAGCGAGATCGTGTTGCGAAACGAGCCGCTGCCGGGATGCGGCGCGGCGGTGAGGAAACAGATGTCCGCCGGGTGGCCGCCGTCGACGTTCGGATGCGAGACGCCGCTGAAGACGCTGAAGTCGTGGCGGTGGGCGGCGAGGCCTTCGAGGTAGGGCGACAACGTGTAGTCCCGGCCCGCGTTCGTCGGGAAAAACTGATCGGTGAGCAGGCCGAGATTGTTGCAGATGCCGAACATCCGGCGCGGTTTGGCGTTCGGGCCGGTCGGCCCGCCGCCCGTCGCCGCCTTGGCGAAGGCGGGCAGCATCGAATCGAGGAAGGGCAGCGACATCACGATGCCGGCGCCGCGGAGAAACTGCCGGCGGGACACCGCGCGCTGCGTGGCGATGTGGACGGAGGGACGCGACGAGGGGGAGTTCATTTTTGGAGGAAGAGATCGCTCTGGATCAGCTCGTGGATGAGCGTGCGCACGCCGTACTGGCTGGCGCTCGCGCGTTGGAGGATTTTTTCGATTTGGGCGCGGTCGCTGAAACGCACGGGGGCGCCGGTGGCATAAACGGTGAGCTGCTTCGCGAGATTGCGGGCGAGCTGGGCTTCGTCGGCGAGGAGGAGGCGCTTGAATTCGCGGATGTCGGCAAACGTCCGGCCGTCGGCCATCTCACCGCTCGGGTCGACCGGGAGGGCATGGTGGAAGACAAATTTCTGGCCACCGTGCCCGAAGCCCTTGGCCGGCGGCGCACCGTCTCCGGTCGCGCGGTATCGGTCGCGCCACCCGCCCATGACGTCGAAACTTTCGAGCGCGAAACCGGGTGGGTCGATCTTCTGGTGGCACACGGCGCAGCTTTCCACGTCGCGGTGTTGCTCGAGTTGCTGGCGAATGGTGGTGGTGCCGCGAATGTCGGGCTCGACGGCGGGCACGCTCGGCGGGGGCGGGGCGGGCGGCTGCCCGAGGATGCGCTCGAGGACCCACGCGCCGCGGATCACCGGCGAGGTCGTCGTGCCGTTGGCGGTGACCTTCAGGACGCTCGCCTGGGTCATGAGGCCGCCACGCGGGCTTTCGGCGGGGACGGGCACGCGGCGGAGCGCCACGCCTTCGACCGCGGGCAGGCCGTAGTGCTGCGCGAGACGTTCATTCACCATCACGAAGTCGGACGCGACCAGGTGGCGGGCGGGCAGATCGGCGCGGACGAGTTCGCCGAAAAATGTCTGCGTTTCCGCGAGTGCTGATTCGGTGAGCAGGTCGTCGAGATAGTAGTCGTCGTAGAGCGCGGAGTCCGGCGCGGAGCCCATCGTCTTCCGCAGGTCGAGCCAGTAGTCGAGAAATGCGGCGACGAACTGGCGCGACTTCGGACCGTTGAGGAGACGCTCGGTTTGGGCGCGGAGCACGGCGGGTTGCCGCAGTCGTCCCTTGGCGGAAAGCGCGCGCAGCTCGGGGTCGGGAGCGGAGTTGGTGAGGAAGAAGGCGAGGCGCGCGGCGACGGCATAGTCGTCGAGTTTGCCGGGTTTTTCCTCAAGGCAGACGAACTCCGGCGAGCACAAGACCGCCGTATAGCCGGTGATCAGGGCGTCGGCGAAGGCGCCGCCGGAGCGCAGGACGCCCTCGACCACGGGGAGAAACCGCTGCACTTCGCCGGGCGCGACGGGCCGGCGGTAGGCCTGCGCGATGAAGGCCTGCATCAACCGCGCGGCGTCCTTCGCAGGATCGGCCGGCGTGACCTCGACCGGGGCGGAGCCCGCGGCGGGTTTCGCGATTTTTTTCATCGGCAAATCGCCGAAAAGCAGACGATGGCCCGCCGAGGGCCACAGGTCGACCAGCGGGCCCTCGACCTCAAGCCAACGGAACGCGACGCCCGGTTGGCCGTCTTTTTCGGCGAGCGGATTTTGCCAACGGGACGCGCCGGGGCGCGAGCGGAAGAGCCGCGACGGGTCCGGCCGGATCGTCTCGCCCTCCAGGAGCCAGACGTCGAGCTCGTGGACGCCGGGCGTGGGCTGGGCGTCGAAATTTCCCAAGTGGCGGAGGAGCCGCGGCGGCAGCTCAGAGTAAATCGTGACCGGTTCCGAGCGGCGGCCGGTGGTGACGTCGTCGAGGTCGGGGATCCACCATTTCACATTGGCGGGGGCGGGCAGCTTGCCGTTCTTGTCGGGCGTGGCTTTGCCGGGTCCGACCCAGACGGAAAAGGTGTTAAAGCGGATTTTGTAGCGGCCCGCCAGCGGGGCCTTGAACTGGTTGAATTTCGGCTCGATCGGTTCGTAATTGCTCGCGACGACGCCGACCGCCTCCAGATCCCGTTTTGGGGCGTCGCCGGCGCCGACGGTCGCCGGGGCCTTGCCGGCGCGCACGTCCGGCTGCGGCTGGTCGCCGAGCATCGGAAACGAGGCGCGTTCGGGCGACGAGTTGAAGACCGAGAATTTCATCGGCCCCATGAAACTCCGCTGATCCCGCGCGTAGTAGCGCGCGACCGTGGTGGGCGGGCGCTCGACCTGCGGGGCGACGACCTGACGCAGCGCATAGTCGGCGGCGGCGATGTAGCGATTCATCTGCACGTGCGACATGTCGAGGGCGTCGCCCACTTTGTTGAAACGAAACGCTTCGCCGTCTTCGGGGAGCGAATCTTTCACCTGAAGCCAAGGGGCTTGGAGCAGGTCGCGCAGGGCGTTCTCGTATTCGTAACGGTTGAGCCGGCGCTGCGTGGCGCGACCCTCGGCGGCGAGGCGGGCCTGCTCGACGCTGATGAGCGTATGCGCAAGCTCCCTGGTGAACGCCGTCAGCTCGGCCGCCTCCGGGCGTTTTTTCTTTTTCGGCGGCATCTCGCCATCGGTCACGCGGTCGAAGACCTTCACCCAAGTATCTAAGTTTTTCAGTTCGCCGGGCTTGAACTTCAGCGCCGCCAGATCCAATCCGCCCTTTTTTTCCCCGTCGTCATGGCAACCGACGCAGTGTTTTTCGATGAACGCTGCGGTGCCCCGCGGCAGGCTGCCGGTGCCCGCGGCGCCACGGAGCACGGGTGCGATAACCAATCCGGCCACGCAGCCAAAAACCGTCATCGGGCGGATTATTGAGGGGAGGGGCATGTCGGAGTTCGGTGGGGACCGCGGGAACGGCGACCCAGCGGACGTCTTGTCGGATGATTCCATCAGCGCGTCAATTGGCGGGTGATAAATTTTTGGGCGGCATCGCGGGGGCCAGACGGATTCCTCCCGGGGGCGTTGCGCAGCTTTCTCGCTGCGGCTGCGCTCGGCGGGGGTTCGCGTTTGGGCCGCCGGGCCGGCTCTGTCTCGCCGTCGGGGCCGCCTCTGAATGCCGCCTTCGTCACGATCCGCCGCGAATCAGTCGTGCGGCCGACCCACGACCCGCTGGCGCCCGACCGCAACCCGATTTTTCCGGAGAAACGCGTCTAGCAGGGCGTCCGGCGGACGCGTCTCACCCTTGCCTTTCATCGCCCGGATTGCGGAGCGGGCCACTCCGCGGACGTGGGATGCCGTTGAGATCGAGGACGAGTTTCCGGCCGCGATGATTCTCCCCGAACTCGGCGGACGAATCCGTCGGGCGACGGACCAAGCCAACGGCTGGGGGACGCTCGTCACGCACACGGTCGACGGCGGCTTCTGCGGCTACCCCTTCGATGATAAACCGCGCCGCCCCTGCACACTCCGGGCCATGGCCACGAAGGCAGCGGCTCGCCTACCGGCGCGATCGCCGACAACGAAGACGCGCTGCCCGCCGACTATCGCGGGGACCTGTTCCTCTGCGAATGGGCCGGCAAACAACTCCTTCGGCTTCGCCTCGCCCGCCTGGGCGGCACCAACAAACTCGACGAGTGCGAGCAGATCGGCGGTCTCGATTTTCTCTCCGAGGTCGGCTAACCCTTCGGCCCGGTCGGCATCGCGGTCTCGGCCGACGGAACACGTTTCTAGCTCACCGATTGGAACTACGCCGCCTTTCCGCACTCACCCGGATCGGCACGGCCCATCCCGCCGCGTGACCGCAAATCGCCGCCGGCAATCTGGAGGACAAGAAACTCGTGCCGAAACTGCTCGAACGCTGCGCAGCGAAGAGCGTTTCCCCCGAGGTCACCTTCGCCCTCACCGAGCTGCCGGACGCCGCCGCGCTCGACGGCTACCTCGACGGCATCGGCGGGAGGGAGAACTCCCTCCGTGATCCGTCCCGCCGCGCCATCGAAGCCATCCAGGGCCAAACGCTGGCGACCATGGAGGAGCTCCACCGCGCCCAGCCGTTCACGGGCCAGGCCCTTGCGCAATTGCCGCGGGCGTTCGGCAAGGACGACCGGGCGCTCCAGGGCCCGCTCTTCGACGGCAACTCGAAACCGGTCACGCCCGACGCCGAGGCAAAATTCGCCGCCCGGCACGCCGGCGATCCCGCCAAGGGACGCAAGCGATTCGAGGACGCCGCGACCTGCACGGGCTGCCCCGGCGTGAACCGGGTCGGCGGCCAAATCGGTCCCGACCTGACGACGATTACGACGAAGTGTGACCGCGCTTTTATGGTCGATGCGGTGCTCGACCCGTCGACGCAGATTCTCGACGGCGACCAGACCACGACGGTCACGCTGAAAACCGGCAGACTTCTGCCGGATTCTTGCGCGGTCAGACCGCGACGGAGATGCTCCTGGTGGACGTGGGGGGCGAACCGCATCCGTTGCCGCGCGACCAGATTGCGAAACTGACCGAAAGCGCGACGTCCTTGATGCCCGCAGGCCTCCACGCGGCGCTGTCGTTAACGGAGTTTGCCGACCTCATGGCGTAGCTGGAAACGTTGCGGGAAGAACGGGGGTAGAAAACCCAGTGACGCGGCCCGAGGACCGGCTCCGGGGGGCGAAAGTCAGGAATTAACGGGGAAACGCCAAAACGAGCATTGACAAGCGTGCTCGCCGCTTTGTTTTGATGCCCCTCTCTCTCAGGTGGCACAGGTCACGAGAGGCCACGTTGCCTGGTAGCTCAGTGGCAGAGCAGGTGACTGTTAATCACTTGGTCGTAGGTTCGATCCCTACCCGGGCAGCCAATTTAGCCTCCATCACTTTCGGAAGTGGTTGAGGCTTTTTTGTGGCCTAAAATAAGGGAGGTGTCCCCATAGCTGCGTCCATTCAGCCCGAGGCCCTTGTCCTCGAGCTTGCAAAAACCGAACGGTGACTTCGTAGTCCGCCCGCCTGCAGGCGCGTTTTCGGAGCGCGCGCAAGCGCCCGGCCGACGGCGGAGTGATAGCGACGTCCCGAATGGTTCAGACTTTGCCTCTCTAGGCCCGCCCGTTGGGGGGCCACCCCGCGACCGGCCTGGCCTATCGTCTAAAAACCACAGGACCTTGGGATGAATTGTTTTCGCTAAGTATCCCCCTTTTCCGTTCTCTTTTTGTGGCTTCGGTTCGCACTAAACCGCTCTAAGACGGGCGAGGGCAACGTTTCGCTGAGATGGAGAAGGACATTGGTTTAAAAAACCAGCCGCGGGAAACGTTCGCAGGTTTTCTCCCCCGCGTCCTCCAACCGTCCGAAAAGAATCCCTGTTTTCCCCCAGTGCCGAGTACCTCACAGGCTTGCTGATCACGTCACCGGTCCTTGTATTTTCCCGCTGGCGTCATCCTCACGGTCGATTGCTGCCTCCGAAACTGCGCGGCCGAATCGACCCCACCGCAGCGGACCCAATGGGCGCGACCGCACCGCAGAGGACGGGCAGGGGAGGGCCGGCCGGGATCGCCGCCCATTCGGCCCGGGCTCATTTTCCGGCGGGCCAAAGTTTTGGTTGCATTCCGGACGTCCGACGGCATAGCCTCAGGCTCTTTTCCACTACGCCTGCCCTCAATTCCGGGGTGACAGGGGGAACGAAATCACATGAGCCTACAGTTCAAACTAAACGTCACCGCCCGCGCCCACACTGGTCGTAGCGCTTCCCGCCGCCTCCGCAAAGTCAATCGCGTCCCCGCGATTCTCTATGGGAAGCACACCAGCCCGGAGTCCCTCTCCGTCGAGGGTCCGGAGTTTATCCGCCTCCTGAAATCGGTCGCCGGCCGCGCGGTTCTCATCGAACTCGCCCGCGCCGACAAGGCCGAGAAAGCCCTTTCCTTCCTGCAGGAAGTCCAGCGCGATCCCATCACCGACAAATACCTCCACATCGATCTGCAGGAGGTTAAGGCCGATGAAAAATTCGAGATCCGCGTGGCCGTCCGCATCAGCGGTGACTCGTTCGGCGTCAAGAACCAGAGCGGCGTGCTCGAAATCAACACCCAGCAGGTCCGCGTCCGCTGCTTGCCGAAAGATCTGCCCGAGGCGATCAACGTCGATGTGACTGAGCTCAAGGTCGGTGAGACCATCAAGATTTCCGGTCTCAAACCCATTGCGGGCGTCGAGTTCATGGACCTTAAGGGCCAGCCGATTGTCTCGTGCGTCGAGCCCGTCGCCGAAATCGTGCAGGAAGTCGTCGCCGCAGCTCCCGCCGCGGGCGCCTCCGCTCCCGCCGCTGGGGCCGCTCCCGCCGAGGGTGCCGCCGCTCCTGCCGCTGCCGCTCCCGCCGCCGGGGCCAAAGCCGCAGCTCCCGCGGCCGGCGCCAAGGCCGCTGCTCCCGCCGCCGGGGCCAAACCGGCCGCTCCCGCCAAGAAGTAATTCTTGTTTCTCTTCCCCGCCGCCCCGCTGCTTTACCGCAGCGGGGTTCTGGCGAATGTTCTTTGAGTCATGTCCATCTCGCTCGTTGCCGGTCTTGGCAATCCGGGCCGCGAATACGAGGCCTCCCGCCACAACCTTGGCTGGGTGGTGCTCGAGGCTTTCGCCAAAAAACACGGTCTCGCCTGGAAACAGGTGGGGCAGTTTGAGGCAGAAGTCGCTCGCTGGGACACCCCCGGCCGCACTCGCTGGCTCATCAAACCCTTGACGTTCATGAACGCCAGCGGGGACGCCGTCGGAGCCTTTGCCCGTTTCTTCAAGATCCCGCCCACCGACATCGCGGCCGTTTACGACGATCTCACGATCGACCTCGGCCTCGTGAAGGTTTCGGTGACCGGTAGCGCCGGCGGCCACAACGGTGTGGCCAGCCTCCTCGAGCAGCTCGGCGACGGGTTTGCCCGTTACCGGCTCGGTATCGGCCCCAAAGAGCCCGCCCAGATGGAACTCACAGACTTTGTCCTCGGAAAATTCACTTCAGATCAACAGACTCTTTTAACTCAAAAACTCGACACTCACGTGCAAGGCCTCGAACTGCTGCTCTCCCGCGGCACCGAGGCGGCCATGAATCAGCTCAATCGCAGAGACCCAAAATGAACGCCACCAAACGTAACTACCGCGCGACCTTCATCCTCGACAATCGCGGCAAGGAAGAGACCGTCGATCAAATCATCGACGGCGTGAAGAAAGTCATCGTCGACGTGCAGGGTGACGTCACCGCTGTCGAAAACATCGGCAAGAAGGATTTCATCCGCGTGACGGACAAGCGCCTCACCGGTGCGACCTACGTCCATGTCAACTTTGCCGCTCCGGCCGCCGCGCCCGCGCAGCTCGTCGAGCGCCTCCGGTTGAACAGCAGCGTTTACCGGACCTTTATCCAGTCGGCCTGAACCGGCGTTCGCGCCGCCCCTCGCCATGCCGTCCCTCAACAAAGTCTTGCTCATGGGCAACCTGACCCGCGACCCCGAGTTGCGCGTCACGCCCAAGGGCACGCCGATCTGCCAATTCTCGCTCGCGATCAATCGCCAGTTCAAGATGGAGTCCGGCGAGACGCGTGAGGAAGTCATTTACGTCGATGTCGAGGCCTGGGGCAAACAGGGCGAGACCATCGCCAAGTTCATGACTAAGGGACGCCCGCTTTACGTCGAAGGCCGGCTCCGCCTCGACCAATGGGAGGACAAGACGACCAAGGAAAAACGTAGCCGCATGAAGGTCGTGCTCGAGCAGTTTCAGTTCCTCGGCGACAACCGCGGCGCCCCCGGCAGCGGCGGTTCTGCCGGTGCCGCCGAGCCCGGCATCGATCAGACTGCGTCGCCTGAGCGGCACTCGCCGCCGGCCCGCAGCGCGGCCCCAAAGCCCGCCGCCCAGGAAAACCTCGACGAAGACGTTCCTTTTTAATCTCAGACAAACCCATCGGAGCGGCCCCAGCAATGGCGCCGTCGGCGGCAAGGGCCGTCGTGACACCCGCAACCCACCACCCGCGCCCCGGCGCAGCATTTAACCAGAAAACATCATGGCCTCTACAGAAATTCTCCTCGTCAAACCCGTCGAAGGTCTCGGCGGCGAAGGCGATCAAGTCAAAGTACGCGCCGGCTACGCCCGCAATTATCTTCTTCCGCGCAAGATCGCGGTGCCGTTGAATGCGGCTAATAAGAAGCACGTCGAGGCGCTCAAGAAGCGCCGCGCCGGCCGCGAGCAGGACGAGCTCACGGGCGCGCAGGAACTCGGCAAGAAGCTCGAGAAGACGAGCCTGGCTTTCGCCGTGAAGACGGGCGAGGGCGGCAAGATGTTCGGCGCGATCACCGCCACCGATATCCACGAAAAACTCACCGCCGCCGGCATCGCGATCGACAAGAAAAAGATCCATCTCCATGTCCCGGTGAAGACCCTCGGCAAGCACACCGTCAAGGTGAAGCTCCACGCCGACGTCTCCGTCGAGGTTAACTTCGATGTCGTCTCGGAAAACCCGATCGAGCCCGCCGTGGTGGCGGAAGCGCCCAAGCCCGAAGGCCGGCGCTACGACCGCCCCGACCGGAAGTAATCCCGCTGCTGTCTACGCAATTTCGGAGGCCGTGTCCGTCGCCGGATGCGGCCTTCGTGCTTTTTGCGAACAGTGGGTGGAAAATAGGTAGCAACCTGCTGTTGCCGCCCAGCCTCCGACTCCTCTGACTCTCTCGCCTGGTATGGTCGAAGACGCTCCCCAAAAATTTCGTCGTTCCGAGGCGCCCTCCGGCGCCGTTGGCCGCTCCTTGCCGCACAGCCTCGAAGCAGAGGAGTACCTGCTGTCCTGCTGCCTGCTGGATGGCGCGGACGTGCTCTCCCGTTGCCTGGAGGCACGGATTCGGCCGGAGTCGTTTTACGACCCGAAGCACGGGGTGATCTACGAGGTGCTGGTCAACCTCTACAACACCCAGAAACCGATCGAGGTTTCGGTCGTCGCCGAGGAGCTGAAAACCTCACGGCAGCTCGATACCGTCGGCGGTTACGCGTTCCTCGCTCAGGTGAGCAGTCGCATCCCGACCACGGCCCAGGCCAGTTACTTCATCGAAAAGGTCCGCGAGCAGGCTCTGCTCCGCGAGATTATCCGCTCGGCCACCGGGGCCGTCGAGGATTGCTACGGCTTTTCCGGCGGGATCGACGAGTTTGTCGACCAAATCGAATCGCGGATATTCACGGTCACGCAGAATCGTGTGAGCGAGAGCGCCAAGCAGATGCGCGAGCCCACGCGCGAGGCGATGAACGTCATCACCAAAATGATGATGAAGAAGGGCGAGCTCACCGGCATCTCGTCGGGATTCAAGGACCTCGATGCGCTGATGTGGGGCTTTCAGCGCCAGGAAATGATCATCTTGGCGGCCCGTCCTTCGATGGGCAAAACCTCCTTGGCCCTCAACTTCGCCGAAGGGGCGTCCCTGCCGCTGAAAGGGCAGGGGGTCGCCAGCCTCATCTTTTCCCTCGAAATGAGCGCTGCCCAGCTCGCGCTGCGCATGCTCTGCTCCCGCGCGCGGGTGAACATGAAGCTCCTCCGCGACGGCCTTCTCTCCAAGAACGGCGACGAGCAAAACCGTTTGGTCCAGACCGCCGACGAATTCTCCAAGGCGCCGATCTTCATCGACGATTCGAGCGCGCTTTCGATCATGCAGCTCCGCGCCAAGGCCCGCCGCATCCATTCGCGCACTCCTCTCGGGTTTATCGTCGTCGACTACCTCCAGTTGCTCAGCCCGACCGACAGCAAGATGCCCCGCGAACAGCAGGTCGCCGAAGCTTCGCGTGGACTAAAATCGCTCGCGAAGGAACTGAACGTGCCAGTCCTTGTATTATCCCAGCTCAACCGCTCGTCCGAAAAGGAGAACCGCACGCCGAAATTGGCCGACTTGCGCGAATCCGGCTCGATCGAGCAAGACGCCGACGTCGTCCTCATGCTGGCCCGGCCCCGCGACGCCGACGAAAAATTCCAAGTAGCCGCCGACTCGGCCGAGTTAATCGTTGCCAAGTCCCGAAACGGCCCGGTAGGAGAACTAAAGCTTACATTCCTTCGAGACATCACCCGCTTTGAAAACTTCCATCAGTAACCCTGTGCGCAGGGTCACCTCCTCATTTTTTGCATTTCTCTTGTTGGTGGCAGCGGGTGGAACTCCGGTTCGGGCTCAGGCACCCGGGCAACCGTCTCCGCCTGACCAGCCGCAACAGCAGGCCCCAACCTTCAAGGCGGGTACGATCACGATCAAGTTTGTCGGCACGGCCAACGTCAACGAACAGGTCGTCCGCGCCAACATGCAGGTCCGCGAGGGCGGCGATTTCGACGCCAACATGCTCGATCGCGACCTGCGTTCGCTCTATCGCACCGGTCTCTTCGAACTCATCGAATTCAAGCAGGAAGCCGGTGAGAGCAACGCGCTGAACCTCGTGGTGGAGGTCACGCCGAAATACCGTGTTCTCGCCGTCAAATTCGAGGGCAACGTCAAGATGAAGAGCAACCGCCTCGAAAAAGAGGCTAAAACCCGCCCGAACTTCGCGCTCGACGAACGCCAGGTGAAAGATGATGCCAGCAAACTCATCGAATTCTATCAGAAGGCCGGCTATAATCAGGTGTCCGTCACCTATAGCATCGACCGCGACCGCGTCGGCGGTTTCGGCACCGTCATTTTCAAGATCAAGGAAGGCGCCAAGGTCAAAATCACCGACATCAAGTTCGTCGGCAACGCCCGGATCAAAGCCGGCGCGCTCAAGGGCGAGATGGAGACGAAAAAATGGTGGATGTTCTCCTGGCTCACCGGTTCCGGCCGTTTCAAGGACGACCAGTTCGAGGACGACCTCGACAAGCTGCGCGATTACTACCGCGAACAGGGCTTTCTCGACATCGAAATTCCGCAGGAAAAGGTCGTTTTCAGCTACCCGACGCCCGATAAGCTCCTCATCACGATCACCATCACCGAGGGTCGCCAGTACCGCGTCGGCGAAATCAATTTCACGGGCAACAAACTCTTCGCCACCACCCTCCTGAAGCGCGTCGCCCGCATCCGCAGCGGCATGGTCTTCGTGCCCTCGAAACTCGACAAAGACACCGAGCGCGTGGAGGACTTCTACGGCAAAGACGGCTACCTCCAGACCAACGTCCGCATTCTCCGCAAACCGAACGTCGGCACCGGCAACATCGACATCGACTACCAGATCCAGGAGAGCGAGAAATTCAACGTCGAGTCCATCGTCATCGAGGGCAATACGAAGACCAAGAGCACCGTCATCCTCCGCGAACTTGTGCTCGGCCCCGGCGACGTGTTCAGCAAGGTCATGATGAAGATCAGCAAGCTTCGCCTCGAAAACACGCGTTTCTTCGAGGACGTGAACGTGACCGATCAGGAGACCAACATCCCCGGCCGCCGTAATATGCGGATCGCCGTCAAAGAGGGCCGCACGGGCAACCTCACGTTCGGAGCCGGCTTCAGCTCGCTCGAACGCGCCACGCTGTTCGCCGAAGTCTCGCAGTCCAATTTCGACATTTTCAACCGCCGCTCCTTCTTCCAAGGCGACGGACAGAAGTTTCGCCTCCGCCTCCAGTTGGGCTCGCTCTCCAGCGAAGCGGTCCTCTCCTTCGAGGAACCGTGGCTCTTCCAGAAAGCCCTCGCACTCGGTTTCAGCGTTTTCCGGAGCAGTTCGGACTACAACAGCTCGTTCTACAGCCAGGTCGAAACCGGCGCCGAGGTCTACTTGCGCAAGCGTCTCTTCGAACTCGTCGAGGGCCGGCTCGCCTACACCTACAAAATCGTCGACATCAAGGACGTCTCGAGCTCCGCCTCGTCGATCATCCAGTCCTTGGCGGGCAACAACGCGCTGTCCGAGGTCAGCTTCCAACTCCTCCGCGACACGCGCGACAAGATCATCAACACCACCGCCGGCAACCGCATCGAAATCAACACGGCCTTCGCCGGCGGCCCCCTCGGCGGCAGCAAGATCAACAACTACTACAGCGTCGAAGTCCGCGGGTCGCAGTTCTTCCCGGTCTTCGAGACGCAGACGCAGGTACTGGCCCTGATCGGGCGCGGCGGTGTCATTCAGAACTTCGGCAAGAGCCCCGATGTGCCTTACTACAGCAAGTTCTACCTTGGCGGCCCGACGACTCTCCGCGGCTACGAGTTCCGCGATGTTGCTCCCCGCGACTCCTTCAATGAGCCGATCGGCGGCAAGTCCTACGGTTTCTTCAGCGCCGAATACTCCCTGGACATCGTGAGCCCGATCCGCGCCGCGGTCTTCTATGACGCCGGTTTCGTCAACAAGAACGCCTACGATTTCAATCCCCGCGACTACGCCGACAACTTCGGCTTCGGCCTGCGCCTCTTTGTCGCCGGTGCGCCCCTCAGCCTGGACTTCGGCATCCCGATCAAGGGCCCGAAGGACGCCAAGAAGGGCAACCAGTTCAATTTTTCCTTTGGCACCCGCTTCTGATTCTGTTTCGTTCCGCCCTTCTGTTTTTAAACCCACCCATGAAGAAATCTATCCAAACTCTCCTTGCGATCGCCGCTCTCGGCTCGCTCTCCCTCGCGGCCAACGCGCAGCCGGCCAGCGCGCAGCCCGTCGTCAAGCTGCTGGTCGTCGATATGGCCAAGCTCTACGACAGCCACTACAAGACGGTTGAGCAGAACGCCAAAATTCAGGCGGACGACGCCAAGGCGCAGGAAGAAGTCGACAAGATGAACAAGGACGGCAACGCCCTCGTCGAGGAATACAAGAGCCTCAACGACCAGTCGAACAACCCCACGCTCACCTCCGAGGCCAAAGCCAAGGCCCAAGCCGAGGCCCAGAAGAAACTCGAAGGTATCCAGACCAAGCAACGCGAAGTGCAGGGCTTCATCCAGAACACCCGCAATTCTCTCGGTCAGCGCCTCAACACCTTCCGTAGCCTGATGCTCGAGGAAATCAGCAAAATCGCGGCCGACGTGGCGAAGCGCAAGGGCGGGACCGTCCTCCTCGACAAGGCCGGCCCCACTGGTATCGGCATCTCGAACCTGATCTACGCCGACGCCGGCTTCGACATCACCGACGACGTGCTCAAGGAAATCAACAAGGACCGCCCGGCCAATGCCCCGACGGCTCCGGCTGCGGCTGCGGCCCCGGCCGGCGCCATCACGGTCCCCGGCCTCGCGCCGAAGAAGTAACGGACGATTCGCTTTCGCGGGCCGCCCACTTTCCAGCCCCGCTCATCGAGCGGGGCTTTTTTGCGCTCTCGGGCCCGCCCCCGTAACTTCGCGTTGCCCCGTCCGGATTAACGCCCACGCTCGTTCCATGCAGGTCTCGTTTTCCCCCGCCGATATCATCGCCATCGTGCAGCCCGTCGCGGCCCGCGGAGCCACCACCGAGACCATTCGTTCGCTCGCCGCCTTGGCCTCCGCGCAACCCGGCGATCTGTCCTTCCTCGGCAACGCAAAATACAAAGCCGAAGTCCCCCCGACGCGCGCTTCGCTGGTGCTGCTGCCCGTCGACTATGTCGGCGAGCCGTCGGCCAACCAACTGTTCCTGCTGGTCGAAAACCCGTCCCTGGCGCTGGCCCGGGTTTGCGCACGGATCGAACAGTCCCTGTGGCCCAAGCCGGCGCCCGGCGTGCACCCCTCCGCCTCGGTCGCGTCCGGCACCTACATTGCCGCGACGGCGACAATCGGCCCGCTCTGCGTCGTCGAAGCCGGTGCCGTCATCGGCGAACGGGCGCACCTCCAGGCGCAGGTGTTCGTGGGACGCAACGCCCAAATCGGGGACGATTGCTGGCTGATGCCCGGCGTTGTGGTCGCGACCGAATGCGTGCTCGGCCAGCGCGTCCGCCTCCAGTCCGGTGTCGTCATCGGGTCCGACGGCTTTGGCTACGAGTTCGCCCAAGGCCGTCACGAAAAGGTTCCTCAGGTGGGCGACGTGCGGCTCGGCGACGATGTGGAAGTGGGCGCCAACAGCGCGCTGGATCGCGCGCGCTTCAGCCGCACCGAGATCGGCGAGGGCACGAAAATCGACAACTTGGTCCAGATCGCGCACAACGTCGTCATCGGCAAACACTGCCTCATTTGTGCGCAGGTGGGCATCTCGGGCAGCACCACCCTCGGAGATTACGTTGTCTTGGGGGGGCAGGCGGGCATCGCCGGCCACCTCTCCGTCGGGCCAGGCGCCAAGGCCGGCGGGCGCGCCGCGATCACAGCGGACGTCCCGGCGGGGACCTTCGTCAACGGCAATCCGGCCATTCCTTACCAGCTCGAACGCCGCCTGGTCGTCCTGAACCACCGGCTGCCTGACCTCTTCAAGCGCGTCGCCGCTCTGGAGGCGCAGCGCGGTTGAGGCGCGCTCCGCACGCGGCGACCCGGCCGGCCGGCCCGGCCCGACGCCGTGACGCAGAAAAGTCTTCCGCCGCGTGCGGTTCGTCCCCACCGTCCGGGCGCATGAGCGAATCGCGGCTAAAAATCTTCACGGGCAATTCTAATCGCATCCTCGCCGAGGAAATGTGCCGCTCCATTGGCGAGCCGCTGGGCGAGGCCACCGTGACCAGCTTTCCCGACGGCGAGTCCTTCGTGAAGATCAATGAAAACGTCCGCGGCCACGACGTGTTCATCATCCAGTCCACCTGCCCGCCGACCAACCACCACCTCGTCGAACTGCTGATCATGATCGATGCGGCGCGCCGCGCCTCGGCGCAGCGCATCACCGCCGTGCTGCCCTTCTACGGCTATGCGCGCCAGGACCGCAAGGATCAGCCCCGCGTGCCGATCACGGCTAAGCTCGTCGCCAACCTCCTCGTCGCCGCAGGCGCCACGCGTATCCTGACGATGGATCTGCACAGCCAGCAGATCCAGGGCTTCTTCGATATCCCGGTCGATCATCTCTTCGCCTCGCCGGTGTTCTTCGAACACTTCGCGAAAACAAAACGCGAAAACCTCGTGGTCTGTTCGCCCGACGTCGGGGGCATGAAGATGGCGGCGGCCTATGCCGACGTCCTCGGCGCCGGCCTCGCGCTCGTCGCCAAGAAACGCAAGAGCGCCACCACCGTCGAAGCCATCAATGTCGTCGGTGAAGTCGACGGCTGCGATATCTTGCTGGTGGACGACATCACGGAAACCGCCGGCACGCTCTGCGCCGCCGCAAAAATTCTCCGGGAACACGGCGCCCGCAGTATCCGCGCCGCCGTGAGCCACTGTATTCTCAATGAGACGGCGATCGAGCGGCTCAAGAGCGGGCTCATCGACGAGCTCATCACGACCAATTCCACGCCCGTCAACACGCACGGCCTCCCCATCACCGTGCTCAGCATCGCCCCGCTGCTCGGTCAGGCCATCCAACGCATCAACAGCAACGAAAGCGTCACCAGTCTTTTTCGCATCAAGGGCATCTGATGCCGCCGGGCAGGGGCGGGCGGCCCACGGCGGCGCCGCGCCACCGGAAACCGGGCGCGCTGGAGATTTGCGCTCGGGGCCCTCCCGGTTCACTATCGGATCGTGCCTCTCTCCATGAACTCTCCGCTTCTCGCCCGCGTCTTCCTCGCCGCCCTCTTGGCCCCCGGTGTCTCCCCAGCATTCGCCGCCGCCAAGGGCGCTAAGGAGGCCAAGGCCGCCGCCGCGGTGCCGAACCAAAAGCCCGAACTGCGGCTCGATCTCTCGGCGATCTCCACGGGGCAATCGGCGGTCGTCACCAGCTACGCCGATGTCGTCGAACCCGTGCAGCGCGCGGTCGTTTCAATCTATTCGACGAAAATCATCAAGGAGCGCGTCCAGGTGAATCCGCTCTTCCGCCAGTTCTTCCCGGGCCTCCAGGATCAGGAACGCGAGAGCAAGCAGGAGGGCATGGGCTCCGGCGTCATCGTCTCGGCCGACGGCTATATTCTCACCAACCACCACGTCGTCGAAGGTGCCGACGAACTCAAAGTATCGCTCTCCGACGACCGCGAATTCATCGCGAAGGTGATTGGCACCGACCCCAAAACCGACGTGGCCGTCATCAAGATCGAGTCGGAAACCCTGCCCTCCGTAACCTTGGCCGACAGCGAAAAACTGCGCGTCGGCGACATCGTGTTCGCGGTCGGCAATCCCCTCGGCGTCGGCCAGACCGTCACCATGGGCATCGTGTCCGCCAAGGGTCGCAACAAGGTCGGGATCCTCGATGGCGGCTACGAAGATTTCATCCAGACCGACGCCGCGATCAACATGGGCAATTCCGGCGGCGCCCTCGTCGACGCCAAGGGCCGGCTGGTCGGCATCAACAGTGCGATTCTCTCGCCCTCGCGCGGCAATATCGGAATCGGCTTCGCTATTCCGGTGAACCTCGCGGCGTCGATCATGAACAGCCTGATCGCCACCGGCCGCGTTTCCCGCGGTTACCTTGGCGTGAAGAGCCCCGACAGCGTCACCCCCGACGTCGCCGAGCAACTCGGTCTGCCCAGGGACACCAAGGGCGTCCTCATCACCGACATTGATGCCGGCAGTCCCGCGGAAAAGGCCGGACTGAAGCGCACCGATGTTATTCTCGGCGTCGACGGCCACACCGTGACGTCGCTCGAAGATCTGCGTCTCCGGATTTCCCAAATGATCCCCGGCTCGGTCACGAAGATCAAAGTCATGCGCGACAGCCAAGAGACGATCGTCGAGGTCACGCTCGGGACCCTCTCCGAGAATCCCAACGAGCTTTTCCCGGGCGTGAACGTCACGCCGCTCACGAACGAAGCGCGGCGCCGCCTGGGCATCGTTGATCCGCGGATCAGCGGCCTGATCATCACCGATCTCGCCGAAGACTCGCCGTTCCGCGAGCGCCTCGCCGCCGATGTCGTGATCATTGAGGTGAACCGGCGACCCGTGCCCGATCTGGCGGCGGCCAAAGCCGCCCTCAAGCCACCGGGCGAAAACAATCTGCTCGCGGTCTACTATCGCGGCCAAATCCGCTTCGCCGTTATTACCGTGCCTCCGTCCGGCCGTTGAGCCGGGCTTGGTCGGGTGCCGACTTGGGCGGAGGGAAAGCGGATGGTCAGCTACCCGGCTTCTCGATCGGGATTTTCGCCAGCGACTCCGGCACGGCGTCGGCCGGATAGGTGGGAAAACTGAGTTCCAGCAGCGACACCGCCGGCACGGCAAAGCGCGCGGCCCCAGCGCTGCGGTCCACCAGCATCGCGACGCCCACCGCCGTACCGCCGGCCTGCCGCACGATCTCAAGGCTTTCGAGCACCCGGCCGCCGCGCGTCACGACATCCTCGACGACTAGCACGGGCTCGCCCGCGGCGAGCGTGAAACCGCGGCGCAGGACGAGGACGTTGTTTTCCTTCTCCGCAAAAATATAGCGGGCCTTTGCTTGGCGCGCGAGTTCCTGCCCGATCACGAGGCCGCCCATCGCCGGGGCCAGCACGGTGGAAAACACGAGCCCTTGGGCGCGCACTTTCGCGAGGAGTAACTCGGCGAGCCGCTCGACGGCGTCCATGCGTTGACAGACCTGTGCGCATTGAAAGTAGTGCCCGCTGTGCAGTCCCGAGCGGAGCACAAAGTGCCCCTGGAGCAGCGCGCGCGTGCGGGTGAAGATGTCGAGGATTTCCTGTTGTCCAGCGTCCATAGGTCCCACGGTGCGGCAACCGTGCGAAAAAACAAAATCAATTTTGCACTCCCCCGCGGTTGCCCCGTAGGCTCGGGCTGTCGTGAACATTTTCCCCCTTCCGCCCCTCGAAGATGAGTTGGGCGACGTGCTCGAAAAGGCCATGCACCGCGCCGGGTTGACCGACGAGTCGCTCGCCGCGCGCACCGGGGTGCGGGCGGGCCGGATTCTTGATGCGATCGACTACCGCTCGGATTTGACCACCGACGAGCTCCGGTTGCTGGCGGCCGCGCTCGGCCTCAACGAGGTCGGGCTCTGCGCGCTCGGCACGGGCCGCTATCCGCAGCCGGAAATCGGCGCGCTGCCGTTTTGTGTCTGGCCGCTGCGGATGCCGCATGGCATCGGCGTGGTCAACGCGTATCTCGTCGGTGAATTCGGCAGCGATCGCGCCGTGTTGTTCGACGCGGGGGCGGGCCTGGGCGCGTTGGCGGCGGTCTGGCCCCGCAGCATCCGCCGGCTCGACGCTGTGTTTCTTACCCACATCGAGCTCGAGCATGCTGGTGGACTGGGCGAAGTGGTGGCGCGGTTTGCCGTGCAGGCCGCCTTTGTGCCGCGCGGTGCCGAGGCGCCGTGCGGTCGCCCGGTGGGCGAGGGGGAGACCAAGGTTTTCGGGCCGCTGGAAATCACGGCCTACACGACGCCGGGTCACGCGGCCGCGCACAACTGTTACGTCGTGCGGGCGCCGGCCGCCCGGACCGGCGCGAGGTTGTTGGTTTCGGGCGACCTCGTGTTTGCCGGCTCGGCGGGCGGCGGCTACTTTTCGCACGAACAACTGCAGGCAAATTTGCGGCGCGTGCTCCAGGCGGTGCCGGCCACCACGGTGATCGCCCCGGGCCATGGGCCGCTGACGACGGTGGAAAACGAACTGCGCTACAACCCATTTGTGGTCTGAGGGCGGCTCGCCCGGCGCGGGGAGAAACTGGTCGGGGCGGGAAGATTAAACACCGAACTTCACTGGTGCTAATATCTCGCGACTGGTTAATTTACCTAGAGAAAACGAGACTCTTGCTGCCAATTTTGAGGTTTAACGTGGTGTAAATCGCGCGGTCGCGCGGTCCGGAAGGTCTGAAACCAACCCGCAATCAGCACCATTAACACCACCGACCGGGGTTTGGGTTCAGCGCGTAGCGGGCAGGCCCGTTAGTCCAAGCGTCTGCGGTTCGCCGCAGCCCGGATTGGAATCCATCGTTTGAGCCTTGTACGTTGGTAAGCGTGCAGCTCAGCGTTTGAACACTTCTGCCGCGCTGACGGTCAGGCCCGGGAGCACGGGCGTGGCGAATGTCTCGTCGTCTTCGACCAGCCGAACCGCTTTGACCGGGTCGCGGGCAAAGTCGTAAAGGTGGATTTGCTGCAAAACCGGATCGACGAGCCACATTTCCTTTACTCCGGCGCGGGCGTAAATCGCGCGCTTCCGTTTCTTGTCCAGTTGCGAGGTGGCGACGGAGAGCACTTCGATCACGAGATCCGGCGCGCCGTGCAGCCCGTCTTCCTGACGCAGGTTACTACGGGAGTTTGCCAGGAAAAGCATGTCGGGTTGCACTACATCCTGTTCGGAAAGGTAGACGTCGTAGGGGGCCAGATAGACGCGGCCGACCGGATGTTGACGCACGTAGCTCCCCAGGATCTGGCTCAGATTCCACACGATTTCCTGATGATACGAATTCGGAGCTGGGGCCATGTGGAGTTCTCCTTCGATTAGCTGGTAGCGCCCGCCATCCCCGAGCAAGGCCCGGTAGTCATCGGCAGTCAGCCGTTCGGTTTCGATAGTCGCGGGCTGCATGATCCACGACTGTGCGTGGGACTGCCCCGCTGTCAAAAGTCGAAATGCACTTCAATCGGGAACGCCGGAGCGGTGCGTGACGCCATTCGGCTCCGGGAGAAGGAGCGAACCGGGCGAACACGCAGTCGATCCGACGCAATTTGTGGCAGGGCGACGTCACACTGAGAGTGGGTTTGTTCATCAGAATTGCCGGTCTTGCGCGACTCAGTTGTGCGAGGCGGCGATGACCTCTGCCCTCTGTTCGTTCACATTGACGCCGACGAATTGCGCCAGTGGGACCGAACACAATATTGCGTTGGCAAGGGTCGCCGGTTCCGACCATTTTTCCGCCCGATGCCAGAGTCCGATTTGCCATCAGGAAAGCAACTCGGCGCGCGTTTGCGCGCAGCGCTCACCGACGAGCAGCTCGGCAAGCTGCTGGATATGGCGGGCGGCGTGGGTGTGCTGCGCAGTCTCGACGGCGCGTTGCGCGCCGCCGATCCGGATCTTGCCGATACCGTAAGCAAGATTCTCGCTGGCGACGAGCTTGCCGATTCTTCCGCGACAGACGTCGAGACCTCGGATCGCCGGGCGCTCGAAATCTGGCACGAGCATTGGGCGGCGTGGAAAAGCCACGTCGCCGAACTCGGCGACGAGCAGGGCGTGTACGCCAATCACGATGAACATTGGCACCCGCCGTATTTCGATCCGTACGCGCTGGCCGAAGATCTCGACGGGGTGGCCGCGAAACTTGCGCCCGGTCTCGATCGAGCATTCGCGCTCACCGACGAACCCGGGCGATTCGACCAGGCGCTGGCTGAGATTGACCGCGGCATCGCCCGGTATCCGGACTGGGTGCAGATGAACGAGGACGTTTGTACGCTCGGCCCGCACGCCACGGTCTGCGCCCTGCGATGGATCTGGCTCGGCCTCGCCACGAAGCCGGCGGCCGGCGGGTTGTTCGTGGACCGACTGTGGAAGTTGGAAAACGAATACGAGTATGTGACGTGGAATGCGGAGGCCGCGGGGCGGTTTTTTGCGGAGTTACCGGAAGAGGCCGGGCGTGAAATCCACACCCGGCTGGGCGCGCCGCCGTTCGTGGAGGTAAGCGACGAAGTTCGTTCGCTGTGGCATCGCGTGCGGGTCATCTACGAGCAGCGTTTCGATCCGGTGGCGCACCTGCGCACCTGCGACGAGTACCTCGAGCGCGACTGGCGTTACGGCGAGCCGCTGATCGCCGCCGCAACGGCTCGAGGAGACTTTGCCGCCGCAGAGAGGGAGGTGGCGCGGACGGTGAGCAGCCTGCTCCGCTACGACGTCGAGGAACCGTGGCAACCGGAGGCGCCGCTGTGGGACGCGAAGCGGTGTGGGCGAATGCCGGAAGAGGAGCGCGCTCTGCTCGATCTCCTCGGGAGGTGGGAAGTGATCGCCGAAGCGGGCGGACGCCGCGCGCGCGCGGCGAGTTGCCGGCTGCAGCAGACGCTGTGGACCAGCGCGGACGACTGGCTGGCGGTATTCGCGGCCTTCGCTGATTTCCGGTCGCGCGGAGGCAAGGCGGCGGTGGGCGAGAAACTTTTCGGTGCATGGCGGGAGTGGGAAGTAGACGCCTGCACGCCCTCCGGCGAGCCGCCGGCCGGCCAGCAGGTCGAATCGTGGGTGCGATGGTTGATCGACGCGCGGCGCGATCCGGCATCGCACCGGTCCGGACTGGGTGAACATTTGGAAGTGTGGATCGAAGGCTGCCGGACGCACGCGGCGTTCTTCGGCCGGCACTGGCGGTCCCTGGCGCTGCTGACGCGCAGTCTGCCCCAACACGATCAGATCAAATCAGAATATCCCGCCTTTGCGACGCACGTGCTTCTGACACAGAACCTGCCCGGGAAGTGCGCGCAGAGTATGCGTGAGGCGCTGGCGTCGCTCGAGCTCGCGGGGATTGGGCCGATGCCGGCCTGGACTGAGCATCTGCACACGTTGGTGCCATCGCCAGCGAACAGCTCCGCACTCTACACCGAGCAGGCCGTTTGGATGAAAGCGCTTTCCGAGGTGAACCGCCCGCGTTACGAAGCACTGCTCGCGCGCTGGCGAACGGAGTTTTCGCGCCGCCGCAACCTTTGGAAGGACATGAAAACGTGCGGGTGCCCGGGGTGTTGAGAGGCGTGACGCCAAGCCGGTCATGAGCCGAAAGAAAAAACGCCCGTTGCCGCCGCGCACCTTGCGCATGGATCGCCACGGTCGACTGCTGTCGGCCCGTCCGTGGCTCGCGACGCAGCGTGGTCGTCCGGCGGAACGCATCGCACGATCTTATCGCAAGCGCTTCGGGGTGGACTGGGTGTGCGCGATCGCGGAGTTGTCGGCGCTCGGAATCTCGTTCGACCCCAAATGGCGCGAGCAGCTCACCCGCACGCTCGAGGGTGCGCGCCAAGCAAAGGCCCGCCGGAAGGCAGCAAAGACGGAGACCTTGTCGCGCAAAGCGTTTCCGGAGTCGGATGACACATTCTCGGTTAGCGCGGGCCAGAGCGAAGGCGGCGCGGCGTTCGGTGTGATATGGGAGGAAGGGGAGGGGATCGAGCGCAGGGCGTCGATGGAGCCGCCGCTAAAGGACGACGCGGCGGTGCCGTGCGCCGACGAATCGCTGCCGTTTTGAACGCGAACGCAGCGAGGTCAGGCGGTGACCGCGCGCTTCAGATTCTTCGCGACGCCCACCGGGATATGGCGGGTTTGGACGCGCAGGCACCATGCCGATCCCCGTTTTCGTCGAGCCAGTGGACACTCGCCACGAACGGCGGGAAGCGGCAGAGCGCCTGGGCTTACCTCGAAAAAATGGACACTAATTTAGGCGGCTTTATTTTTGTTTAGTGTATTTTGTTTTTCGAATACCACAGGGGATATATTGCCGAGCGAGCTGTGGCGTCTCGTCGGGTTGTAGAACGTCTCGATGTAATCGAAGACGGCAAGCTCAGTGTGACGGCGACTGTCCGGAATCGCCTCATCCAG
>CANHJG010000012.1 GCA_947461205.1 Opitutia bacterium
ACCTCCGTCGCGCCCCAGCGCTCCGCCGACAGCCCGTGCTCGGGCTCCTGCAAGGTCGCGATCGTGACGTCTGCGTCCGGCAGCCACTCCCGAATCCCCGCCGCAATCGCCCCGTGCATCCCGTCCGAGTAAATCGCCGCGACCTCCGCGTCCTGCCGCTCGTCGATATTTTCACCCCAGACAACGACGCGACGAGGTTTCATGCCGGTTGAGGATTGGCAGGTGACCAAAAACTGTCCAAACCCAGCCCGTGGCCGACGCATCCGCTTATCCCGTGCCCAACCGTCTGCGCGAGACGGCCGTCGGCGAGCGTCCCCAGGAACGTCTTGAAAAACTCGGCGCCGCGGCCCTGAGCGACACCGAACTGCTCGCCATGCTCCTGCGCAGTGGCACGCGCGGCTACGACGTACTTACCCTGGCTTCACGCCTGATGGCCGACGCGGGCTCCCTCGCCGGCCTGATCACCTGGCAGGAAAACGATTTCCGAAAACTCAAAGGCGTCGGCCGCGTGAAAGCGCTCCAGCTCCTCACCGTCATGGAAATCGCCCGCCGCGTCCTCGACCAAAAATCCGGCGACGATCCGCCGCTCAACCGCGCCGACTTTGTGGCCGACTATCTGGCCCCGCTCGCCGTCGGCCTTGAGGTGGAAAAATTCTGGGTGCTCTGCCTCAACCGCAAGAACCGCCTGCTGCGGCGCGTCGAGATCACCTCCGGCACCGCGACCGCCGCCCTCGCCCACCCGCGCGAAGTCTTTCGCGCTGCCATCCGCGTAGCCGCGTGCGCCGTCGTCTGCGCCCACAACCACCCCAGCGGCGATCCCGCGCCGAGCGCCGCCGATGTGCAGGTCACCCGCCTGCTCCGCGAAGCCGCCAAAACCGTGGATATCGAACTGCTCGACCATGTGATCATCGGACGCGCCGCGGCGGATCCGCTCGGCCGCGGGTTTTACAGTTTCCGCGCCGCCGGGATGGTGTGAGCAACTCCCCCCCCACGATTTCCCGCCTCTCCCGCCGAAGGCGACGCCCTTGACTCCCCCTCTGAGCCCCATCGCCGCCGCCCAGACCGCCGCGGCCCTCGCCCCACGGGCGTGAGGGCTCCGCCGGGAGCGACGGTCGCAGCGGCCCCGGCGCCCCCCGGCTCGAAAACGGCTTTTGCGCTTCACCGGTGTCGCCGGGCTGCTGGTCGTTGCCATCGCCGGAGCTTGTTTCTCGCGCAACCGGCCACGCCCGCACCGCGCACCCCGGCACCGACGGCTCCCGCCACAGTCAACCCACCTGCCGGAACCAGTCGTGGATCGCGGAATGTGCTCGGCGGGCCAGAGAGGATCTCGCGCGGCCGTTGCGGGATTCGCCGGGCCGGTGGCAGACCTCCTGAGCAGCGGTACCAGACTAACGAACCGTGGCCCCGGCATCGCGACTCTGGCAGGAAAGCCAAGCTCCGGGCTGAATCTTAGGCCGAACTCACGACGCTCGTCGCCGCCCGACCCGAGCTGGCGTTGGCGCAGATCAAGCAGGGTTCGAGTCGCGCCGCGACGGCGTCGTCGTGCCCCCCCTGGGGGCGCTCAAAAAAGAATCGACCTGCGCACCGTCCACCGCGGCCGGCGCCCGGACGCGCTCCCTGCCCGCTGACTCGTCCGATTTCACTCCCGCAAAGCGATGCGATGCAGGGTGCGGGCCTCGCTGCCCGCCACCTCCACCCGACCCCACGCATCGCTCCTTGGAGCGATCTCCCGGCCCTCGCCAAAGTCACCGCCGACCACAGGCCCACGGATTTGCCTAGGGGGGCATCCGGCCACTCAACGCGCGCTAAAAATCCTGCAAACGCCCCTCGCCCGCTCCGACCCCGGGGCCGATCTGCGCCATGACCTCACCCAACAAATAAATGGATCCGGTGACGACCACGACATCGTCGGCCCCGCCCGCCGTGCAGCGCCCGGCCGACGGAAACAGCCCCTCCACCGTCGCGCGCACCACCCGTCCACCCCGCGCGCGGAAATCCGCCGGCACGAGCGCTTCCAGTTCCGCCTGGCTGCACGCACGCGCCTGATTCGGCACGACAAAGTGAATCTCCTGCGCATGCCGGCAAATCGTCTCGATCAGCGGCTGCGCCCGCGCCACCCCGAGCACGCCCGTGATCACCACCGGCGCCCGCCCTGTCTCCGCGACCAGCTGCGTCAGATTCGTCTCGAGCACCTGCGCCCCCTCGGGATTGTGCGACGCATCCAGAATCGCGATTCGGCCGCCGATCCGCACCCGCTGCCAACGCCCCGGCCAGTCCACGTGCGCCAGCCCTCGGGTAACCGCCGCATCCGTGATCCGCCATTTCGCCGGCAACGCCCGCGCCACCAGCGTCGCCGTGGCCGCGTTCCACCGCTGGTAGTCGCCTTCCAGATTGGTGTGCGGATAACGCTCCAGCTCCTCGCCGAACTCCGCCGTGACCGACATCACCCGCGCGCCGCGCCCCGCCGCGATCCCGCGGATCACCTGCTCCGCCACCGCCGGCATACGCCCGATCACCACCGGTCGTCCGGGCTTGATGATCCCGGCTTTCTCCGCCGCGATCTGCCCCACTTCGTTGCCCAGGAACTCGCAGTGATCGAGCCCGATCGACGTGATCACACCCACCTCCGGCGTCACGATGTTCGTCGCGTCGAGCCGGCCGCCCAGGCCGACCTCAATCACACTCACATCGCAGCCCTTCCGCACAAACTGCAGCAATGCCATCGCCGTCATGAACTCAAAAAAACTCGGATGGTCGTCCGCATTCGCCCGCGCCGCCCGCTCCGCCGCCGGCCGCAGCTCGCGGGTGTAAGCCGAGATTTCCGCCTCCGTGAGCGCCCGCCGCTCCACCTGGACGCGCTCCCCGAGTTTCACTAAATGCGGCGACGTGTAGAGCCCCGTGCGCCAGCCTGCGGCCTGCAGGATCGCGTCGAGCATCGCGGCCACCGAGCCCTTGCCGTTCGTCCCCGCTACATGCACGCACGGCACCGCCCGTTCGGGATGACCGATCTCGGCCGCAAGCAGTCGCATGCGATCGATGCCGAAGCGCACCCCACGGGCTTTCAAACCGAAGAGATACTCCGTCACCGCCCCGTAATCGGTCGGTTCACCGGTGGACATGGGCAGCGTCGCCGTCGTCGGCCGTGGTCAGTTTCTCACCGCGGCCGCCACCGGGGTTTTCTTCCCCACGTAAACCGCCAGCAGCAGATCGCGCAACCGGTCGCGCAGAGCCAGGCGGCTCACGATCTGGTCGATCAAGCCGTGCTTCAGCAAAAACTCCGCCGTCTGGAAGCCGGCCGGCAACGTCTGCTTCGTCGTGTCTTTGATCACTCGGGCGCCCGCAAATCCCACGAGCGCTCCCGGCTCGGCGAGGATAATGTCGCCCAAGGTCGCGAAACTGGCCGTGACGCCGCCCATGGTCGGGTGCGTCAGCACCGAAATATAGGGCAGCTTCGCCGCCGCCAGCCGGCCGAGGGCCGCGCTCGTTTTCGCCATCTGCATGAGCGAATAGATCCCTTCCTGCATGCGCGCGCCGCCCGAAGCGCTGAAAATAATGCACGGGAGCTTCTTTTTCGCGGCCGTCTCGATCGCCCGGGTGATTTTCTCGCCGGCCGCCGCGCCCATCGCACCGCCGCAAAAACGAAAATCCATCACCGCCACCGAAACCTCGATCCCGTGGATCTTGCCCGTGCCACACACCACAGCCTCGGGCAAACCGCTGTCCCGCTCGTAGCGCTTGAGCCGCTCCGGATAAGGCTGGGAATCGATGAACTTCAACGGATCGCTCGATTTCACCCCCGCCTCGGCCTCCACGAACGTGCCCTCGTCAAACAGCTTCGCGATCCGCGCCCGCGCCCCGATCGGAAAATGATGGCCGCTCTTCGGCACCACCATCTGGTTGTCCTCAATTTCCTTGTTGAAGATAATTTCCCCGCTGGCGGGGTCCTTCGTGTAGACGCCCTTGGGGATGTCTTTTTTGCGGGTCTTGCGGACGGTGTAGGTGGGTTTGTCGAAATGCATGGCAGGGAGAGTTCAGCCGTGGCCGAAGGTAACGACGTCGAGCTTCAGGCCACCCGCGCGCCGCAGCGTCTGGGCGCAGCGGTTGAGCGTGGAGCCTGTCGTGAAAACATCGTCGACGATGACATAATGAAGGTCGGGATTAAGGGCGGCGCCCCGGGCCAGCGCAAAGGCATTCTTCAGATTCGCCATTCGACTGCGTCGGTCAAACGCCGTCTGGGTCGGCGTGTCCTCCACGCGCCGCAGCACGGCCTCGACCCGCGCGCCGCCACCCGCCACCCGCGCGAGCCGGGCCGCGAGCAGCGCCGTCTGGTTGAAACCGCGCTCGCGCTCCTTGCGCGGATGCAGCGGCACCGGCACCAGCACCGCCCCGCGGACCAGCGCGCACACGTGCGCCGCCCGCCGAAAAATCGCCTCCATGTCCGAGAGCACATGCAGCCCCCGGTGATACTTGAGTTCGATCACCAGGGCCCGCGCCGGACCCTTGAACAGCACCGCGGTGCGCCCTTCGCGAAACGCCGGCTGCAGCCCTGCGCAATGCGGACACACCCGCTCGCCCTCGACCTCGCCGAAGAACGGCGAGCCACACGTCGTGCAATGCGGCGGCTGCACAAAATCGAGCTGAGCCACACACCGCGCGCACAGATGCCGAAACCCGCCGTCCGGCGTTAAGCCGTCCGCCTCCGCCTCGCGGAGATCGGACGCCACTTCGACCAACCCGCGGCAATGGACGCACGACGGCGGAAACACCGCATCGCTCAACCCCCGGACGAGTTGGCTCAGCCACGGCTTCATCGGTAAAATACCTTTTCCAGAAAAAGTCCCTGCGGCGGCGCCGTTTTCACGAGCGCGGTGCGCTCCCGCGACAACAGGATTTCGCGGACCCGTTCCGGCGTGAGCCGGCCCTCGCCCACCGCGAGCAGGGCCCCGACCAGGCTCCGCACCATTTTGTAGAGAAAGCCCTCCGCCTCTGCGGTGATCCGCAGCCGTCGCCCGCGCCGCACGAGCTCCAGCCGGCTCACGTTGCGCACGGCGTCTTCCCGCTCGGTCCCGTTGAGCGCCGTGAACGCCCGGAAATCGTGCCGCCCGCGCAACACCGCCGCCGCGGCCTCCATCGCCGCGAGATCAAGCGGCCGCAACACCTGCAGACAAAACGGCCGCACGAACGGGTCGGCGTCGCCGAGCTGGACATGGTAAACATAGCGCTTTTTCGTCGCCTGGAATCGCGCGTGAAAGTCCGCCGCGACCACCCGGACGCTGCGGATCTGGATCGTCTCGGGCAGTCCCGTGCGGAGCGCCCGGACCAGCCGGTCCGCGCCGTGCTCCCACTTCGCGTCAAAGTGAAATACCTGCCCGCGAGCATGCACCCCCGAATCCGTCCGCCCGCTGCCGTGAATGCGCACCGGCGCCTTGAACACGTCCTCCAGGCGCGCCTCGATCACGTCCTGCACCCCGGCGGCCCCGGCCTGGCTCTGCCAGCCGGTGAAGCCCGTGCCGTCGTAGGCACACACACATTTCCAGCGTCGGATTTCGGCGGATTGCTTGACGGGCATCGCCGGAGGTTGCGCACCACGCGGGTGCCTGTCCAAAGTGTTTTTTCGCCCATGCCCCTCACCGCACACCGCCACTTGATCTGGGATTGGAACGGCACCCTCCTCGACGACCTCGACCTGTCCGTCGACGTCATGAACGCTCTCCTCGCGCGGCGCGGATTGCCGCGCCTCGACCGCGCGCGCTACCACGCGCTCTTCGATTTCCCGGTGCGCACTTACTACGGCCGCCTCGGTTTCGATCCCGCGATCGACAGCTTTGACCGGCTCAGCGTGGAGTTTATTTCCGGTTACGACGCCCGCCGGTTCGAAAGTTCGCTCCATCGGGGCGCTGCGGGGGTGCTCGCCGCCGCCGCCGGGGCCGGGCTGCGCCAATCGATTCTTTCGGCCTACCGTCACGAAACCCTCCACGAGATCGTCGCTCACTTCGGCCTCACCGCGCACTTCGACCAGATCGCCGGCCTCGATAACATCCACGCCCACAGCAAAGTCGCCCTCGGTCACGCCCTCGTCCGCCGTCTCGCCGTCCCGCCGGCCGAAATCCTCCTCGTCGGCGACACCTTACACGACCTCGAGGTCGCCCATGAACTCGGCGTCGATTGCGCGCTCATCGCCGGCGGACACCATCCCGCCTCCCGCCTGCAGGCCACCGGCGCGCGCGTCTATCCGGACCTCGCCGCCTTCGCCGCCGCCCACGGACTTCAGGGCCCGTCCGACTCGGGCGGCGGAAAAATCTGATTCAGGTAATCCTGCAAAATCAACGTCGCCGCCCGAGAATCGATGATCCCGCTCGCGCGGACCGCGCGACGCTTCGATTTCGCGATGCTCGATTCCGCCTCGTAGCTCGTCAGCCGCTCGTCCACGAGGTGCACCGGCTTGCCGAGCTCCGCGCTGAGCTGCGCGGCAAACGCCTCGGCCTCCTTCGCCTTCGGCCCGACCGTGTCGTCCATGTTCAGCGGATGCCCGATCACGATCTCGTCAGCGCGCCGGTCCCGGAGCACTTGGAGTAACGCACTGCGCCGCTCCCCCGGATCCGCCGCCGTCAGCGCGGCCAACGGCGTGGCGACGCCCAGTTCGTCCCCGAACGCGAGTCCGATACGACGGGTGCCAAGGTCGATGCCGATGTAGCGCATCCGCCGATTCCCGCCGCGCGTCGCGCCGGGCGCAATTTCATTTGCGACGCCGCCGCTTCCCGCTCTCTTTCGCCGCCATGGCCGAACCGCTGCCCCACCTTTCGCCCGCCGAGCTTGCCCGCTACAGCCGGCATATCCTGCTCGCGGAGATCGGCGTCGACGGGCAGCGCAAACTCGCCGCCGCTCGCGTGCTCGTCGTCGGCGCCGGCGGGCTCGGCAGTCCCGCCGCCCTCTACCTCGCCGCCGCCGGCGTCGGCACCCTGGGCATCGCCGACTTCGACCGCGTCGCCGACCACAATCTGCAGCGCCAACTCCTGCACGATACCGCCTCGGTCGGAGAACCGAAAGTCGCCTCCGCCCTCCGCCGCCTCCGCGCCACCAATCCCTTTGTCACGGTCGTCGCGCACCCCGAGGGCGTGACCGCCGAAAACGCCCTCGCCCTTTTCGCCGGCTACGACGTCGTCGTCGACGGCACGGACAATTTCATATCGCGCTATCGCAACCACGACGCCGCGTTCTTCACCCGCAAGCCGCTCGTCTACGGCAGCGTCTTCACGTTCGAAGGCCAAGTCGCCGTGTTCGATTCAGCCCGCGGCGGCCCCTGCTATCGTTGCCTTTTTCCCACCCCTCCCGAGGCGGGCAGCGTGCCCGGCTGCGGCGAGGCCGGCGTGCTCGGGGCGCTCTGCGGCGTGATCGGCAGCCTCCAAGCCTTGGAGGCCATCAAACTCATCACCGGCATCGGCCGCTCCCTCGTCGGCCGGCTACTGACCTACAATGCCCTCACCCAAGATTTCCAGACCCTCACCTTGCCTCGCGACCCGGCGTGCCCGCTCTGCGGCACCACCCCGCGCATCACCCGCCTCGTCGCTACGTCCGATTCTGCCAGCTGCACGCCCCTTCCCTCCCCTATGCCTGCCGAAGACTATCCGCTCGAAATCTCCGTGACCGAAGCCAAACGCCTCGTCGACGAATCGCCGGGCGGCGTCCTCCTCGTCGACGTGCGCGAGCCCTACGAAGTCGCCATTGCGGGCCTCCGGGGTGCGGCACTGATTCCGCTGGGTCAGATCCCCGCCCGGGTCCAGACGCTCCCCCACGACAAACATCTTTTGATCATGTGCCACCACGGCGGCCGCAGTCTGCGCGTCACCCAGTTTTTGCGGGCGCAGGGTTACACCGCCGTCAGCAACATTGCCGGCGGCATCGACGCGTGGGCCGAACAGATCGAACCCGCGCTCGCCCGCTATTGAGCTGAGTCGGACGCAACCGCGTCAGACCCGCCACGCCGCGTGACCGGTCGCATAGTTCCGCGCGTAATCGGCAAACGCCGCCTTCAACCGGGCCGTCACCGTGGTCGCTCCGACCGCGAATCGGGTCCCGTCGATCGCCGCCACCGCGGCGACATCCTTGGTCGTTGAAAGGAGAAAACACTCCTGCATGCCCGCAAAGTCCGCCGGCCGCACCGGGTCTTCCCGGGCGGCTACGCCGGCCGCCGGCGCGATCGTGTGCACCACCAGCTCCCGCGTGATTCCGCCCAAGATCCCCGCGCTCAGCGGCGGCGTGACCACCACGCCGTCGCGCACAAAAGCGATATTCGAAACCGCGGCCTCGGTGACCTCCCCGTCCTGATTGAGGATGACGACCTCGTCGGCCCCGCGCGCCCTCGCCTCCCGCAGACAAAGTATGTTGTTGAGATAGTTGCCCGTCTTCCAGGCCGGGCTGAGCGCCTCCACCGGATTGCGCCGCAACGCGGTGGCCAGCGAAAGCCGCAACCCGTCACGGAGCTTTTCCGCCGCCACCGCCGGGCACGGCTGCACCAACAGCACGAAGTCCGGGCGATCTGCCAGCGCCGTATCCAGACCGATCAGACCTCCCCCGCGGGTCACTTGCAGACGGATATACAATTCGCCGGAATACGCGGTGTGCGCGCGATACGCCGCCGCCGTCCTCCGGATTTCCTCCAACATCGGCCCGGCCGGGAGCGGAAGCTCAAGATACAGCGCCCGGGCCGAGCGCTCCAGCCGGGCCCAATGCTCCTCCCACGTGAAGATCACTCCCGCCTGCGTCCGCCACACTTCGTAGATGGCGTCACCATACAAGAAACCGCGGTTCAGCGGCGAAATCGACGGCTCGTCGGCCGCATGCAGGCGGCCGTTGGTATTGGCTTGGATGAAAGGAAGCGACATCGGGGAGCAGACCCCAAGCCTCGCGGTTCCCGGGCGACGCGCCAAACAAAAAGCCTCCGCGGGTCGGCGGAGGCTCGATTCAACAACGGACCGCGATCGGCGGCGCCGTACGGCGGTCTTACTTCTTGCGCGGTTTGACGAGACCGAGCGCCTTCTTGATGTTCTGCACGCTGGGCAGCGAAATCTTGAGGGCCTTGGCGATCGCGCCACCGGACTTGCCCGCTTCCACCAGTTTTTTCACCTCGGACCGCGTGGCGTCCGTGATCACGGCCCGCGTCCGACGCTTCTTGGCTCCGGCCGCCGCCGGTTTCGCCGCAGCGCGCCCCTTGCCGGCACTGCCCGCCGCGGCCTTCACCGCCTTGGCGAACGCCTTGACGCTAGCAAAGCCATATTTTCCGGGGAGCGCGGCGAGCTCCTTGTTGATTGCAGCCTCCACAGATTTCTCCAAGGCAGCGATTTTAGCCCGAGCGGCCTCAATTTCTTTGATTTGGTTAGCGATCATAGGACCAGTAGGCAAGACACCCCATCGCACGGTAGCAAGCTTGTATATCGCCACCAATTCTCCTCGGACACGGGACAGTAAACCCGAAAGCCAATGAATCCGATGACCGATCTTGATGAAACGAAACGCTCCGACCTGGCCCCGCTCCCGCTGCGCTGGGGTGCGAAACGCAAAGCTATGGCAAGGTTTTCGACGGTATTTTACGTCTATCAGTACCGTTATATCGTCATGGCGTGATAACCGCCGTCCACGACGATTTCCGCGCCCGTCAGAAAACCGCCGGCGTTGTTGCTCGCCATCAGCAGCGTCGCGCCGACCAGCTCGCGCGCCTCCCCGAACCGTTTCATCGGCGTGTGCCCAAGGATCGAGGCGACGCGCTCGGGCGACAGAATCTTGCGGTTCTGCTCCGCCGGAAAAAACCCGGGGACGAGCGTGTTTACGCGGACGCCCTTCGGCGCCCATTCGCGGGCGAGATTTTTCGAGAGGTTGTGCACCGCGGCCTTGGTCGCCGAATACGTGAAGACGCGCGACAACGGTACAATCCCCGACATCGAACCCAGATTGATAATCGAGCCGCCCTCACCGCGGTCGACGAGATACTTGCCGAAAATCTGACAGCCGAGAAACACGCCTTTGAGGTTCAGCTGCACGATGCGATCGAACTCATCCTCCGCGATGTCGAAAAACGGCGTCGCCGAATTCGTGCCCGCGCCGTTGACGACGATATCGACCTTGCCCGAGCGCGCGAGCACCGAGGCTAGCAACTGCTGCAGGGGGGCCTTTTCACTCGCCTCGGCAGCCACGAAATATCCCCGGCCACCCGCCGCCTGGATGCGCTCGAGGCGCGGCCCGGCCTTCGCTTCATTGCGCCCAACCAACACGACTTCGGCTCCGGCGCCCGCGAGCCCTTCGGCCATCGCACCGCAAAGTTCACCGGTGCCGCCGATGACCACAGCGACTTTGCCGCTGAGTGAATAAAGGGAAGCGAGATAATCGGACGGATTGCTCATAAGCTCACGATGAAAGGAGCTCGCGCCACCCGCTGGCAACGGCAAATCCTGCCCCGCCACCGTCGCGCCGACCGCTTCGCCGCGCCTCAGGCCGAAACCAGGATCAGGTTGGCATACTGCACCGTCTCGCCCGAACGGATCAGTCCGATCGCGCCGGGCACGCGCCGCTTGAAATCCCCATGGGGCTCATGCGTCACGCGCACCCCGCTGAACGCCGCCGCATACGCTTCGCGCGTCGCCGCCGGGTTCACCTCGAGAAACTCCGCCGCCATGAACGCCTCACCTACCACGAAATTCTGCCGCACCGCCGCCAACACCTGCAAGACCGTCGGTACACCGTCGACCAGCGATAGATCGACCGTCTCCAGCATCGGCCAAAACGGAAATCCGCGGTCGGCGATCACGAGCGTGTTGGTGTGCCGCACCCGGGCAAGCAGGGACAGCAGCTGCGGATTGAGGATGCCGTGGACGAGCATGGGCGAGGCCGCAGGCTAGCCGGGCCGGACGCGGAAACTCCAGTTTTATCTCGGCGCGCCGGCCCGCCGGGCTTTACTCCTCCGCATGGCCCGCATTCCGCTCGAAGACAATTTTAACGACGTGATCAATAAGACCCAGCGTGGCCTGAATCTTTCCGACGAAGACCTCGCGCACCGGGCCGCCGTCTCCCCGGCCGATCTCGCCGCGGTCAAAGCCGGCCAGCCCCTGGACGCCGTGATCCACAGCGTCGCCCGCCCGCTTAAGCTTTCCGGCGCGGCGCTCGAAGCCCTCGCCCACAAACGCTGGTATCCCCAGCAGCCGATTTTCCCCAGCGGTTTCGCCGCCTTCAATACCCCCCACGAGGACATGACCGTGAACAGCTACGTCGTGTGGGACGGACGCAACAAGGTCGCGGCCGCCTTTGACACCGGCGCCACCTGCGAGCCCATGCTCGACCTCATCCGCGCCGAGCGGCTCACCCTGCGCTATATCTTTCTCACCCACACGCACGACGACCACGTCGCCGACCTTGCGCGCTTCGCCGCCGAAACCAAGGCCGAAGTCTGGGCCAGCGAACTCGAGCCGGCGCCCCTCGCCGGCGCCAAGACCTTCAAGGAAAACGCCCACTTTCACCTCGGCCCGATCGCCATCAAGACGCTCCTCACCTCCGGCCACTCTCCGGGCATGACCACTTACTACCTCACCGGCCTCAGCTGGCCGCTCGCGGTCGTGGGCGACGCGATTTTCGCCAGCTCGATGGGCGGCAGCGCCACCCACTTCGCCGAACAGTATCGCAACAACCGCGAAAAAATCCTCACCCTCCCCCGCGACACTGTCCTCGCCTGCGGCCACGGTCCCGTCACCACGCTCGGCCAGGAGAAACAGCATAATCCGTTTTTTGCCCGCTAAACCTCGTCCTGCAGAAAACCCACTTGCACCTCACTATGGCTGCTACTGAAAAAATCGCCTTCGTCGGAGTCGGCCGCATGGGCGCCAACATGGCCCGTCGCCTCAAGGACTGCGGCTACGCCGTCACCGCCGTCTACGACACCCACGCCCCGTCCGCCGCCGCGCTCGCCCAGGAAATCGGCGCGAAACATGCCCCCACTCTCGCCGCCGTCACCGCCGCGGCCGACGTGATCTTCACCGTCGTCACCGACGATGCCGCCCAGCTCGCCAGCTTCGGCTCAACCGGCGACTCGCTGCTCGTCGGCGCGAAAGGAAAAATTTTCATCAACTGCGCGACCCTCACCCCCAAGCTCCACGTCGAAATCGAGCGCCGCGCCAAGCGCGCCGGCGCCGTCACGCTCGAAGGCTGCATGGCCTCCTCGATTCCGCAGGCCCGTAACGGCACCCTCTATCTGATGTGCGGCGGCGCGAAGAAAACCTTCGTCCGCGTGCAACCGATCCTCGCGAATCTCAGCACCGCGCTCCGCTACATCGGCCCCGCCGGCCAGGCCGCGCAGGTCAAGGCCCTCGTCAACCTGGTCATGAACATCAACACCGCCGGTCTCGCCGAGGGCCTCGGTCTCGGCGCCGCCCTCGGCCTCGACCTCGCCATGCTCCGCGAGGTTTTCGCCCAGACCGGCGCCAATTCCCAAGTCCTCAAGACCGACGGCGAGGACATGCAGAACCGCGCCCACGATTGCTATTTTTCCGGCGCCCACGCGGCCAAGGATTCGACCATAGCCTGGGTCCTCGGCGCCGAAACCGGCCTGCATCTGCCCCTCGCCGGCGCGACGAAACTGCAGTTCGACCGCATGGTCGCCCGCGGCCTTGGTGGTCTCGACAAAAGCGGCGTCGCCGAACTCACCTTCCCGGGCCGCCACGCCTGAGTGCGCACGCGTTACCCGTGAAATCCCCCGCCGCCTGATTCCCCGCATCCTCGGCCTCTGCCCGGCGGGTCCCGTCGTGGCGGACGCAACCGCCCAGCCCCGGGCAGGCCGTGCCCCCTTCTCCACCGAAGCGGGCGACCAGGGTGAAGGCCCCGTCATCGCGGTCGGTGCCACGGCCGAAAATCCCGAGTTCATCCGCACACCCGCGCCGACCGCGAAGAGCTGCAGCGCGAACCCGACCCCGCCGCCCGGAGAATTACGCTCGGCGGATGCGGTAAGAAGGCTCGGATGACGCGAAAGTCCGCGCGGCCCTCCGGGGTCGCGACGAGGATCGCGCCCTGCCGCGCTGAATGCTGCGCGGGCGGCCTTAAGTTACCGCCGCGGCGGCCGATCATTATCGCGACCTTCCCCGCTGCGGTGGGCAGGCTGTTCCGCTTGCGCTCTCCTGCCCCCCCTCCGCTGGAGCGCTCTTGTCGCCGGCCCCATGCTGCTTGTTTACGCCTTCCTTGGTTGGTAGGCGACGGTCTCCCTCCGCTTCAGCGCTGCAGCGCTGGGCGCCGGCATCAAGCCGACGACGTCCCCGCTCGCGACCCATGGTGAGACCGAAACGGCCGCCGGTTTCGCCGTCGACCTCCTCCGTGCCGTCGCCGCCGACCTCGGCGCAGCCGATGCAAAACGCCAAGGCTAGGTGCGCCAGCGGATTTGCCGCCCCCTCGCCGAAGCGCTGGCCGCGCTGGCTCGCGGCAAATGCGCCCTCGTCCTCCCAGCCCGCGTTCGCGCGACGCACTGCATCCGCACGCGGAACCTTGTCCACGTCTTCGCGACGGATCGCACGGTGCCGGAACTCGACGACGAGTTGTCCATGGCGGTCCGTCTCTCCGACCCCGCGCTCCTTGATCGCCTGCACGAGGACTTGGCCCACCTCCGCGAAAACGGCACCGACCACCGGATCGACGAAAAATGGATCGGGCCCTGGAGGCGCGGCGCCGGCGGTTGCGCGACGTGCAACCCGATCGCCTCGGACGCGGCGCGCTCGCGCTTGCGATGCTGACGGCGCTGCTGTTCCACACCCCGCGACCCGCGATGTAATATTACGTAGCCGGGCAAATCTGCGCTTATTTCGTTAGACTTCGCACGCCGCGCGCGGCATTCCCATACCTATCCGATGGCCGAGAACTCAAACCGGAAGACGTTCTTCATTCTCGCTCTCGCTCTCAGCCTGATTGTCGCACTGGTCGCGGTGGTCATCCGGGTAATCCAGGATGAAGAACTCCAGGAGCGCCTCGGTACCACGTATTACATCCTGACCCTCGCCATCATCGGGTGCGTCTTACTCGTCATGACCGGCTACCTGTGGGACCGCACGTTGATGCAGCGCCTGAAAACCCTGCGCACGTCGGCGGGCAGCAGCGAGAGCGGCGATGCCGCGGCCGGCGAACCGGACCACGACGAGATCATCGGCCTCGCCCGAAATATCGAGCGGATGGCACAGGCCCTGCAAAAAACCGAGGCCAGCTACCGCGGCATCGTCGAAGATCAGGTCGACTTGATCTGCCGCTACCGCCTCGACGGCAAACTCACCTTCGTCAACAGCGCCTATGCCATGGCCTTTGGCCGCAAGCGCAACGAGCTGCTCGGCCAACCATTCCTACTGTTCATCCCGGGCGCCGCCATCGGCAACGAACCCTACACGTTTGAGCGCGAGCTCGACCTACCCGACGGCCGCCGCCGCTGGCTCATGTGGACCCAGCGCGCGATCAAGGACGACAAAGACGAGACCCTCGAGTATCAGGGTGTCGGACACGACATCACGATCAGGAAGGAAGCCGAAGCCGCCCTGCTGCATGCCAAGGAGACCGCCGAGGCCGCCGACCGCGCCAAGAGCGAGTTTCTCGCGATCATCAGCCATGAAATTCGCACCCCGATCAACGGCGTCATCGGCTTCGCCCAGATTCTCGCCGACTCGCCGCTCACCCCTGACCAACGCGAACAGGTCGCCATCATCCGCTCGAGCGGGCAGGCCTTGGAGAAGCTCATCGCCGACATTCTCGACCTGTCGAAGATTGAAGCCGGCAAGATCGAGATCGAATCGTCCCCCTTTGGCCTGCACAAGAGCGTCGAGGAAGTCTGTGCGTTCTTTGCGCCCAAGGCCCGCGCCGCCGCGCTCGTCATCACCGCCCACATCGCCCCGGATGTGCCGGCCATCGTCAACAGCGACGAATCCCGCCTCCGCCAGATTCTCACCAATCTGATCGATAACGCCCTCAAGTTCACCGAACGCGGGAGTATTACCCTCCACGTCTCCTGCATGCGCGGCGAACCCGTCAGCATGCGCGACACCCGCCGTGCCCTCCGCCTGTTCTTCTCCGTCGCCGACACCGGTATCGGGATTCCGCCCGAGAAGATTTCCAAACTTTTCAAACCGTTCAGCCAGATCGACGCCGCCTCCGAGCGCCGCCGCAGCGGCACGGGCCTCGGTCTGATCATCTCCAAGCGCCTCTGTGAACTCATGGGCGGCTCCATCTCCGTAGACAGCAAGCCCGGCGAAGGCACGACGTTCCGCTTCTCGATCCTCACCGACTACGAGAAAGGCGACCCCCTGCCCCTGATTCCCCTGCGGCCCGGAGCGTAAACGATGGCCGCCGCCCCCTTAGACTGGACAAAAAAACGCCGACCCGCAGGTCGGCGTTGGGCTTTTGCCTGATCTCCGCCACCGCTCAGTAGCGGTAGTGGTCGGGTTTGTAGGGGCCGCCGACGGACACGCCGAGGTAGGCGGCTTGGTCCTTGGTGAGCTTGGTCAGCTTCGCGCCAATCTTCTCCAGATGCAGGCGGGCGACCTCTTCGTCCAAGTGTTTCGGCAGACGGTAAACGCCGACCGCATAGCTGTCTTTGTTCTTCCAGAGATCGAGCTGCGCGAGCGTCTGATTGGTGAAGCTGGTCGACATCACGAAGGACGGATGCCCCGTCGCGCAACCGAGATTCACCAGCCGACCTTCAGCCAGCATGTAGAGGCTGTTCCCCTTCGGGAAGGTGTAGAGATCGTATTGCGGTTTGATGTTCGTGCGTTTCGCGTCGGACGTGTTGAGGCGGTCAATCTGAATTTCGTTGTCGAAATGACCGATGTTACAAACAATCGCCTGATCCTTCATCTTGCGCATGTGCTCCAGCGTGATGATGTCCTTGTTGCCGGTCGTCGTTACGTAGATGTCCGCCGTGCCGAGCGTCGACTCGATCGTGTTCACTTCGAAGCCTTCCATCGCGGCCTGCAACGCGTTGATCGGATCGATCTCAGTCACAATGACGCGGGCGCCAAAGCCCTTGAGCGAAAACGCCGACCCCTTGCCCACGTCGCCATAACCGCAGACGCAGGCAACCTTACCGGCGATCATGACGTCGGTGGCGCGCTTGAGACCGTCGCCGAGAGACTCCCGGCATCCGTAGAGATTGTCGAACTTCGACTTCGTGACCGAGTCGTTGACGTTGATGGCCGGCACCCGGAGTTTGCCCTTTTCCAGCATCTGGTAGAGGCGGTGCACCCCCGTGGTCGTCTCTTCAGAGACGCCGCGCCACTCTTTTGCGATGGCCGTCCAGCGCTTCGGGTCCTCCTTGTGGACCTTCTTGAGCGTGTTCTTGATCACCTGCTCCTCGTGGGAGCCTGATGGCGTGTTGACCCAGTCGCTGCCCTCTTCGAGTTCGCAGCCCTTGTGGATCAGCAACGTCACGTCGCCACCGTCGTCGACCACGAGCTGCGGGCCTTGGTTGCCCGGGAACATGATAGCCCGGAGCGTGAGATCCCAATACTCCTCCAGCGTCTCGCCCTTCCAGGCAAAGACCGGGGTTCCCGTCGCGGCAATCGCCGCGGCCGCATGGTCCTGCGTCGAGAAGATATTGCAGGAAGCCCAGCGCACATCGGCGCCCAGCTCCTTCAACGTCTCGATCAGCACGGCCGTCTGGATCGTCATGTGCAGCGATCCCGTGATGCGCACGCCGGCGAGCGGCTTCTTCGCGCCGAATTTTTTGCGGACAGAAACTAGACCAGGCATTTCATGCTCGGCGACGGAAATCTCTTTGCGACCCCACTCGGCGAGAGTGATGTCTTTCACGTGATAGTCAGGCGCGGCAGATTTGCGCGCGGATTTTTTGGCGGTGGCCATAGTGGATGAGGGAGAAACGGAAATGAACGGTTGAGCGTGGAACGGGACGGCGGGGCCGGCCTTACTTTTTCAGCGCGGCTTTGAGGGCGGCGCCCTTGTTGGTCTTTTCCCACGGCATGCCGTGTTTGCCGAAGTGCCCGTAGTTCGTGGTCGAGCGATAAATTGGCCGAAGCAGATCCAGCTGCGCCACAATGTCCGCCGGCTTGAAGCTGAAGACTTCGCGCACGGCGGCGGTGATCTGCTCGTCGGAAACGCCGAGCAGCGAGGTGCCAAACGACTCGACGCGCACCGAAACCGGCTGCGGATGCCCGATCGCATACGCGAACTGGATCTCCGCGTGCGTCGCGAGGCCGGCGGCAACAATATTCTTGGCCACCCAGCGGCCCATATAGGCGGCCGAACGGTCAACCTTCGACGGATCCTTGCCCGAGAAGGCGCCGCCGCCGTGGCGACCCCACCCACCGTAGGTGTCGACGATGATCTTGCGGCCCGTAAGACCCGAATCACCCTGCGGACCGCCGACCACAAAGCGGCCAGTCGGATTGATGAGATACTCGGTGTTTCTGGTCAGCATCTCCGCCGGAATGACCTTCTTGATGACGTGCTCGATGAGATGTTTTTCGATCGTCGCATGCGCGACGTCGGCGGTGTGCTGCGTCGAAATCACCACGTTCACCACCTCGACGGGCTTGTCGTTTTCATAGCGGACCGAGACCTGCGACTTCGCGTCCGGCCGAAGCCACGGCACATGGCCGGACTTGCGGACTTTGGTGAGCTCGCGACCGAGACGGTGCGCGAACATAATCGGCGTCGGCATCAGTTCTGGCGTCTCGGTGCACGCGTAACCGAACATGATGCCCTGGTCGCCCGCGCCTTGCTCGGCGGTCTTCTTCCCCTTGGCCTTCTTCGCATCCACACCCTGCGCGATGTCCGGCGACTGCTTCGTCAGATAATTGTTGATGAAAACCTGGTCGGCGTGGAACACGTCGTCGGTGTTGACGTAGCCGATATCGCGAATCGCCGCACGCACGATAGACTCGTAGTTGAGCTTCGCGCTCGTGGTGATCTCGCCGGCGAGAATCACCATGTTGGACTTCACCATGGTTTCGCAGGCGACCCGACTCGTACGATCCTGCGCAAGGCAGGCGTCCAGCACGCTGTCGGAAATCAAGTCAGCAACTTTGTCGGGATGTCCCTCGCCGACGGATTCGGAGGAGAATACGAATGATTTGGCCATAAGATAAGAAGGCAGAGGAAAGGGGGGCCGCCGGGTGCCGGCAAGTTAAATATCAACGTATGCCGATCCCCTGATGTGAATTAGTTTCCAGCCTGCCGCCGCCGGATCCGGGGAGCGGCCGCGCCGCCCGCCGTTTTCTTCCCGAGCCAGCCCCAACTTCCGGTTGCAGTCCGCACCCTCCCACCCATCCTTTGCCCCGAATGGAGATGTCGCCGACCGCCGCCCCCCTCGACCTCGGGCACCGGAAGATCCTCGTCGTCGACGACGACCGCCTGAGCCTCAGAATCCTCGCCGGGGTCTTGAAGGGCGAGGGCTGCACGCTGGTCAAGGCCAGTTCGGGCGAGGGCGCCCTGCTCGCCTACGCCGAATTCCTCCCCGACCTCGTGCTCCTCGACGTGATGCTGCCCGGTATCGACGGATTTGAGACCTGCCGGCGGCTCAAACGGAGCTATGGCGAAAACTGCGCCCCGGTCATATTTATCACCGGGAAAAAGGAGTCCGACGATGTCCTCGCCGGCCTGGGCGCGGGCGGCGGCGATTACCTGCCCAAGCCCTTCAAGGCAAAAGAGGTTCTCGCCCGGATCCGGGCCCACCTCCAAAACCGTATTCTGTCGGAGCAGCGCAAGCACCTTGTCGACCAACTCAGCAACGCGAATGCCGCGAAAAACCGCCTTCTCGGCATGGCGGCCCACGACCTGCGCAATCCCCTCGCGACAATCCGCGGCCTCGCGGAATTCCTGCGCGAGGGCGACGTCGGTCCGCTCTCCGTGGACCAGCTCAATCTCATCAACACGATCCACTCGGTCAGCCAGTCCATGCTTAACCCGGTCAACGCACTGCTCGACGTCGCCACGATCGAATCCGGCGAGCTCAAGCTTTGCCGTGAACCCCACAATCTCGCCGACCTGATCGCCCAATCGGTCGCGATGACCGGTCTAGAGGCCACCAACGGCGAGGAGTGCGTCGTGGCCTACCGCCAAACGATCGAGCAGGCCGTCGAACTCGGCGCCTCCCACTCCCTCCGCACGGATACCTCGCGGGACGAGATCACCACCGCCCTCGCCGCAACGATCGAAACCGGTCTCGGCACCCCGACGCCCCGCCGTCATGCGCTCCGTCCCGCCCAACGATCCCTTGCCGCGCCCTCCGCTCGTCATCGCCGAGGTCAAATACTCCCTGCACCACATCCTTCAGGAACTGAAGGCCGAACGTTCCGCGAGCCCGTTTGCGATGGAACAACTCGATCAGACCGAAAGGGAAAAACTCTTGAAAGCGAAGCCCGCCCCCCGTGTTAAACCCCACCTGTGACGCCTTCCTCGGGCGGATCCGGCAGTTGCCGAAATTCGAGTACCTCCCGGAAATCACACGGCTGGCCGAACGCCACGGAGCGACGCGCGCCTTCGTGCAGTCCGGGATCGACGGAAAAATCCTCAACCAGGACGATGCCTGCCGCTCCCGGGCCGACCCGATGAACGTGGCCTACTTCGCCCCCTTCGCGTCGGCGATGACCGACGAGGCCATCGAAAAAATCCCGAGGGAGGTCGCCAAAAAAGTGAAGGCGATCAGCCGTTGTGGGCTCAACGGCGTCCTCACCGTTGCAATGGCCAGCCCCGTCGAAGCCGACCGCAGCGCGATGACGAGCAAGAAAACCAGGCTGACCTTGGAGCAGATGATGATCTCCCAGACGATCATCCCGCCCTTCCAACCCCTGATTCAAACTCCCAACGGTATCATCTTTGTGACCGGCCCCATGGGGTCCGGACGCGATTCTCGTCGGCGAAATCCGCGATCTGGAGACGGCCAAAACGCCACCGAGGCGGCGCTGACGGGCCACATCGTGTTTGCCCCGCTCCACCCCCACACCGCCCCGGAGGCCATCATGCGCCTGATCGAAATCGGCGTGGCACCCTCTACGGTCGCGCCCTCCGTGATCGACGTGCTCGCCCAACGCCTCGCCGCCCGCATTTGCGAGGGGTGCCAGGCGGCTTACGCTCCCTCGCGGGAGACCCTCCGGAAATATTTCAAGGACGAAGGGCTCACCGAGGTGTCCTTTTACCGTGGGGGCGGCTGCCAGACTTGCCGATACACCGGCTACCAGGGTCGCGTGGCCTTCCACGAACTCGTTTTGATCACCGAGGAAATCCGCACGCTCATCGCCGAGGGCCGCAGCGTGCAGGACATCAGCCGCGCCGCTGCCCAAGTCGGGCACAGGCCGCTGCGCCACGACGGGCTCAAGAAGGTTCTCTTCGGCCTGACGACCATCGAGGAGATCGACCAAAACACCTCGTTCGAATGGGCCACCGGATGCCTCGTCCGAGGTCCGAATCCCTCAGCCCGGGTTCATCCCCCGCCCCACCGCCGCGTTGCACGGTCCAGTTTTACCAGAAAGCTCCATCCCATCCTCGAACCCATGACCGAATCTCGCGCCATCGATCCACAGGCCATTGAAATTCTCCGGTCGCTCAATCCCGACGACCATGATGAATTTTTGCGGGAGATCGCGGGCATTTTCATGGAAGACACCCCGCGCCGGATCGCCGAACTGGAACAAAGCCTCGCAGCGGCCGATCTGCCCAAGTTCACCCGGGCCGCCCACAGCATCAAGGGCAGCTCCGCCAACTTGGGCGCCATGGCGCTGGGGGCCGTGGCGGAACGCCTCGAGCAGCACGCCCGCACCAACGGCGTGAATGCCGCCGCCCCGTTCGTCGCCGAGCTCACGGCCGAGTTCGCTCGCGCCCGGGCTGAACTCACGAAACTGATCAAGCCCTAGGTCGGACGTCGCTCCGCCCCCCAACCTATCGATACAGCGCCGTCGTCGGCGCGTAGGTCAGCACGTTGTACTGGCGCATCGCGAGACGCCACCACTCCGCCAGCGAACCCGCCGGACAACTCCATAGTTCGCGGTGCAGCCAGATCATCGACTCGGCGTCCATCAGCAGCGCCATCTTTTCTTTGGTCGCAAATTTTGCCGGCCCCTCACGCAGGAGCCGCTCGCGCAGCTGCACAAACCATTCCCGCGCCTCCTCGCTCGGCCGCCGCTGCCGCAGCAACGCCACGTGTAGCGCGTTGACGTAGGGATCGAGCACCGCCTGCAACAGGCCGTAGTCGGCCCGCAACGGTTCGAACGGCGGCAGATGCCGGTAACACTCGGCCAAGTTCTGGTGCAGCCGCTTCAGCTCGTAGGGCGGGGTCGTCTCTTCCGGCGTCAAGAAAATCCCCAGCCGGCGCGCCGCCCGCCCCACCCCGGCCTTGCTGAGCAAAATGGACAACGGCACCGCCAACACCAGACCCGCCAGCACCGGACTGAGCCACCAGAAAAATGCCGGCGACAGCACAAACGCCGACACGCCCCAGACGAGCCCAAACAGCGTCTGCCCGCCGTGCGTGATGATCGCTTCGCGCCAATCCGTACCGTCGTCGTCGCTGCCGCGCTTCTGGGTCACCCACGCGACCCCTTGGCCGAGCAGCGTGAAGAGCACAAATTTCGAGTGGAACACCATGTTGATCGGCGCGAGCAACGCGGACACCAGGGTCTCCAGCAATGCGCTCAGGATCAGCCGCGCCTTGCCGCCGAATTTCTCGGTCTCCGCCCGGTCACCCAAAGTCACCACCACGCTCACGATCTTCGGCACGAAGATCAGCAGCATGGTCAACGCAAAGAGCGTCAGCGCCTCGGGCACCTGGAGATCGAACCCAAACAGCGACGTCGTGTCGGTTACCCACCCCGGCGCCGCGGCCGCCGGCGACGCCAACACGGCGAACACATGGATCGTGCTGAGAATCATGAAGAGCAGCCAGAGCGGCGAGGACACATAGCCCATCACGCCCAGCAACAAATGGAACCGGCTCGCCGGCCGGAAGCCGCGCGTGGTGAGCAACCACGCATGCTGGATGTTACCCTGACACCAGCGCCGGTCGCGCTTCGCCGACTCGATCAGCGTCGGCGGGCCCTCCTCGTAACTGCCGTCGATGTCGCCCGCGAGCCACACCGCCCAGCCCGCCTTGCGCATCAGCGCCGCCTCGACGAAATCGTGCGACAGAATGCGTCCGCCGAATGGCTCGCGGCCCGGGAGCTCCGGCAGCGAGCAGTGGTCGATAAAGGGCTGCACCCGCACGACCGCGTTGTGCCCCCAGAAATTCCCCTCGTGCTGCTGCCAGTAATTCAGCCCCGCCAAAAACAGCGGACTATAGAGCCGGCTCGCAAACGACTGGATCCGCGCAAACAGCGTTTCCCCGTTCACGATCCGCGGGGCCGTCTGGATCAGGCCGATCTGCGGATTCTTCTCCATCAGCCCCACAAGTTGCACCAGCGCCCTGCCCGTCATGATCGAATCGGCGTCGAGCACGATCATGTAACGGTAGCGCCGGCCCCACCGCCGCAAAAAATCGGCCACGTTGCCGGCCTTCTTGTTGATCGACTGGCGACGCTTGCGGTAAAAAATCTTGCCGAAGCCGCCCACCTGCTTGCACAGCTCGGCCCACGCGACTTCCTCCTGAATCCACTGGTTGGGCTGGTTCGAATCGCTGAGCACGAAAAAGTCGAAATGCTCCAGCTGCTTCGTCTCCTGGACCGAGCGGAAGACGACGCGCAGCCCTTCAAAGACGCGGCTCACGTCCTCGTTGAACGCCGGCATAACGATCGCCGTCTTGGCCAGCAGCGGCACCTCCCCCTCCGCCAACGTCGCCGTGATTCGGGAACTGTCGCCGCCCCGGTTGATCACGTAAAAACCCACCAGCGCCGTGCAAAAACCCGCCGCAATGTGGGCGAACAGGATCACGAACACCGCCAGCAGCGTGACCTCGAGCGCACTGATGCCATCGCGCCACAGCAAATCGGCCATGAACCAGGTCGCGATACTCGTCAGCCCGAAGATCGCCGAAAAGAAAAAGAACCGCCGGCGTCCCAGCCGCCGCTGGTCCATGTGTTCCGTCAGATAAAGTCGCATGGCTCAGCGCGTCGCTTTGAAAATTCCCGCCAACGCGGCGGCAAACACGAGCCAGAGCAACAGCGCCCGCAAAATCGGCCATTTCTCGAACTGTTCCAGCGTCTCGCCCGCGGCCTCGGTGATCACCCCGAGGTCGATCGGACGGGGCGCCATATTCGACACGGCCATATCGGGGCCGGCCTGCAGCCCGCCCCGGCGCATCGCCTGCGCAAAATCAGCCGGGACATTCTGCTCGTCGAGAAACGCATAGGGCCATTTCTCCGGACCGTCCGCCAGCAGGAGCGCCACGCGGCCGTCCACCGCGATGCGTTCGTGCGGCTGGCCGCGCACGTCGAGCACGTCGGCGAACCACAGATCCATCATCGCCTCGGTTTCCTCCGCCGCGAGCGTGGTCGGCTCGATCGTCGGATTCGATTCATGCCGCCGCGCGGCGCGCTCGAGTATTTGCAGAATGAGCCGGCTTTGGTGCAACCGGTTGTGGATGCGGTGGGCGCGCAGGTAGTCCTCGACGCGCACGTAGGCGGCGTTCCACGCCTCCATCGTGCCCGTCCGAGGGCGAAATGCGCTCAGGGACTCCAGAGATACGTCCATGTTTCCGTGAGAACATGGGGCGTCTTCTTCAAGAAACAACGCAGTTCCACCGGCCGGCCGCTGGCGTCCGGCTTGATCCCAAACCCCAGGCGCCAGGTCCCATTGTAGGGATTCTTCTGCACGGTCTGGTAGGCGAGCGTCGCCCCCGCGCCGACGCTGACTTCCGGCTCGATCGCCGGATCGGGCTTCTGTTGCCGCAAATACGGGCCGTCAAAATCGATCACGAAACGCCGCAGTTCGGGCTCGTGGGTCTGCGACTGGCCGGACCGGGTCGAGGCCACAAACCCCGCGGGCGGCCGGATCTGGTCGGAAAACCAGTGCAGCTTGTATTCGAACTCGATCGCCTGCCCCGCCGGCGGCAGCCGCTCCGGCACCCAGAACGCGACGATGTTGTCGTTGGTCTCGTCCGCCGCCGACAACTCGGCCAGTCGGACCGACCCGCGGCCCCAGTTCCCCACGGGCTCAACCCACGCGCTCGGCCGCAGGTGATAATGCGCCTCGAGATCCTGGTAGGACTCATAGTTCCGGTCGCGCTGGATCAGGCCAAAGCCGCGCGGATTGTCGTCGGAAAAGGCCGAGACCCGCGTCGCCTTCGGATTCGATAGCGGCCGCCAGAGCCACTCGCTCGCCCCGTTGAAAATCATCAGCCCGTCGGAATCATGCACTTCGGGCCGGAAGTCACCGTGGTTCGTGCCGGAGTTTTCGCCGTGCCAGAACATGCTCGTCAGCGGGGCGAGACCGAGGACCTTCGGGTTCTTCCGGCAATAGACCGCGGCCTTCACCTGCATCACCGTGTCGGCGCCGGGGGCGACGGTGAAGCGATACGCTCCCGCCACACTCGCACTGTCCATCAGCGCATAGATCACCAATTGCTTCGCGCCCGCCGCGGGCCGCTCGATCCAAAATTCCTCGAAGACGGGAAACTCCTCGCCGTCCGGCTCGGCGGTATTAACCGCCAACCCCCGCGCCGACAGCCCGTAAACCGTCTTCAAGCAAAGCGCGCGAAAGTAGCTGGCCCCGACAAACGAGACCAGCTCGTCCGCCGGCAGATTGAGACTGCCCAAGACGCGGAAACCCGCGAAACCGACATTGCCGGGCAGACTGCCGCCCAGCTTGAGACTGCCGTAGTGGAACATCTCGCGGGAGAACTTGATCGGGCTCGGCGCGCGGCCGTTGAGTTCGAACACCTGCACCGATTTCTGATGCACAAAGCCGGGATGAAAAAATTGCAGCTGATACGGCAGCGCTTCGCGGCGCCACCATGTCTGGTCGACATTGAACGTGATCAGGCGGTACTCGTCGTAGCTGAGTTTGCGCAGCGCTTCCGGCACGGTCGTCGCCCGGGGCGCGTAGGCGCGGGCCGCCAGTAGCTTCGCGCGGAAACGCAGCGTCTCGAAATCAAATAGCTCGTCGGACGCACGGGCGGGTGCGCGCCACGCGAGCAGCAGGCAACAAGGCAGGAGCAGGGCGCGGAGTTTCATTTGTCCAAGAAAAAGGTGCGTTGCTTGTCCGAGATCGGCAGAGCGCCGCGCTCCATGACCTTGAGCAGATCTTCCCACACGAGACGTTTCTTCCGGTTGTCGACCGGCGGACGCAGCAAATAACTCGGGTGGTAGGTGACCATCAGCGGTTTTCCGCCGAAGTCATGCCAGCGCCCGCGCACATCGCCCAGCGCCTTGAACGCATCAGCGCCCAGCAGGCCGTGCGCCGCGGTCGCGCCGAGGGCGACGAGCAGATCGGGATTCACCACGTCGATCTGGGCGCGCAAATAAGGGAGGCAGTAACGCATTTCCGCCTCCGTCGGCGGCCGGTTCCCGCTCTGCGCCTCGCCGGGAGGCGTCGGCAGCTCGGGCCGCCAGTTCATGATGTTGCCGATGTAAATCTCCGCCCGCTTCAGCCCCATCGCCAAGATCATTTTGGTGAGCAACTCGCCCGCCGGCCCGACAAACGGTTCGCCTTGGATTTCCTCTTCCGCCCCCGGCGCTTCGCCGACCAACATGATCTTCGCCTCGACGCTGCCGACGCCGAGCACGATTTTCTTGCCGGGGCGCACGTGCGCTTTGCACGTCGCGTCGTTACGCACGAGTTCGAGCAGCGCGTTCCACCTCGTCTGCTTGTCGCCCGCGGGCAAGGTCACGGTCGGCGGTGGCGGGAGCACTTCACCCACGGGTTTCGGGGCGGGCTTCGGAGTGTAAACCGGCGCCGGCGGCTGGTAGGCCTTGAGGGGAGCGGTCGCCGCTCGCGGGGCAGAAACCACCGCGGCCGGCTCCGGCGTGTCGGCCGGTGCGGGCGCGACCAGCCCGCGGGCGCGCGCCTGCACGATGCGCCGCAAAGCGGCGACACTCTCGTCCGACACCGCAACCGTCTTCACGCCGGCCGTCTTCAGGCGGCGGAGCTCGTCGGTCAGAGCCTGGAGGGCGGTGCGCATTGCGGCGAATCAGGGCGTGCGACGCGAAAGCAGCTTCTCGACATACTTGCCGAGCATGTCGAATTCCAAGTTGACCCTCTCGCCCGCGCGCCGCCCGCACAGATTCGTCACCGCAATCGTCGTCGGAATCAGCCACACGGCCAGGCTGTCGCCCTCGACCTCTGCGACCGTCAACGAGATCCCGTCGATCGCGATGCTGCCCTTGTGGATCACGTAGCGCCCGCTGCCGGCCGGACCACGCACCCGCAGGAAATGGTCTTGGCCCCGCTGCTCGAAGAGTTCGATCACGCCGAGCCCGTCGATGTGACCCGTGACAAAGTGACCGCCGATTTTACCGTCAAAACGCAGGCTGCGCTCCAGATTGACCGGCGAACCGGAGGCGAGCGCCGAAAAATTCGTCAGCCGGCGGGTCTCCTCCAGCACGTCGAAATAAAAATGCCCCGCATCGAAGTGCGTCACGGTGAGGCAGCAACCGTTGACCGCGATGCTGTCGCCCAGCCCAGCGCCCGCGAGCGTCGCACCCGCGGCGATCTGCAGGCGCCAAGCGACCGCCCCCTGCGTGAAGGAAACGACGCGACCAGCTTCTTCGACAATGCCTGTGAACATGGGAGGAGTTATTTGAGTTTGATGCGGAGCACAGCGGTCTCGCCCCCGCGGCTCACCAGGAGGACGAACTCGGCGCGCGACAGATCGGCTTCGATTTCGGCGAGCTTGGCCGCGATCACGGCAAAATTCTTCGCCTCGGCGCCGTCGATTTCCTTGATCCAGTCCTCCTGCCGGAGGCCAGCGATGGCCGCCGGGCTGCTGGGTTTGACGAAATGCGCGACGACGCCCGAGGGCTCGGCCGCCTTTACCCGGCGCTCGATCGCATCGCCGTAGACAAATTCCCGGGCGGTGAAACCGAGCCGGTCGTAGTATTTCCGGTCGGCCTCGCGCAGCAGTTTCGGCTCCTCGCCGAGCACAGCTTTGAGTTCGACCCGCGCGCTGCCGCGGAGCACCGTCAGGGCAAACGTATCGCCGGGGGCACGACGTTCGATCTCCCGCTCCAGCCACAACACCACGACCCGCTCAGGCTTGAGCGGCGGGAGCGGCTTGCCGTCCAACGCGAGGATGATGTCGCGGTCCCGGAGCCCGGCTTTTTCCGCCGGACTGCCCTCGAGCACCTCGCTGACCACGGCGCCGGACTGCGCCTCAAGTTTCAAGAATTTGGCCACCTCACGGTCCATCGGCTCGAGGCCGTAGGCGCCGAGCCACGCGAGCGGCCGGCCGGAAATATTTTTTGGGATGCGCCCGAGATTGGGCAGCACCTCCGCTGCCAGCAGGAACGCGCTGCTTTCCTCGACGTTGATCAACAGGACCTGGTCGCCGCGGCTCCGGCGGGAAAACTGCAGGTAACTTTGGCCGAACGACGTCGCGGCGATGCCGACGAGCGCCCCGTCGCGGTTGAAGACCGGCAGGCCCGGTCCCGCTACCTCATGCTGCGCGATCGCGGTGCGCTGCGGCAGCGACTGGATCAGCGCGACGTGGCTCTGCATCAGGTAGGGCGCGAAGTCCTCGTCTTTGTTGCGCAGGCCGATGCCCCACACCCCTTCGGCCAGGGCGGGCACCGGGGACGCCCCCTGCGCCGCGAAGACAGTGATCGGCGTGAGCTTCGCCCGCGTCGACTCCATGGCCCGCACGAAGTGCCAGCCGGTGAACGCGTCCTGGCCAAGGTATTCGGCCGGCGTGCTCGCGGCGTCTCCGGGCACGTAGACCTTGAAGTCCTTCAACTGCCAGGTGGCCGCTCGCGGATCGATCGAGCCCGCCGGGAGGATGATTGTGCCATCGGAATCGATCACCGTCCCCATGGAAATCGTCGGACGGCGTTCGGTCTCGGTCTCCGTCACATATTCGACCGCCACAACGCATTTGGCGCGTTCGGCCCAGAGTGCGGGCAAATCGGCGGCGGCGCGGAGTGCGGCCGGCGCAAGGAGCAGGGCGGCGATCAACCGCAGGCGGAGCTTCATGGTTGCAAAACGTAAAGCGAGACACGGCGGTTGCGCTGCACTTCCACGAGCGTCGGCTCGGGCTTGGCCTCGTAGGCGGCCTGCGCGGTCCTGATCACGTCGAGCGAAAGTACCGCCTCGTTGTTGAGCTTCGTGATGATATCCCCCCGGGAGACGCCGGCGGCGGCCGCCGGGAAGCCGGGCTGCACCCCGATGACCACCACGCCGCTCGCATCGTCGAGTTGGTTTTCTCGGGCATAGGCCCGGGAAACTTTGCGCACGCTCAGCCCCCATTTCTCGAGCGCCCATTCCTCGCCCACCCGGCTCTCGAGTTTCTCCGTGACCACCACGTAGTCTCGCGTCTCGGGGCCGCGCTTCACCGAGAGAGTGAGCGACGCGCCGACCGGCTGGTTGGCGATCAGGTTTTGGATCGGCGGCAGCTGCTCCGGGAAGCGCCCGTCGATTTTCTCGCCATTCAGGCTGAGCAAAATGTCGCCGCTGCGCAGGCCGGCCTTCGCGGCGGGCGAACCCGGTTCGACGCTGTTGATCAGCATGCCGGTGTTGAGCGCGAGCGAATAGAAATTTTCCAGGTCCTGCAGTTCCCTGGGCACGAGGCCGATATAACTTCGCGTGATGGCCCCGCCCTCGCGCAGCAGGCCAGCCACCACGCGCCGCGCCGTGCTCGCCGGAATCGCGAACCCGAGGTTGTTCGCCCCGAGGTAGGTGCGGGAGGAAATTCCGATGACCTTGCCGTCTTCGGTGACCAGCGGACCGCCCGAGTTGCCCGGGTTGATGGCGGCGTCGGTCTGCAGCCAGGTGTTAAACGCGCCAGTCTCGTAGCCGTTCACCCCGCGCGTGTCTTCGAAATAGCGGTTGTTGTTGGAAATGATGCCGCGCGTCACGGTGCGGGTGAGTCCGTGGGGCGTGCCGACGGCATAGACTTCCTGGCCCGGGTAGAGCTTGCCGCTCTCGCCGAGGGCGGCGTGGGAAAACTTCAGACCGCGGCGCTTCACCTCGGCCAGATCGATGCGGAGCAGCGCAAGGTCGGTCCAATGGTCCCAGCCGACCAGATTCGCACCGACCCGTTCGAGGTTCGCGAGCGTGAGGTTGATCTCGACCGCCCGGGGGCTGGCGACGTGGGCGTTGGTGAGCACGAGGCCGTCGGCCGAAAGAATCACGCCCGAGCCGATGCCCCCCGTGAAGCGTTTGGTGCCCGCCTCGAACGCCACCTCGCGGACATCGATTTTCACGACGGATTCGAGGAGCTGGTTGAACCCGCGCTTCAAGTCAGCCCGCGCAGGGAGCACGAGGGCAAAAACCGGAAAAAAGCGGAGGACGAGCGCGGAGATTGACCGGGCGGAGAAAGGTTTCACAGTGGCGGGTTTTACACGATGGCTACCAAGTGCATTGACTACAACTTCCACGAGATCGAGCCGCACTGGCAATCTTTCTGGGAGCAAAATCGCTCGTTCCGGGCGGACAACGCTTCGTCGAAGCCGAAATACTACGTGCTCGACATGTTCCCCTACCCGTCCGGCGCGGGCCTGCACATCGGGCATCCGGAGGGCTACACGGCGACCGACATCATTGCGCGGTACAAGCGCGCCAAGGGCTGGAACGTGCTCCACCCGATCGGCTGGGATGCCTTCGGCCTGCCCGCCGAGCAGCACGCGGTCAAAACGGGCACCCACCCGGCGGCGAATACCGCGGCCAACATCGTCAACTTCAAGCGCCAGATCAAAGCCCTTGGTTTCTCCTATGACTGGGAGCGCGAACTCGCGACCACCGACCCGCAGTATTACCGCTGGACGCAGTGGATTTTTCTCCAGCTTTTTGCCCGTGGGCTCGCCTACGTGGACGAACGCCCGGTCTGGTGGTGTCCGGAATTGCGCACGGTCCTCGCCAACGAGGAAGTCATCGACGGAAAGAGCGAGGTCGGCGGATTCCCCGTTGAGCGCCGCAATCTCCGCCAATGGGTCCTGCGCATCACGGCCTATGCCGAGCGCCTGCTCGCGGATCTAAAGGACGTCGACTGGCCCGACTCCACCAAACGGATGCAGGAGGCCTGGATCGGCCGCAGCGAAGGCGCGGAAATCCTCTTCCCGCTGGAGCCTGCGGCGCTCGGTGCGCTGAAGATCTTCACCACGCGGCCAGACACGCTTTTCGGCTGCACGTACATGGTGCTGGCCCCGGAGCACCCGCTCACGGACGCACTCACCACGCCGGCACAGAGGGCCGAGCTCGACCGCTACCGGAAGAAATCCGCCGGCAAAAGCGATCTGGAGCGCACCGATCTGGCGAAAGACAAATCGGGCGTGTTCAGCGGCTCTTACGCGATCAACCCGATAAACGGACAACGCGTGCCCATCTGGGTGGCCGACTATGTGCTCATGGGCTACGGCACCGGCGCGATCATGGCCGTGCCGGCGCACGACGAACGCGACCACGAATTCGCAGTCAAGTATGCACTGCCGATCGTGCCAGTCATCGACAGCGGCTCAGCCGCGACGCCGCTCCCCTACGTCGGCGACGGCAAACTCATCAACTCCCCGGGCTACGACGGTCTAGCCTGGCCCGAGGCGAAGAAGAAAATCACCGCGGACCTCGCCGCTCGCGCCGTGGGCAAGCCCACGGTAAATTACAAGCTGCGCGACTGGCTGTTCTCGCGCCAGCGCTACTGGGGCGAACCGTTTCCCATCGTGTGGGTGAATGCGGCGGATTACGCGACCGCCCAGGCCGCGTCGGGCAGCGCACTGCCCGAATCGCCCGTGACCTTCGTCAGCGACGGCGTCGCGCACTACGCGCTGCCGGTGCCGTCGAGCGCGTTGCCCCTCCCGCTGCCCGAGGTCCAATCCTACCTTCCGAGCGGCACCGGCGAGAGTCCCCTCGCGAACGTCACCGCTTGGCTGGAAATCTGGTTTGATTTCACGACTGGCGCCGCGGTCCCGGCGAGTCAGGCGCGGCCGGCCGGCGATACCTGGGTGCGCGCACGGCGGGAGACGAACACGATGCCGCAATGGGCGGGCTCGTGCTGGTATTATCTCCGCTTCACCGACCCGGCCGCCGACCACGCGCTCGCCTCGCCCGAGGCGCTCCGCTACTGGGGCGTGCCCGACCTTTACGTGGGCGGCGCCGAGCATGCCGTCCTGCACCTCCTCTACGCTCGATTCTGGCACAAAGTCCTATTCGACCTCGGGGTCGTGCCGCAGAGCGAACCCTTCACCAAATTGTTTCATCAGGGCATTATTCTCGGCGAAGATGGCGAGAAGATGTCCAAGAGCCGCGGGAATGTGGTCAGCCCCGACACGATTATCCATTCGCACGGGACCGACACCCTCCGTCTTTACCTGATGTTCCTGGGACCGCTCGATGCCATGAAGCCGTGGAACCCCAACGGCATCGAGGGCGTGCATCGCTTTCTCCAAAAAGTTTGGCGGGAGTGCATCGGCCGCGAGGGCGAGGTCAACGCCAAGATCTCGGATACGGCCGCCGACTCCGCCGAGCTCGTCAAACTGCTGCATGAGACGATTAAGAAGGTGGGCGACGACATTGAAGGCCTGCGCTTCAACACCGCCATCTCCCAGATGATGATTTTCACCAATGCTCTGCAAAAAGTCCCTCAAGTAAGTCGCGGAACGATCCAAGCGTTCCTGCAGCTGCTCGCCCCGTTCGCGCCTCACCTCGGGGAAGAACTCTGGGGTCGCCTCGGCGGGTCCGGTGCAGCGACCTCGATTGCCCTGGTGCCCTGGCCGCAATTCGATCCCGCCAAGCTGGCGAGCACCGAAGTCAAACTCGTTTTTCAGGTCAACGGCAAACACCGGGGAGACCAACTCGTGCCCATCGGCATCGCCCAAGACGACGCGGTCAGCGCCGCCCGAGCGAACCCACGGGTTTCACCCCATTTGGAGGGTAAAACCGTGAAACGCGTAATCTATGTCGCTGGTAAGATTCTCAATATTGTTGTCGAATGAGTTACGTGAATATCTTCACTTGCATTGAATGGGGTATATACCCCATTTCATACGGAGCCACTCAGGCCCTGCACCCAATCCTCACGCGTCATGAACACCCCTTGCTTCTCGCCGGTTCACCGCCTCTCGGCAGTCGCCGCCGCTTTCGTGGTCACATGGGTGTTCGTGCCGTTATCTGCGCACGGCCAGGGCAAGAAGAAGAACCCGACCAGCAAGCTCTACATCTCTGACGTCGCCGGAGAAGCCCAGATTGATATCGGCGACAGTATCCAAGACCTAGCGAAGAAGTCGGTGTATGACGCCCAAGGCACCGTCATCGAAGTCAAAAAAGCGGACAAGGCCGAAGACAAAAACAAGATTTTTTCAACGCTGGTCTATTCGAACGGAACCGGGGCCTACTTCGACCAAAACACCCGGGTTGAAATGAAGAAGTTTGTGCAGGAGCCGTTCACCCCCAACCGGGCTGATATGGACACTGAACCTTCCATCTCCCAGACGCAGGCGTTCGTCGCCCGCGGGGCGGTCGGACTTTGCAACAGCAAACAGGTCGCGGGCAGCACGATGAACTACGGCACGGCGCATGGCTCGGTGGCGATCCGCGGCAGAAAGGTGGTGATCGAGGCCCACGACAACGAGACGACCATTTCCATGTTGGAGGGCGACAGCACCGTGCGGGCGGGGGCACTCGATCTGGGTGGCCAGACCCTCAAGACCGGCCAGCAAGCCATCATTCGTCCCGGCCGCGCGGGCGGCCCGAACCAGATGTTGATTCAAAATATCCCCGCCAGCCAACTGGCTTCGCTCGACGACAAAGTAGCCCAAGCCTGCATGGCGAAAAAGACCGTCTATTTCGAAGTGCGGGAGAAACAGAGCCTCGCGCTCGAAGGCGCCACCGCTACTCAGCCCCCCGGAGGAGCCTCCGCCACGTCAGGGGATGGCTCCTTGGTCACGGCGTTCGACGGCAACACCGCGACGAACCTCCGTCGCAGAGGTGCCGGAGAAATCGTGGCCATTCCGATCCTGCCCACCCCGCTGCCCGTCCAGTTTACCGTCAGTCCGGCCACACTGCTGTCCGCGGGCCGCCCGGGTGGCGAGTAATCGGCACGGCACAACGGGCGACATGCACGATTGGCAAGAACTTCGCAGAGCGATCGCCGTCCTGCTGGCCATCGGCATCGCCGGCGCCCCCGTCCGCGCACTCGTCACGCTGAACGACGGTCACGAGCATATCTTTGTCAACGGAACCTTGGGCGTCAGCCGCGACTCGAACATTTTCGCCAACAGCGACAACACGGGCGATTTTGTTTACTCCACTGGTGTATCCATCGAGTACACGCGCAGGGTCGGCTGGATCGGGGTCAACGCCAGTGTCGCGGGCAATGCGTCCCAGTATGGAAAGCTGAAAGAGGAGAACTTCAGCAATCCCTCGTATTCGATGGAGCTGACCAAGCAGAGCGGTCGGACGACCGGATCGTTCACGCTGAGCGGCGCCCGCGAGAGCCGCGCCGACTCGGCGATCAACGTGCGAAGTTCGTCATGGAACTACAACGCCGGCCTCAATTTCAAATATCCCGTCGTCGAGCGCGTCACCCTCTCTGGCGCCCTCGGCTACAGCGCCCGGAAATACATCGAGCAGACCCAGCTGGCCAACCTTACGACCTATAGTTCCAGCACGGATCTGTTTTATCTGCTGAGCAACGAGCGCGACTTGGTCGGCGGCTACCGCTACCGCTACAGCGAATCCTCCCGCAGCACCTCCACCACCGACCAATCCATCAATGGCGGAATGAGCGGTCGCATCATTCGCGGGATCAACGGTTCCGTGCGCGTCGGCTACCAAATCCGCACTCCGCACGGCGACCCGACGAAACCGGGCCGTTTCCGCGGTCTCACCGCCAGCGCGGCGACCAGCTATGCCGTCAACCGGAAGATCACGATCAATGGCTCCGTGTCCAAGGACTTTAGCACGACTGCCACGGATGCCTCAGTCGACACCACCACCGCGAGTATTGAATCGGGTTATACCTACAACCGCCACTGGACGATTTCCGGGGGAGTCGGCTGGGGCGACAGCCGATTTCTCGGACATCAGGGCCGCATCGTGCTCGCGTCCGGCCCGCCGGTCGTTTTCGGCAAGTCTCGCCACGACAACTACGCCAACTGGAACGCCGGCCTCTCCTATTCGCTGAACGAACATTTCAAGGCCGCTGTTACCTGCGGCAACTTCATCAATTGGTCGACCGTACCCTTCGCTGATTTCGTGCGAAATTCGTGGGGGCTCAACTTCTCCTCCCGCTGGTGAACGCCATGACGCCCACGCTCCGCCTGCTGCTACGCACCACCGTCGGCCTGCTCTTGGTCGGGTCTTCTTTGCTGGCGCAAGGCGCCACCCAGTCACCCGCGCCAGTTCCCGCCGAACCACCCAAGGCGATCACCTATCGCATCGCGTCTGCGGACAAACTCAGCATTTCCATCATCGGCGAGTCGGACCTAAACGCCGGCAACAAACGCGTCGATGCAAGCGGCAATATCAACCTCGCCCTCGTCAATGATGTCCGCGTCGGCGGGCTCACCGTCGCCGAGGCACAAGCCGCAGTCGAAAACGCCTACCGGGAGGGTCGCATTCTGCGCCATCCTCAGGTTTCGATCAATATCGAGGAGTATTCGCCCCGCGAAGTCTCCATCTCCGGCATGATCAAGATCCCGGGCAAGTATCCGCTGCCGCCCGAGACGGTCCTGACCCTGAAGGATCTCGTCCTGCGGGCCGGCGGATTCACCGATACCGCCAACGGCTCCAAGGTCCGGGTAATCCGCACCCATTCTGACGGAACCACCAAGATTTTCATCAAGGACATCGATAGCGTGATCCGCGCCAAAGAAACTAAAAACTCCACCGACGGCGCCTTTGTGCTCGAGCCCGGCGACCTCGTCTACGTGACGGAAAAAATCATTTAACGCGCCCGCTCCGATGGCTGAAGCCTCCCCAAAAACACCGCCGCCTGCGCCGCAACCGTCCACTGCCCGCGACCACGACGACGTCCTGCAGCGGCGCACGCTGAGGGATTATTATATCATTCTGCGTGAGCGCCTCTGGATTGCCCTGCCCATCGCCCTCTTGGCTTCCGTCGGCTACGGCTATTGGAAGATGCGGGACACGCCGCTCTACGCGGCGACGGCGACCATGCAATTCGAAAAGCCCGACACGGTCCTGTCGACGCAGACCGTCGTCGATACGGCTATCCGCAATGACATGGATATGAACACCGCCATTCAGCAACTCACCAGCGGGGTGTTACGCCGGAAAGTGATCGAGTCCTTCACGCCGGATGAACAGCGGATCCTGCAGCGCGCCGCGTTGAAGCGACTCCCCCCGGGGACGTCCCCCATCTCGTCTGGGCTCAACCTCGGCAACGTTTCGCCGGCGACGATGCGCAACAGTTATCTGATCAGCATCAATGTCACCCACGAAGATCCGGAAGCCGCCGTGCTGGTCGCGAACCGCTATGTCCGTCAGTTCATGGACTACCTCTTGGACAACGCGGGCGGCAAAAATAGCGCCGCGGTCGAATACCTTGAGCAGCAGGCCAGCCGGCTGGAAAAGGAATCGGAGGCGGCGGAGCAAAAGCTCCAGCACTACATCCGGAGCAAAGGGATTATCTCCCTCGACAGCTCGAAAGATATCATCGGCGAAGCGCTCAAGAAAGTCGGCGGCACTCTGATCCAGGAGCGCCTTCGGCTCCGCGAAGTGGAAAACCAATACAACCAGGTCGAGGCGTTCAAGACCGGTAACCGCAACCTTCTGGAAATTTCCTTTATCGCCACCCATGGCGTGGTCCCCGGCCTCAAGAGCCAGCTCAACGGCCTCCAGCAGGAGCAAATTCTCCTGGCGGACCGCTACCTCGAGCGCCACCCCAAGATGATCGACGCGGCCACGCGGATCGCCAGCACCGCGGATCAACTTGAAAAGGCCAAGGACCTCGCCATCGCCGACCTCCGCACCCGCCTCGCCGAAGTGCGCCAAAGCGTCAAAACCTACGAAGAGGAGTATGCCAATCACGAGAAGAAGAACCTGGAACTCGGCGATCTGAGCATCGAATACCGCAGCCTCAAGGATCAGTCCGATATCGCGAAAAACAATTACCGCCAGGTGCTCGACCGCCTCAACCAGACCCGTACCACCAAGAATTTTGACAAGATTCCGCTGCGGCCGCTCGACGACGCCACCCTGCCCGGCGGACCGTTTTCGCCCAACAAAACGGCCCTCACCCGCACCGCGGTGGGCCTCGGGGTGCTCGTCTTCCTCGGCATCGCCGTGGGCCTCAGTTTTATCGACGACCGCATCAAGAGCGCCTGGGACGTCGAATCCTTCATCGGCGCTAACCTCCTCGGCATCATTCCCGACCTCGCCAACCTAAAGGACGAGGAGAAATACACGCTGCTCCTCGAAAACAAACAGACGCCCGGCGTGGAAGCATTTCTCAGCGTCTACAGTTCGATCAAGATCCACTCCAAGCTCGATTTCCCCAAATCGATTCTGATCACCAGCACCATCCCCGGCGAAGGCAAAACCCTGATTTCATGCAACGTCGCCGGCAGCTTCGCCCGCCACGGCCGACGCACCCTGCTCATCGACTGCGATCTCCGCCGTCCGATGCTGCACCGCCACTTCGCGCAACAGAATAATGCCGGCCTCATCCCGTGGTTCGAAGCCGGCGCTTCCCTCGAAGGCGACCTCGCGACCAGTCCAACCCTCGGCGTGATCAAGGTCAGCGAGAATCTCTCGCTGCTCTGCTCAGGCGGCCGCTCCAAGCGGCCGACCGAGTTCCTGGAGAGTCCTCGCTTCGGGCAACTTCTTGAAAAACTCAAACGGGAATACGAGCTCGTGATCGTGGACTCGCCGCCGCTCGGCGCCGTCACCGACTCGTTGCTCATCGCCGAGCGGGTCGACGAAGTCATTTACGTGTGCCGCTTCAATCGCGCCTATCGCAAACACATCCGCCTTTATATGCGCGCGCTGCGCAACGGCAAAAACGAAGTGCTGGGCGTCGTGCTCAACGGCCTCTCCCCGCGCCGCATCGAATATTACTCCAATTATCGCTACTATCGGAGCTACAAGAAATATTACGGCGCCCAGACTTAAATCGCCCCGTTACGCTCCCCGGCCACGGCCGCGCCGCCCTGCGCCGCTTTTTCTGGGCCGGTCGAAGGCGCCGGGCCCACGCCGATTTTTCTTCTCCCTTCGCCTTTCCCCCTTCTCCCTTTCGGTGTGCCGCCGCTCTCCGCTTTTCTCCCTGTCGACTTCGACCCGCGAAAATCCGTCACCCTCATCGCCGGTCAGGGTATTTACCCCCGGCTGATCGCCGCCGCGGTCCGCACCGCCGGCCTCCGGCTCACCCTGGTCGCCTTCGAAGAGGAAACCCAGCCCGACCTCGTCGCCTCGTTCGCCGAGTCCGACCGCCGCCTGCTCCTCGTCGGCCAACTCGGCAAGATGCTCAAATGCCTCCGGGAGTTCGACGCCGGCTACGCCATCATGGCCGGCCAGATCACCCCGCGCCGACTGTTCAAAGGGCTCCACCCCGACCTCAAGGCCGTCCGGATACTCGCCGCTCTGAAACGCCGCAACGCCGAAACAATCTTCGGCGCCATCGCCCGCGAAATCGACGCCCAGGGCGTCACCCTGCTCGATGCCCGTTCGTTCCTCGACGAGCACCTCGCTGCGCCCGGTTGCATGACCGGAAAAACCTTTCCCATCGAGCGCGACTACCTCGACCACGGCATCCAGATCGCCCGCGAATGCGCCCGACTCGACATCGGGCAGGGCTGTGTCGTCCGCCAAGGCACCGTGCTCGCCGTCGAAGCGTTCGAGGGCACCGACGAGATGCTCCGGCGCGCCGGCGCGTTCAAAACCGACGGGGCCCTTTTCGTCAAAACCGTCAAAGCGAAGCAGGACTGGCGCTTCGATGTTCCCTGCTTCGGCGGGCGGACGCTGGAGACAATGCGCGAAGCCCATCTCACCGCCGCCGCACTGGAAGCGGGGAAAGTCATCATCCTCGACCGGCCCGCCGTGCTCGAACAGGCCCGTGCCTGGGGCATCAGCCTGTTTGGCTTCGCCTAGTTTTCCTCCGTCAGGCTAACCCGTTTCCGCCTTTCGGCGTGGCCGCAAACAAAACGTTCCGGGGGGAGGTCGCCGGAAGGCGCGGCGGCTCCGCGGGGAAACGCGATCGTCGTGATCATGCCGGCCACCCCATGATCGGAGGGTGAATTTTCGGCGCTACTGCCGGTCGGCTCCTTCGGCGAAAAAAAACCGGCCGCGGGGTCGGTTACGGCGGCTGGATTCTCGCGGTGCTGATTGCACGGGAACCGCTCGAGCGGGCATCGGCCCGGCCCAATCCTGCGGCGCCCGCGCTGAAGTATGGCCCAAACGCACGCCCCGCGTGGCCACCCAACCGATCCGACCTTGGCGCCGATCACGCTGGAGTTGGCGTTAACCTACTCAATGTCGACGGCGCGATCCACCCCCAATCGCCCCTAGACGGCCCTGCAACCGAGCGACGCTCCGCGCCGCCGAGCACGCCCGGGCCGAGGTCGCCGAAGCGCGTCGCGCGCGCCGCGGCATCGGGGTCATCAACAATTTTGGGGCCCATGAAAACAAACGATCTCTCCCCCCGATCCCCGCTGCCAGCACCCGGACGCGCCCAGGCCCAGCTCCTCGCCCGATGTGAATCCAAGAGCGGGGAGGTGGAGCGAAGCAAAGGCACTCCTGGCACTGCCGAAACCCGCTCCCACCCCCCACTCCGTCAGGCGACCTACCAAGCCCTCGCGAAGATCACCGCCAATGATGCCACGCCTTGATGCGCGCACGCTTGCCCTCGTTTCGTTCAAGCCCCGCTAGTCCTTGCGGGTCGCGAGCGTCTCGAGCCGCCCGAGGACGCTCGTGCGGGCCGATGCCACCAGCATCCGTTCGGTTTCCGCCACATTGCTCTCGGTGTCGCCGGAAAAAATCTCCGGGGCCACTTCCGCCCGAAACTGCTCCCACGCGGCGAGGAGGAAATCATGGATCTCGTTTCCCTGGGAGAACTCGATGTTGTCCGCCTGGCCGCGGAGTTCGGGAATACCGGTCTCGTAAAGTTTCTTCGTCTGCTCGATGAGCTCGTCAAACTGCACCTGCGCCTCGGCCAGCGGCAACGAGCTGATCGTGGACACCCATGCGGCGTAGCCGGTCTCCGGCAGACGCGGCAAGGGCCGGGTGTCGAAGCCGTTTTCCTTCAGCATCCGCTGTTGTTCGCTTGAAATCTTGTTCGCAAACTTGATTTCTGCCTCGACCTTCTGTGCCGCTGTGATCGCCAACAGGAAGGCCTGCACCGCCGCCTGGGAGTACACTTTTTTGTCGCGCGTATAGCCCGAGCACGCGACGTTGCGCACGTTGCCGAGCGAACGCGTAAACTCGAAAATCATCGCGGCAAAACGGTCCAGACACCGGACCCAATCGTCCTTCTGGCTTCGGGCCGCCAGCGCCTGCACATATTCTTCACACTGGTTGCGCAGGACATTTTCGATCTCCTCCTCAATCATTTTCTTGATGTGCGGCTCGCACCGCTCGATGACCTCCAAGCCGTTGCGCAGGATCCGGACGGTCTCTTGGGCGGTCGCCAGCCTCCTGAAATACTCCTCCTTCGCCCGCCGACCCATGATGGGTAAAAAGGTCGGCTTGGATGATTGTACCGCCCGCAACTCCGCCTCTTGCTCCGCCCAAACCGGTCGCAATTGCTCCCGGCTCAACCGCAGATGCGCCTCGCGCACCAGTAGGGTCTTTAATTTTTCATCGAGTTGAGACATGGGAACTGGGTCGCCGCCGGACCGAAGCCCGGAGACCGGGTGACCTGTTGACGGTGGTTCTCGCAAGCCGGCCCCGCGAACACGAGGGGAACTTACACTTACGCGCCGGCAGCGCACGCCGCTGATCGGCCGTGCGGCCCGGAACCCGGGAGTCGGCTGCCGCCGGGCGCATCCTCTCCCCGATCCGTGGAGGCCACTGTATCGCGCGCAAAACGACCGCGAGCCGCACCCGGCTCCGGGGGACCTCACGGCACCTCGTAAACTTCCACGAGCGCGACGCCCGTCGTCGTTCCGGCCCCCGCCACTTGCACGGAGTAGAGTCCCGGTTGCAACGTCACCCACACCGCCGCGTCCTTCGACGTCGCAGGTAGAGCGAAGGCTCCGACGGCGTCGAACGCGGCGGACAGAGCCGCCGTGCCACCCCAGTCGTTATTCTCACCGATCTTCACCGACTGGTCGTTGAACAGCACGAGCTGCGGATCGGCGACCACGCCCGGAACTCCGAAGCCTCCGAGCGTCGGACCGACCGCGCGGATCAGCACCTTCGTCGCCGCGGAACCGCCGAGCACGAAGCCCACCGTCAACCCCGTGCCGAGATTTTTGCGCACCGACACATTGATCAGCCGCGGGGTCGTTGCGACGAAGGTGTCCGACGGGGTCGCGTCGTAGAGTTCCGCGATCACCATTCCGGCGCCGCTGCTCGCCGCGGATACCACGACCGAATTGTCGCGGGAGGTGATGTTCGCCGTGGCCGCCGCGTCCTTTGACGTCGGACCCACGTAGGCGAAGGCCCCGACGGCCGCGAGGGCCGCAGTGAGTTGCGGCGACCCGCCCCAGTTGTCGTTCTCGCCCGTCTTCGTCGCGCCCGCAAAAAGTTCGAACTTCGGGTCGTCGAGGGTGCCACCCACTCCAAGCGCGCCGAGCGATGGACCGGCGGCGCGGATCACGAGCGGCTTCGCTCCGCTCGTCGCATTCCCGCCGACCACGTAACCCATCGTGAAATTGTCCCCGGCCGTCGCGATCGACGTGAGAATCGAAAGATTGATGATCCGACCCACCGCCACCGGCGGCGGAGGAGGCGGCGGAGGGGGAGGCGGCGGAGTGACCGCCGCGGTCACCGTCAACACGGCCGACAGCGAGTTTTGTACGTCGCCGCCCGCCGTGACGATCACCCGGTAGCTGCCCGCATCGGAGGTCTGGGTGGACACGAGCGCAAACGTGGCGCCCGTTGCACCCGCGATGTTGACCTCGTTCTTTTGCCATTGATAGGCCGGCGTGGCGGAACCGGCGACATCGACGACAAACGTCACGCCCTGGCCCACCGCTGTGGTTTGGTCGGAGGGCTGGGTCAGAAAAAGCAGCGGAGGGATGATAACCGATGGGGCGAAGACCTGCAGGACCGCCGCGCTGCTCGTCACCGAAACATTGCCGTTGGTGACGACGACGGTGTAGCTCGCTTCGTCGGCGAATTGGGCGGCGGCGATCGTATACGTCGCGGTCGTCGCCCCCGCGAGATTCACGTTGTTTTTTCGCCACTGGAAAATCGGGGCGGGCGTGCTCGTGGCGGCCACCGAGAGCAGGACCCGGCTGCCCACGTTCACAAACTGGCTCTTCGGCTGAGTCTGGATCGTGACGGCGGCGGCGGTCGCCACGACTCCTTTGCGGATCGCGTTGTTTCCGCTGTCGGCGACGAACACATTTCCTGCGGGGTCGACCGCAATCCCGTAGGGCGTGGTGAAACGAACGGCGTTGCCCGTCCCCTCGGCGGAGCCCGCGACACCCGCCAATCCGGCGATCGTGCTCACCGCTCCTCCCGGCGAAATTTTACGAATCGTGGCATTGCCCGTATCGGCCAAGTAAAGCGTACCGGTGCTGTCCGCGGCGATACCGGTCGGGCCGTTGAAACGGGCACTCAAACCCAGGCCGTCCGAACTGCCCCGCGCACCTGCAAATCCGGCCAGCGTGGTGACCGCGCCTGCACCGGTGATTTTGCGAACCGCGTGGTTATTGGTGTCGGCGACGTAGAGGTTGCCGAACCCGTCGGCGGCTAGCCCGCTTGGGTTGTTAAACCGTGCGTTGCTTCCGCTCCCGTCGACGGAACCGGCATTGGAGCCGTCGCGACCGGCGAAGGTGCTGACGACGCCGGCCGGCGTGATCTTGCGAATCGTATTGTTGCCCGCATCGGCCACGTAAATATTTCCCGACGGATCGACCGCGACGCCATAGGGCGAGGAAAATTTCGCAGCGGCGCCCGCACCATCCACACTGCCCGAACTGCCGCCGGCGCCCGCGAACGTCGAAACGACCCCGGCCGCCGTGATCTTCCGGATCACATGGTTCAACGTATCGGCCACGAAAAGATTGCCCGCACTATCCAACGCCATCGTCAGCGCGCCGTAATTGGCCACGATCAGCGGTCCATCGGTGCCCGCGGTCACGGCGAAGCCAGTCGAAAACAGGGCGGTGCGGCCCGCCCCGTCGGCGTAGCCGCGCTCGGGCAAATTGGTGATTTCATTGACGTTTCCGCCCGCGACGGTGGTGACCACGCCGCCGGAGGTGACCCGGCGGATCGTGTTATTCAATGCGTCGGCGACGTAGAACCCGCCCGCCCCGTCGGCCAGGATGCCGCTCGGGCCGAAAAACCGGGCTGACGTACCTGTGCCGTCAACGTTCCCCCGCGCGCCGGCCTGTCCGGCAAACGTGGTCACTGCGAGCGGTTGGGCCCACAGGGCCCCCGCGAATCCGCCGACCACGAGGCCGGCCCCGAGCCGTCGGAGGGGGCGGACTAGCAGGCAAACCCGCGAAGCGACCGCAGTGAAGACAGAGAGGGACGGATGCTTCATGATCATGGGAGCCACTGGACCTGAAACGAAACGCTTGGTGGCGGAAAACGGGAGAAAAATCCGGCGCGCGCGGCGATTTTCCCGATTTCATCAGCCCCCCACCCCGCTCCTCTCTGCCAGCGCCGAGGAATGAGACGGCGGGTCCGCCGCTCGCCGGGAAGGAAGATCATTGGTGGTAGGACCTGGATTCGAACCAGGGAAGGCGTAAGCCAGGAGATTTACAGTCTCCCCTCGTTGGCCACTTGAGTATCCTACCAGACAAGGAAGGCGGAAGCTCTCGACTCGCCCCCCCGACGGCAAGGCTTTTTTCACCATCGAATTCAATTCATCGGAACAGGCAATTTTCCGGCCGCCCGCCTCCGCCGCGATCCGCCGCTCAAAACCGCCCCGCCCTCCCCGCCATTTTCCACTGGGAATCACGCGGGCACCGCCCCGTCGGCGCGCGCCCACCGCCCCACCAACGGTCCACCTGCGCCGGCGTCAGACTGTCGTCTCTTGATAATTGGCAGGGCGGGCCGGCGCTTGTCGCCGAGCCGCGGACGGCCGACAAGCGACCGCCCCCGAACCTCAGCCCTGCGACAGTTTGAACTCCACCGACTCGCGCAGCGCTTCCCAGCTCGCATCGATGATGTTGTCGCTCACGCCGACCGTGCCCCAAATGCGCGCGCCGTCGCCGCTTTCGATCAATACCCGCGTGCGGGCGCTCGTGTTGCCGGTGTTTTCCAGGATACGGACCTTGAAGTCACGCAACGTCACGGAACGGATCTGCGGATACGTCTTCTCCAGCGCGAGACGCAGGGCCTTGTCGAGTGCGCCGACGGGACCCGCGTCCTCCGCGACCGTGTGGACCAACTCACCCGCGACCCGCAGCTTCACCGTGGCCTCCGACCAGAGATCGGCCCCGTGGCGCTCCACCATGACGCGGTAGCTCTCGACTTCGAAAAATGCGCGGCGCTGCCCGAGGTGCTTCTCGACGAGCAGGCGGAACGACGCGTCGGCGGCCTCGTATTCGTAGCCACGGAATTCCCGTTCCTTCAGCTCCTCGATCAAGCCCTTCATCTCGGGACGTTTCTCGTCCAGTTCGAGCCCGAGTTCCTTCGCCTTTAGCGCCAGACTGCTGCGTCCGGCCATGTCGGAGACGAGCACGCGGGTGCGGTTGCCGACGAGAGCGGGGTCGATGTGCTCGTAACTGCGCGCGACCTTCTGCGCGGCATTGGCGTGTAGTCCGCCCTTGTGGGCAAAGGCCGACTGCCCGACGAACGGCGCCTTCGGGTCGGGGCGCAGGTTGGCAAGCTCGTCGAAAAAGAGCGACAGATCGCGAAGCTGGGCGAGGTTCGCCGCGCAACGCGAGGTCCGGTCCATTTTTAGAAAGAGATTCGGCAGCACGGTCGCCATGTTGGCATTGCCCACGCGTTCGCCGTAACCGTTCATCGTGCCCTGCACGAGCGTCGCCCCGGCCCCCACTCCGGCGAGCGTGAGCGCCACGCCGAGTCCGCCGTCGTTGTGACAATGCACGCCGACTTGGTCGGCGCCGAACTCCTGCACCGCCCGCGCGACGATGTCCTTGAACTCGTCGACGAGCGTGCCGCCATTCGTATCACAGAGCGTGAGATTGCTCGCGCCACCCCGGAGCGCGGCCGCGAGGGTGCGGAGCGCGTAGTCGGGATCGGACTTGTAGCCGTCGAAATAGTGCTCGGCGTCGTAAATCACCTCGCGGCCCTGCGCCACGAGGTAACGCGCCGAATCCTCGATCATCGCGAGGTTTTCCTCGAGCGTGGTGCGGAGAATCTCGGTGACGTGGAGCGTCCACGTTTTCCCGACAATCGTCATGACCGGCATGCCGCTGTCGAGGAGCGTGCGCAATTGGGCGTCCTCGTCGGCCTTGGCCCCAGCGCGGCGCGTGGAGCCGAACGCCGCCAAACGCGCGTGCTTGAGTTTCAGGTTCTTGGCCTCCTGGAAAAACGTGATGTCGCGCGGATTGGAACCGGGAAAACCGCCCTCAATATAGTCCACGCCGAATGCATCCAGTTTTTGGGCAATCAGCAGCTTGTCCGTGACGGAAAAGCTGATGCCTTCACCCTGCGTGCCATCGCGCAGCGTGGTGTCGTAGATTTTGACGGCGGTGGCCATGAGGAGATGAAGAGTTGTGGCCGGCCCCGCCGCTGGCAAGGGAGCTTTTCGCCCGGCCCGCCGCGCCGCCACCGGTGCCGGTCACCCCAGCCCCCTAAACCGTGCCCGGCACGACATAAGGCGCCCGGTAAACGCGCGTCAGGAGCGCATCGGCTACGGCGTCGTTTACAAATTTTTCCTGCGCGCCGTTGAACGTCAACGAGCGTCCGACCCGGTAGGAAATGTTGGCGAGATGGCAGAGCGACGTGGACAGGTGCCCCTCTTGGATATCGCCGTGCAGCGCGTCGTTCTTCCCGGCGCGCAGGGCTTCGAGGAAATTGGCCCAGTGGGCTGCGCGCTCGCGCTCCGCATCCTTCGACTGGGCGAAGGGCTGCTTTTCCCGCCGGCGAAACGCCTTCCACGTATGGCCCCCGATTTCGAGCCAGCCCTCGGATCCGTAGAAAAGATTGCCCACTTCCTGGCCCTCGCTGCCCTCGTGATTCGTGTAGCGACCGCGGGTTTCCATCTCGATGATCTTGCCGTCGGCATAGGTGTAGGCGGCTGTCTGCGTATTCGGCGTCTCCTGCGCAGTCCTGTCGTGGCCATAAGCCTCGACATCCCCATACACGCGCTTGCCGGGCGTTTTGCCTTCGTCCTGCGTGAAGCCAAACAAGCCGCCGGTCGAATACACGGCGACCGGGTGCTCGTTCTTTTGCATCCCCCAGCGCGCGAGATCGAGTTGGTGCGGGCCAGTGTTGCCGGTGTCACCGTTGCCCGTGTCCCAATACCAATGCCAGTTGTAGTGGCTGCGTTTTTCGTTGTAGGGGCGCAGCGGCGCGGGCCCAAGCCAGCGGTCATAGTGAAACGCGGCCGGCGGGGTGCCGTCCTTCGCCAGGCCATAAGAATCGCGCGCCTTGAAACAGAGGGCGCGAGCGAGGTAAACCTCGCCGATCCCGCCGCGGTGGAGAAAAGCCATCGCCTCCCGCACATTCGAGGACGACCGGTTGTTCAACCCGACCTGCATGCGCCGGTTATATTTGCGCCCCGCCTCAATCATTTTGCGTCCCTCCCAAATATTGTGGGAAGCCGGCTTCTCGACGTAAACGTGCTTGCCCGCCTGGCAGGCCCAGACCGTCGCCAGCGCATGCCAGTGGTTCGGGACGACGATCGACACGGCGTCGATCGCCTTGTCGTCCAGCACCGTGCGCAGGTCCCAACTCGTAGTCGGTTTCAACCCGGATTTCTCCCCGACCAGCTTCAGCGCTGGCGCGAAGAGCGCTTCGTCGGTGTCGCAGAGCGCGCGGAGGTGGACGTTATGACTGTCCTTGAGGCTGCAGTAGCTGTTGAGGTGAACCGTGCCCTGATTGCGCAGGCCGATCACCGCGAGGTTGATCCGCTCGTTAGCCCCGACGATGGCTGCGTAGGATTTGGCGCTGAAGCCCATGCCACCAATGGCAATCCCGGCTGTGCCGATGGCGCCCGTCTTGATGAAGTCTCTGCGGTGGGTCGTTTTCATGATCGTGAGGTGCGTGAGAGGAAGCGTGGGCTCTGCCGCCGGTTGACCGACTGAAACAACCGCTCGCCCGCCCGCGCGTCAACGGACGACTGCGGAGGCCCCGCGTCCGCTGCGATCACAGGGCGAAAATCCGGTCCATCCGCCGCGCCAAGTCGCGGGCCGTGTCTCCATCGGCGGCCTGGTTGCCGGGCTGCTCCGAGATGGCCCAGCCGGAATAGCCCACCTGGTCCAACGCCGCCATGACCGCCGGCCAATTCGTATCGCCGTCGAGCAACTTGGGCCGCGCGGCCACCTTCCCGGCGGCATCGGGCGGCTTCGCGCTGTAATCTTTGATGTGGATTCGGCTGATGCGCTTCCCGAGAAGCGGGATCCATTGCTCGGCGGCGGGACCGCGCCGACCGACATTGCCGATATCGAAATGCCAGCCCACCCATTCGCTGCCGATCGCGTCGAGGTAGTCGACCGCCTGCGCGGGCGTCAGGATGAAATCGTTGCCGACGTTCTCGATGGCGATCTTCACGCCGAGGTCGCGCGCTACCGGAATCGCTTTCTTGATTTCAACGATCGAGCGCTCGAAACACTGCTGGTAGCTCACGCCGTCGCGCGCGATGCCCGGCACGAGCAGCACGCTCGTCGCCCCGTAAGCGTGCGCGTCATGCAGACTGTGGACGAGGCCGTCGAGGCCGAGCCTGCGCGTGCCTTCGTCGGGCGCGGAGAGCGGTTTTACCCAGTGGATGTGATCGCACACGCTCGCGGCCTGGAGACCGGTTTCTTTGAGCGCGGCGACCACCTCGTCGCGATTCATCGCGCCCATCGGTTCCACGCCGTCGAATCCTGCCGCCTTCATGGCCCGGAATTTTTCGAGCACGGTGCCCTTCACGCCGATCGTGGAATACATGATTGCCTTGCGCAGAGCCCGCTTCGGCGCAGCGAACCCGGACGGGACAAGAGCCGCCGCCGCTGCCGCGCCCGCCGAGATTTTCAGAAATACGCGACGCTTCATGGCCGGGAATGACTGGCGCTCTTCATGGATGTTAGGCTTTGAGAATGCCCTCCCAACCCTTGCGGTAGGCAGGCCGTTTGATGAAGGGCGCCGCTTCCGGCGCGTTGGTCGCGCGCAGATTCGCGTAGTCCCACTCGATCTTTTTTCCCGTGCGGTAGGCCACGTTGCCGAGGTGGTTCGCCTCGGTCGTCCAACCCGAATATTGGAAATTCGATCCGGGCACCGGACCGTTGCCCTTCGCATAGTTGACCCACTCGATCCAGTGACCGGGCGAGCGTGGCAACGTCGCCGGCGGCGCGATAAAATCTTTGAAGCGCTCCTCGGGCAGGAGCTTCCCGTCCCCGAGCAACAGGCCTTTGTCGCCCATAAACACGCACGAGCGTTTGCCCCAGGCCGGAATCCAGCCCGGCGGTTTGCTGTCGCCCTGGTGCCACACGAGCTTGAGCGCAGGCTGGGCGCCCGCCGCCGGAAACTGAAACGTCGCCATCATCGTGGCGGGAGAAAGTTCGCGGTGGGCCACGGGCACGTTCGGCGATACCGCCTCGATCGTCGCCGGGGCCAGCACCCGTCCGCCCTTCCCGTCCGGCCGCCAGAGATCGAGCACCGTGAAGGGCACGTCGTTGTCGTGGCTGCCGAGGTCGCTCATCGTCCCATTGGCAAATTCCCACCAGCGATACCACCGCGGACCCGGAAAATACGTCGCGTGGAAAGGCCGCATCGGCGCCGGCCCGATCCACAGATCCCAGTTCATCGTCGCCGGCACGGGCATCTCCTCCGCGAATCGATCCACAATCGGCCTGCCGTTGTAGAACCCGTGCGGCTTGTCGAATCTCTCCGCCGACGCGGCGTCCTGCAGCCCCCACGCGCGATCCGCCCAGACGTGCACTTCGCGCACCGGGCCGATGACGCCCGTGTTGAGAATTTCTTTGATCGTACGGCGAGCGACCGACGCGTGGGCCTGGTTGCCCATCTGGGTGGACAGCTTCGGATACTTCGCCGCGGTCTCGCGGATCAGCCGCGTCTCCCACAGATTATAGGCGAGCGGTTTTTCGCAGTAGACGTGTTTGCCGTGCGTGAGCGCTAAATACGTGGCGAACACGTGCGTGTGCTCCGCGGTCGAGACCACCACGGCGTCAAAATCGTTCGGGCGGTCGAAGACGCGACGGAGGTCAGTAAAGGTTTTCGCCTGCGGATAACGCTGCGCCGCGGAGTCGATCGCGACCTGGTTGATATCGCAGAGCACGGTGACATTCTCGTCGGGATGCGGGCCCGCGGCAGGATCGGCGGCGGCCTGCTTGCCGCCCTTGCCGCCGGCGCGACCCGGCACGCGCGTAAGCTCGCCGAGGCTCGTGTTGGCCCGGCCACCGCACGCGAGGAACGCGATGTTCAGTTTGCTGTTGAGATTCTGGCCCCGCAAGAACGCGGGCGCTCCGGCGATGACGCCGGCCGTGGTCAGGGCCCGGCCGACAAACTCGCGCCGTGTGAGCGGGGGGGTGGGGATCTTCTTCGGGGACGTCTTCATGGGGTGCGTGCGACAGGGAAACGGAACGCTCGCGGGAGGGGTCGACGAGTCCGCGGCCCGCGAGGATGGCCGCGAATGTAGATTGGACCGACCACTACTGACAGAACCGCCCGCACTAATGCAATGCCCGTCCTCCGCGCAGCGAGCGCCTTGCGCCCTCGCAAGCAGCCGCCGCCCGCCGGCCCCCGTCTTACCCGACGGCGTACTGATCGACAAACGCCCGGATCGCTGCGGGCGTCGCCGGGAGCAGGTGCTTCACGATTTTGCGCGCCTTGAGCGCTTCGAGGCTCGGATGCGTCGGCTCGCAGCCGATCGCGGCGCGGATCGTATCGGGAAACTTGGCCGGGCTCGCCGTCGCGAGCACGATGCTCACGCGGTCGGGATTCAGCTCTTTAAAACCGCACGCCGTGTGCGGATCCGCCACGTAGCCGTGCTCGCGATAAACCCGCGTGATGATGCTCGCGATTTCCGCATCGCTGGTGCGCGAGGCGCTGAACGTGTCGCGGTTGAAGTCGGCGAACGTGTAGGCGCCGGTCGTCTTGAAGGTCTGCATCACCTCGCGCACCCGGACCGGATCGCGGCCGACGTTGAAATAGATGAAGCGCTCGAAGTTCGACGCGACCTGAATATCCATCGACGGCGCGAGACTCGGTTGCACAGTGCCGACCCGGTATTCGCCGGTCGTGAAGAGGCGGTAGAGGATGTCGTTCTGGTTCGTCGCAACTTTGAAACCGCGGATCGGCACGCCCATTTTCCGGAGCAGCCAGCCCGCGAGCACATTGCCAAAATTGCCCGTCGGCACGACGAACTCGACGTTGCCGCGCTCACTCGCCGGGAGGCGTAGCCACGCGTAAAGATAGTAAACGCATTGCGCGAGGACGCGCGCGAGGTTGATGGAATTGACGGCCGAAAGGCGGTGGCGCAGGCGGAACGCCTGGTCGCCGAAGATTTCCTTCAGCGACGCCTGCGCGTCGTCGAACGAACCGTCGACCGCGATCGCGAAGACGTTCTCCGCTCCCGTGCAGGCCATCTGGCGCTCCTGGAGCGGCGAGACGCGGCCGTCGGGATAGAGAATAAAAATCGCGGCGCCCGGTTTCCCGAGCAGACCGTGAATCGCCGCGGCGCCCGTGTCGCCGGACGTGGCTCCGAGGACGTTGATCGTCTCGCGGCGCACGACGCACTGGTGCGCGTACAGGTTGCCGAGGAGTTGAAGCGCGAAGTCCTTGAACGCGAGGGTCGGCCCGTGGAAGAGCTCGAGCACGTAGAGATTCTTTCCGAGTGGCTTCAGCGGCGCGATCGCGGGATCGGCAAACGCCGTGTAGCTCGCGGTGACGATGCGGCGCAGCGTCTCGGCTGGAATGTCCGTGGCAAACCCGCGCATGAACTCGAAGCAGAGTTCCGCATAGGAGAGCCCCGCGAATGCGGCGAGTTTGCCGGAGAAATCCGGCAGCGTCTCCGGCAGGAACAGGCCGCCGTCCGGCGCAAGGCCGGTGGCTACGGCGTCGGAGAAGCCGAGGGACGGTGTTTGACCGCGGGTGGAAAGGAACTTCATCGGGCGTAGCGGGTAGCGGGGAGTGAACAGCTCGCAACCGGAGCCTGCTCGCTCCTCACGGCCCACTCCTCGCTACGGCGGTTCACAGTTTTTCCAATTCGAACGCCTTGTGCGCGACGCGCGCGGCCTCGTCGGCCTTGCTCTTCGCGATCACGACGGAGATTTTGATCTCCGACGTGCTGATCAACTCGAGGTTGATGCCGGCGCCGGCCAGCGCGCTGAATAGCGTCGAAGCCACGCCGCTGTGCGTGCGCATGCCGACCCCGACGACGGAGAGTTTCGCGATCTGGTCGTCCAGCGTCACGCTGCCGCCAATGTCCTTCAGCACCGGCGCGAGCGTCCGCTCAACCTTGCCGATTTCCGTCTGCGGGACGGTGAAGGTGAGATTCGCCACACCATCGCGGCCGACGTTCTGGACGATCATGTCGACGTTGATGTTGGCCTCCGCGAGCGCGCGGAAGACCTTCGCGGCGGTGCCGGGTTTGTCGGCGATGTTGCTGACGACGACCTTGGCCTGGTCCTTGTCGACGGCGACGCCGCGGACGACGACTTTTTCCATGTAGGCGACTTCTTGTTTCACGATGGTTCCTGGGTTGTTGTTAAACGAGGAGCGGACTTCAAAAACGACGTTGTATTTCGACGCGAACTCGACCGACCGGGTCTGCATAACCTTGGAACCGAGGGAGGCGAGCTCGAGCATTTCGTCGTAGCTGATTTCGTTGAGCTTGCGGGCGTCTTGCACGACGCGCGGGTCGGCGGTGTAAACGCCGTCGACGTCGGTGTAAATCTCGCATTTGTCGGCCTTGATGGCGGCCGCGAGCGCAATGGCCGTGAGGTCGGAACCGCCGCGACCGAGCGTCGTAATGTGGCCTTCTTCGTTGATCCCCTGAAAGCCCGCGACGATGATCACCTTGCCGGCGCTCAGGTCTTTTTCGAGGGGCTTCGCGTCGATGGTTTTGATCTTCGCCTTGGTGTGTACCTTGTCGGTGAAGATGCCGGCCTGCGCGCCGGTGTAGCTCACGGCGTCGACGCCGATCGCCTCAAGCGCCATCGCGGTGAGCGCGATTGTCTCCTGCTCACCGATGGAGAGGAGCTGGTCCATCTCGCGCTCGGGCGGATTCGGGTGGATCGATTTCGCCCGCGCGATGAGTTCGTTGGTCACGCCGGAGCGGGCCGAGACGACGACCACGACTTCGTTGCCCGCGGCGCGAAACGCCTTGATGCGAGCGGCGACGTTCTTGATGCGGTCGACGTCACCCACCGAGGTGCCGCCGTATTTTTGGACGATTCTGGCCATGGAGGTTTTGCGAAAAACTAGTCGTTGAAATCGCCGATGCGGAGGAGCACCGGTTCGTCGAGGACGGCGGCGAGGGCGCCGAGTTGCTTGAGCGTGGCGTGCATCGCCTTCTCGTTGCTCTGGTGCGTCGTGAGCACGAGCGAGGCGGCGCCGACGGTGTCGGCGGGATTCTGGATGACGCTGGCGATGCTGACGTGGTGTTTCGCCATGACCGAGGCGACGCGCGCGAGCACGCCGGGCTGGTCTTTGACCGTGAGGCGAAGGTAGTAACGCGAGCGGATGTGCTCGGGGGGGGCGAGGCGTTTCTCGTGGCGTGGCGCGGGAACCGCTTCGCCGATGAAGTGCGCGCCTTTGCCGTGTTTGATGAGCGCCACGGCGTCGGCGATATCGCTGATCACCGCGCTCGCGGTGGCGTCCTGACCGGCGCCACGACCGCTGTAGAGGGTGGTGCCGACGACGTCGCCGGTGACGGAGATCGCGTTGAACACTCCGCTGACGTTGGCAATGACGTTGCCCTCGGGGAGGAGCGTCGGGTGCACGCGCACGCAGAGTTCGTTTTTCGCGAAGTCGCGCGTGATGACGGCGAGAAGCTTAATGCCGAAGCCGAGCGTGGCGGCATTCTTGAAATCCGCCGGCGTGATGCGCGAAATCCCTTCGACAATCATCTGGTCGGTCTTCACCCACACGCCGTGCGCGAGCCACGCGAGCACGCTGGCCTTGTGCGCGGTGTCCCAGCCGTCGACATCGAGCGATTCGTCGGCCTCGGCATAGCCGAGGCGCTTCGCGTCCGCGAGCACGCTGGCGTAGGGCGCGTCGCGGTCCTCCATCTGCGTGAGGATATAATTACACGTGCCGTTGAGGATGCCGTAAATGCGCGGGAACCGATTTGCGACGAGACCCTCGCGGAGGGCTTTGATGATCGGAATCCCCCCGGCGACCGAGGCCTCGAAGAAAAAGTGGCCGCCGTGCTGGCGAGCGACGGCGAAAATCTCCGCGCCATGCTCGCAGATGAGGGCCTTATTGGCGGAGACGACGATCTTGCCCTGACGCAGCGCGGCGAGCGTGACTTTGCGCGCCAGCGTCGTGCCGCCCATGAGTTCGCACACGACGTGGATCGCGGGGTCGTTGGCGATGGAGAGCGGATCGTCCGTGAGTTTGGCGGCAGGTACTTTGAACGGGCGGGCCTTCGCGAGGTCGCGCACGGCAGCGCGCGCGAGGTTGAGCTTCACGCCGAGGCGTGACTCGAGTTCGGCGAGATTGGCCGAGAGATGCTTCCATACGCCCTGCCCGACGGTGCCGAAGCCGCAGAGGCCGATATTGATCGTGATGGGTTCGCTCATGAGTGGGGGGCGGCGGCCTTTTTCTGGCCGACTTTGCTTTCGGTGCCGGCGCGGATGCGCGCAAGATTGGCGCGGTGGCGGTAGATCACAAACGCGGCCGCCATCGCCGCGAGCGAGATGACCGGCGAAGGCTGCTTGAACGCAAACGCCGCGAAGGGCAGCGAAGCGGCGCCGAGCATTGAGGCCAGAGAAACGTAGCGGGAAAGCGCGAGCGTCAGGCCGAAGACCACGAAGCCGATGCCCATGCCGAGGGGAAACAGCACCAGAAAGCCGCCGGCGCCGGTGGCGACGCTCTTGCCGCCTTTAAACCGGGTGAAACAGGAAAAGCTGTGACCCAGCATGGCGGCGACGAGCCCGGTGATTTCGAGCGGAAGCAGATCTGCCGGCGCGAGGTTTCCACCGTTCCGACCAAGGACGATCATCCAGCCCACCGCCAGCGCCCCTTTCGCCGCATCCAGCAACAGCACCAGATTCCCCGGCCCGTGCCCGAGCACCCGGCGGACGTTGGTCGCACCCGGGTTTTTGCTGCCGACTTCAAAGATGTTCACGCCCTTCGCCTGCGCGACGACGTAGCCGAAGGGCAGTGCGCCCAACAGATACCCCACGACGGCAGCGAGGAGGAGCGATAAGATCATGCGCGCGGATCAGAGGGCGGTTACAACTGCACAAACTTTGCCAGCTTGATCGCGGCGTGGCCCTTGATGACCGACCGGGCCGACTCGCTCGGCTCGGTGTCGACGCGCACCACCATGTACGCGGTGCCGCCGGGCGTGAGGCGCGAGAGCGACATGTCGGCGATGTTCACTTTGTCCTGGCCGAGGATGGTGCCGATCGTGCCCACCATGCCGGGCTGGTCGAGATTCTCGAGGACGAGGAGTTTGCCCTCGGCGGCGACTTCGACCTCGCGGCCGTTGATGCTGACGATGCGCGGTTGGTTGCTCTTGCCAATAAACGTGCCCGACGCGGAGAACGTGATGTTGTCCGGCGTGATCGCCTCGACGCGGATGAGTTCCGAATAACCGGAATCGTCCGTCGATTTCACGATCTCGGCGCGGACTCCGAGACGCTCGAGCGCGACGGGAGCGTTCACAAAGTTCACGGCGTCGCCGCTGATGCGGCGGAGGAAGCCGCGCTGGATCGCGCGCGTGACGGCGTTTACGTCGAGGTCGACGATCTTGCCCCAATACGTGATCCGCAGCGTCGCGATCTGCGGCGGCGCGATCTGTTGCACCAGCGTCCCGAGCTTGCCGCCGAGATCAATCGAGGGTCCGAGTACCTTCACGGCGTTGGCGTCCATCGAGGGCATGTTCACGGCATTGCGGATCACGCCGCCGTTGAGGACGTCGGCGATCTGCTCGGCCACTTCGATGCCGACCGCTTCCTGGGCCTCGGTGGTGGAGGCGCCGAGGTGGGGCGTGAGCACGACGTTGGGGAGCGTGCGGAGTTCGCTGTCCTTGGCGAGCGGCTCTTCCTCGAAAACATCGAGGCCGGCGGCGGCGACCTGGCCGGATTTGAGTGCGGCGATGAGGGCCGTTTCCTTGATGATGCCGCCCCGGGCGCAGTTGAAGATCCGGAGCCCCTTCTTGCATTTTTCGAACGCCGCCTCGTCGATCATATGGTGCGTGTCGTCCGTCATCGGCATGTGCACCGTGATATAGTCGGCTTGCGCGAGGAGCTCGTCGAGCGTGACGCCCTCGACCTGCATGGCCTTGGCGCGGCTCGGCGCGAGATAGGGATCGTAGGCGAGCACCTTCATCCCGAAGGCCTGCGCGCGCTTCGCGACCTCGGCTCCGATGCGGCCGAGGCCGATCACGCCGAGGGTTTTCTTGAAGAGCTCGATGCCGGAAAAATTCTTCCGGTCCCATAGGCCGGCCTTCATCGACGCGGCGGCCTGCGGCACGGGACGCGCCCCGCAGAGGATGTGCGTGAAGGTCAGCTCAGCGGTCGCCACCGTGTTGCCCGAGGGCGTGTTCATCACGATCACCCCGCGCTCGGTCGCGGCCTCGACATCGACGTTGTCTACGCCGACCCCGGCGCGGCCGACGACTTTGAGCAATGGCGCGGCGGCGAAAACGGCCGCCGTGATCTTGGTTTCCGAGCGAACCGCAATCGCGTGCACGTCCTTGACGAGTTCCAGAATCTTCTCCGGGGACGAGCCGTAGGCCTCAATGACTTCAATGCCGGGCTGCTGGCGCAGGTAGGCGACTCCTTTGGGTGAGATCTTATCGGCGACGAGGACTTTCATGGAGAAAATGACCTCAAGGGAAAGGTCGGCGCTTCCGTCTAGCAAGGAAAAGGTTTGGCCTATGACGAGGGCGCCGGGGCGGGAATTATGTTTTAGCCGTGCGGCGGCGAATTCCGCGAAAGGCGGCTTGCCGGATGAGATTTCGCCCGGCAGTTTCCTCCGCGCTTCTGACGCAACCTACCCTCCTCGAAAACGTCCTGCTGCGCAGAGCGGCCTTCGCCCGCCGCCATCGCCGCTTCTCTTTCCCCTCCCTCATGATTCTCACGCCGTCCTCCCGATCCCCTCGCGCCTCTGCCCTGCTTCGCGGCTCCCGCCTCCCGTTCCTTCCGTTAATCGCCCTGCTCGCTTGCCTCACCGGTTGCGGCGAAAAGGCCGCCGCCCCCGCCGGAGGAGGCGCCGGCGGCAAAAAGGGCGGCGGCGCGGCGGCCCCAGTCTATGTGGGCCAGGCGCAGACGAAAATTGTTCCGTTGGTGATCGAGGCCATCGGCGCCGTCGAACCCATCCGCACCACCACCGTTCGCTCCCAGGTCACCGGCACGCTCGTGAAGATCGCGATCAAGGAAGGTCAGACGGTCAAGGAAGGCGACCTGCTGTTCGAAATCGATCCGCGTCCGTTCGAAAACGCCCTGCGCGCCGCCGAGGCCGATCTCCAAAAGGCCAAGGTCCAGCTCGAAACCGCCCGCACCCAGGTGGCCCGCTATCGCTCCCTCACCACCGATCAGATGGTGTCCAAAGAGCAGTTCGAAAAAATTTCCGACACCGCCCGCAATCTCGAATCCGAGGTGCAGTCCGACGAGTCGCGCCTCGCCACCGCCAAGCTCCAGCTCGACTACTGTTCCATTCGCGCGCCGCTCGCCGGCCGCACCGGCAACATCCCGGTACACGAAGGCGATCTCGTCCGCGTCAATGAGGCCGGCGGTCTCCTCGTCACCATCCATCAGGTCAGCCCGATTTACGTCACCTTCGGCGTGCCCCAACAATACTTCGGTTCCGTCGTCAGCTACCGGGCGACCGGCACGCTCAATGTCGCGGTGATCCCTCCCGGCCTGGAAGAAAAACCCGAATACGGCGATCTCACTTTTATGGACAACACGGTCGATTCGGCCACCGGCACGTTGAAGCTCAAGGGCACTTTTCCCAACACCGCCCAGCGCCTCTGGCCGGGGCAGTTTGCCACGGTCACCGTCACCCTCGCCTCCCCCGAAGTCCTCACGGTGGCCAGCAGCGCGATTCAAACCTCCCAGACCGGCCAATATGTTTACGTCGTCAAATCCGACAAGACCGCCGAACTCCGCCCCGTGGTCGTCGAGCGCCTCTCCCAGCCCGACGCCGTGATCAGCAAGGGCCTCACCGCCGGCGAGACGGTTGTCACGGACGGACAACTCCGTGTCATTCCCGGCAAACCCGTTGACGTCAAAGACGCTGCCGCCCCGAGCGGCGGCGCTCGCGCCGGCAAGAGCGGCGAGGGCAAGGGCGAAGGCAAAAAGAAAGACAAAGAGAAGAAAGCCTCATGAACATCCCCGAACACTTTATCCGCCGGCCCGTGATGACGACCCTCATCACCGCGGCGGTCACCCTCTTCGGCTGGATGGCTTATCAGAAGCTGCCGGTCAGCGAGCTCCCCAACGTCGATTTCCCCACCATCTCGATCTCCGCCAGCCTGCCCGGCGCGAGTCCGGAAACGATGGCCGCGTCGGTGGCCACCCCGCTCGAACAACAGCTCTCCAGCATCGCCGGCATCGACTCGATGACGTCGACCAGTTCCCTCGGCAGCACCTCGATCACCCTCCAGTTCAACTTGGATCGCAATATCGACGGCGCCGCGCAGGACGTGCAGTCGGCCATCTCCGCCGTGCAGCGCCGCCTCCCGCGCGACATGCCCAATCCCCCGTCGTTTCGGAAATCAAATCCGGCGGAGGATTCCGTGCTCCTCCTGTCGCTCTCGTCGTCGACGCTGTCCCTCTCCGAGGTGAACGAATACGCCGAGACCATCCTCGCCCAGCGCATCTCCACGGTCGACGGCGTCTCGCAGGTCAACGTCTTTGGCTCGCAAAAGTACGCCGTGCGCGTCCGGCTCGATCCGCGCGCCCTCGCCGCCCGCGGCATCGGCATCGACGAGGTCCGCACCGCCCTCGACACCAACAACGTCAACCTCCCCGCCGGGACCCTCGACGGCACGCACAAGGCCACCACGCTCATCGCCACCGGCCAGCTCAAGAGCGCCGAGGGCTTCCGCAAGGTCATCGTCAGCTATCGCAACGGCGCCGCCGTCCGCCTCGCCGACGTCGCCAACGTCACCGACGGCATCGAAAACGAAAAATCCTACAGCTGGTTCGACCAACGGTTCGTCGACGGCGTCGAGGACCCCGACTTCGCCACCGGGAACAAAGCCACGCGCACCATCACCCTATCGATCCAACGCCAGCCCGGCACCAACACGATCAAAGTCGTCGACGGCATCAAAGAACTGCTCCCCTCCTTCCGCGCGCAACTGCCCGCCACCGTCAACCTCGAGATCTTCAGCGACAAATCGCTCGCCATCCGCGACTCCGTCCACGACGTGAAATTCACCCTCGTGCTCGCCATCGTCTTGGTCGTGCTCGTGATCTTCCTGTTCCTCCGTTCGGCCTCCGCGACGATCATCCCCAGCATCGCGATGCCCATCGCCATCCTCGGCACCTTCGGCGTGATGTATTTCTTCGGCTTCAGCATCGACAACATCTCGCTGCTCGCCCTCACCCTCTCGGTCGGCTTCGTCGTGGACGACGCCATCGTGATGCTCGAAAACATCGTCCGGCACATCGAACTCGGCGAAACCCCGATGGCCGCCGCCCTCAAGGGCTCCCGCGAGATCGGGTTCACCATCCTCTCGATGACGATCTCGCTCGTCGCCGTGTTCATCCCGGTGCTCTTCATGGGCGGAGTCCTCGGGCGCCTCCTCTACGAATTCGCCGTCACGATCAGCGCGGCGATCTTGGTCTCCGGTTTCGTCTCGCTCACGCTCACGCCGATGCTGTGTAGCCGTTTCCTGAAGCCCGTCGACCATGCGGCCAAACACGGCCTGTTCTACCGGGCCACCGAACGCATCCTCCAGGCCAGCGTCGGTCTCTACGAGCGCACCCTGCGGATCTCCCTGCGCTTCCGCGTCGTTACGATGCTGGTCGCGTTGTCGATGGTCGGCCTGACGCTCTGGCTCCTCAATCTTGTACCGAAGGGCTTCATCCCCACCGAGGACACCGGCCGCATCAGTGTCTCGATCGAAGCCGCCCAGGATGTCTCCTTCGAATCCATGGTCCGCCACCAAACCGCGGTGATGGCGGCCGTGAAAAAAAATCCCTACGTCGCCGACACCTCAGCCATGATGGGTTCGTTCGGCCGCAGCGGCAGCGGCGGCGGCAATACCGGGCGCATGTATGTCGGTCTCATCGATCGCGACAAACGCCCCAACGCCACCGTCATCGCCCAGATGTTGCGCGCCGAAACCGCCGGCCTTCCCGGCGTCAAAGTCTTCCCGCAAGTTCCGCCCAGCATCCGCCTCGGCAGCCGCGGGGCCAGTTCCGTCTACCAATACACCCTCTCGGGCACGGACCTGCAGGAACTCTACCGCGTGACCCCGCTGCTGCTCGAACGCGTCAAAGAAGTCCCCGGACTCATCGACGTAAACTCGGATCTGCAGATCACGAGCCCCCAGATCATCATCGATATCGATCGCGACAAAGCCTCCTCGCTCGGCCTCACCGCCCAGCAGGTCGAAGAAACCCTCTACAGCGCCTTCGGCTCCCGCCAGGTCTCCACCATCTATACGTCGACCAACCAATACTCAGTCATCTTGGAGCTCGACAAACAATACCAGCGTGACCCGAGCGCCCTCGCCTTCCTCTACCTGCGCAACCGCGAGGGCAAACTGATCCCGCTCGAGTCCGTCTCGAAAGTCCGCTCGACCGTCGGCCCCCTCACCGTCGCACACATGGGCCAAGTCCCCGCCGTCACGATGACGTTTAACCTCACGCCCGACGTCTCCCTCAGCGAGGCCACCGCCGAGATCGAGCGTATCGCCCGCGAAATCTTGCCCCCAACGATCAGCGGCACCTTCCAGGGCACCGCCGCCGCCTTCACCAGTTCGCTCAACGGTCTCGGCTGGACGCTCCTCATCGCCGTCCTCGTGATCTATCTCGTGCTCGGCATCCTCTACGAGGACTTCGTGCACCCGCTGACGATTCTTTCCGGCCTGCCGTCCGCCACCTTTGGCGCGCTCGTCACGCTTGTGCTCTTCCGCCAGGAACTGAATATCTACGGCTACGTCGGCCTGATTATGCTCATCGGGATCGTGAAGAAGAACGCGATCATGATGATCGACTTCGCCCTCGACGCGAAACGCAACCGCCACAAAGGCGCCGAGGAAGCCATCTTCGAGGCCTGCATCGTGCGCTTCCGCCCTATCATGATGACCACCCTCGCCGCCCTCGCCGGCACCCTGCCCATCGCCCTCGGCTGGGGCGCAGGCGCCGACGCCCGCCGCACCCTCGGTCTCGCCGTCGTCGGTGGCCTGCTGGTCTCGCAGCTCCTCACCCTCTACATCACGCCGGTCTTCTACCTTTACATGGAGAAATTAACCAAGCACCTCGCGCCGAAATCGGTCGACGAAATCGAGCGCGCCGGCGCCGCCCCCGCCGCCGGCCTAGCCCAATGACCCCCGCGTTCGCGGCCCCCGCCGTGCCGCGAACGCGCGCCCGCCGGCTCGCCCTCGTCTTCGCCCTCGCCGGCGCCTTCGCCGGCTCCAGCTCGACCTTCGCCGCACCCGAAAAATGGTCCGCCGCGATCGCCAAATTCACCCAGGCCGACGCCACAAACCCACCGCCCCCCCACGCCGTCGTTTTCGTCGGCAGCTCCTCCATCGTCAAATGGACTTCCCTCGCCCGGGATTTCCCGGGCGTCCCGACGATCAACCGCGGCTTTGGCGGCTCCGAACTTGCCGACAGCGTCTTCTACGCCGACCGCATCGTCATCCCCTGCCAACCGCGCACCGTCGTCGTTTACGCCGGCGACAACGACCTCAAGGCCGGCAAGTCTCCCGAGACCGTCGCCGCCGACTTCACCGCCTTCCGCACGAAAATCCACGCCGCGCTTCCCGCCGCCAAGATCGTCTTCATCGGCATCAAGCCCAGCCCTTCACGCTGGGATATTCGCGAAAAAGGCCTCAAAGCCAACGCCCTCATCGCCGCCGACTGCGCCGCCGACCCGGTACGCCTCGCCTTCCTCGACGTCTGGCGGCCCATGCTCGGCCCCGACGGCCTGCCCCGCCCCGAACTTTACCTCGCCGACAAACTCCATTTGACCCCCGCCGGCTACGCCGTGTGGACGCCCCTTCTCGCGCCTCTGCTGAAATAGTCGTTCTCGTTCCTCGTTCGTCCCCCCGTCCCGCACCGCCGCCCGAGCGCGCTCCGGCATTGCCCCGACCGACGTTCGTGACTTGGGTGTCCCGCGTGGTTCCTCCCTCCGCCAACCCGGTCACCCGCCTCGCCCAGCAAATCGCCTTCATCGCCGAGTGCGACAAACTGAAGGAAATTTTTCGCCAGACGATTAACACCCAGAGCCGTCGCCCCGAAAACGACGCCGAACACTCTTGGGCCTTCTGCCTCTGCGCCATGGTTCTCGCCGAGCACGCCAACGTCCCGCAGCTCGACATCCTCCGCGTCCTCAAGATGGGCCTCATCCACGATCTCGTGGAAATCGACGCCGGCGACACCTTCGCCTACGACACCGCCGCGATGGTCGACCAGCACGCCCGCGAGGCCCGCGCCGCCGACCGCATTTTCGGTCTCCTTCCCGTCGACCAGTCCCGCGAATTCCGCGCCCTCTGGGACGAGTTCGAAGCCCGCACGACTCCCGAGGCGAAATTCGCCCACGCCTGCGACCGCTTCCAGCCCATGCTCCTCAACGCCCGCACCGAAGGCGGCAGCTGGCGCAAACACCACGTCACCCACGACAAGGCCCAGGGCCGCAGCGCTCCTGTCGCCGACGGCTCCACCGTCCTCTGGGAAGCCATCGAACACCTGCTCCGCGAAGCCGTCGCTGCCGGCCACCTCGCCCCGACT